>JACQAC010000014.1 GCA_016195245.1 Pseudomonadota bacterium
CGACCCGACTGTTCTAGGAACGGAAATTCGACTGTGCCGGCGGTGGGTTTGTCGAGACCGACGATCTCCCGCAGCAGCACCGATTTGCCTGAACCGGAGGGGCCGACGACGCCGAGGATTTCACCGCGCTTGACGTCGAGGTCAAGGTCGCAGTGGACGACCTGACGGCCGAAGCGCGAACCCAGGCCGCGCACGCGAATGGCGACGTCTTCGCTCACAGGTCCATCTCCAGGAACCAGATGGCGAAGAGCGCGTCGAGCAGGATGATCATGAAGATGGCCTGCACGACCGACGACGTGACGTGACGGCCGAGCGAGTTGACATCGCCGCCGACGGAGAGACCCTGCTTGCAGGCGATGACGGTGAGCACCAGCGCAAACACCGGCGCCTTCACCATGCCGACCCAGAAGTGCCTGGCGGGAATTTCGTCGGCAATGCGCGAGAAGAACATTACAGGGCTGATGCCAAGATCGGACCAGCAGACGAGCAAACCTCCAAGCAGACCCGCCATGATTGCGCCAAAAGTCAGCAGCGGTGTCATGATCAGCATGGCGACGACGCGCGGCGCGACGAGCGACTCCATGGGCTGAATCCCCATGGTGCGCATGGCGTCGATTTCCTGGCGCATCTTCATGGCGCCGATCTCGGCGGTGAAGGCGCTGTTGGTGCGCCCCGCCAAGAGCACAGCGGTGATGACGACGCCGAATTCGCGCATCATCGAGAAGGCGACGAGCTCAACCGTGAATACCGAGGCGCCGAAGTCGCCGAGGATACGAGCGCCGAGGTAGGCGATGACAAGGCCGATGAAGAAGGCGAGCAGCACCACTATGGGAAGCGCGTTCAGACCCGCCTCTTCCATGACATGCACAATCGAAACGGCGCGAATGCGGCGTGGATTGGCCGCCAAGCCGGCCAGGGTCGCGAGCGTTTGGCCAAAGAAGGAAATCGACTCGATCAGTTCCTCGCCAATGGCGGCCACGGCCCTGCCGATGCGTTCGAGCAAGCCTCTCCAGCCGTGGAGATGCTCAGGCAGCGGCGCGGGTTCGGTGGCGGCCTTGCGTGCGGCGTCGAGCAGGCGCCTGGCGTTAGCGTGCTCGCCGCGAATATCCAGTTCACTCTGCTCGCCCGCGTGAGCGGCGCTCATCGTGCGAACGACAAGATAGGCGCCAGCCATGTCCATTCGCCCAAGCCTCGCGACATCGACGGCGCTGCCCGATTTCAAATCGAGTGCGCGCAGATCCGCCTCGACGCTGGCGATGGTGTCGACCGTCCAGTCACCGCGCAGCGCCAACACAGGCGTGCGGTCGTTCTCAACGAGATCGAAAGCGGCGGCCGCTTCGGGCATTGTTCCTCGCGTCGTCAGTCCGGTCCCCAACCGGTAACGCCTAACAGAAAAGATCGGGTAACGTGACCGAGCAAGCTTGCGAGGAGTTTGTTCCCGCGCGAGGCGAGTTGTTAACGATGCTCGGAGCTCGAACGCGGTGTGGGCGCCAGCAAACTCAGGGCGATCAAGCCACCGGCGAACGCCATCACTGACATCGCCCAGTAACCATGCGCCCCACTCGCGTCGAAAAGAATTCCGGAGATCAGACTGGCGCCGCCGAGCAACAACCCAGACGACAACGCCGAATAAAGGGTCTGCGCCATGGCGGCGGCGTTTTCCGGCGCCTCGCGGGTGAGTAGCCGCATGGCCCCGACGTGTGTTGTCGCGAAAGAGACCGCATGCAGGGTCTGCAGCGGCAACAGGACGGCGCCAGTTGGGCCGAACCCCAGCAGCATCCAGCGCAGCGCACCGCCGAAAGCGCCAATCAGGATCAGCGCTTCCGGAGATAGCCACCGCTCGAAGGTTCGCAGATTCCAGAGAAACGCCACCTCGACGCTGACGCCGATCGCCCAAAGCACGCCGATGGTTTCTGGCGCGATGCCTTGGCTGCGCCAGACCAGCGTTGAGAATCCGTAGTAGAAGCCGTGCGCCGCCTGGATGAGACCGCACGATATGATCAGGGTCAGATAGCGCTTGTTGCGCAGGAGATTGCGCACAGCCTGGACACGCGCGGCGAACGTCAAAGCATGAGACGCAGCGAGCGGCGGATCGGCACGCAGAGCACGCCATGCTGTGAGCACCACCAGGGAGAGCGCGACCAAAACCCAGACGATGACGGCGTCGAGACCGAAGCGTGCGATGAGGATGCCGCCGCCCACGTTCGAGATGATGAAACTCACCGAACCGATGCCGCGTACGAAACCATAACTCACTTTTCCCTGAGCGGTGGCGCGCAAGGCGGCTGACTCCACCAGCGGCACGATGGCGTTCATGAGCGTGAGCGCGGCAAATCCGGTGATCAGTAGGGTGGTGAAATCATGCGCAAGAAAAAAGAAGACGATGAAGGCCGCGATGGCGGCCGGCGCGAGCAAGCGGATGGGGGTGCGTCGATCAGCGTGGCCGTCAGCCCAGAAAGCGATGGCTGGCCCAAGCACGATGCGCGTGAGTTGAGAGAGCGAGAGCAGCGCGCGCGCCGCGCGGGCGCCCGGCGCTGGCCCTGCACGGAGGGCCCGGCGGCGGTCTCTCGCCGGAAATGCGCCGCTTTTTTGATCCGGCGCGCTATCGCGTGGTGATGATGGATCAGCGCGGCTGCGGGCGGTCCGTGCCGCACGCGGAGATCCGCGAGAACACGACATGGGATTTGGTGGCTGACATCGAGCGCGTGCGCGAGAAGTTAGGTATCGACAAGTGGCTGGTGTTCGGCGGCTCGTGGGGCTCCACGCTGGCGTTGGCGTACGCGGCGAAGCATCCCGAGCACGTAGCCGGTTTGGTGCTGCGCGGCGTCTTCCTGCTGCGAAAAGCGGAAATCGATTGGTTCTATCAGAACGGGGCCAGCAATGTTTTCCCCGATGCGTTCGAGCGCTACGCGAGCGCCATTCCCGAGGGCGAACGGGGCGACTTCTTGCAGGCATATCACAAGCGGCTGACCTCGCCGGACCGCGAGACGCGGTTGAAGGCGGCGCGTGCCTGGGCGCGCTGGGAAGGTGAGACGATTTCCATCGCCGGGCCGAGCGCACTGCCTTCGCGCTTCAATGAGGATCGGTTCGTCGAGGCGTTCGCACGGATCGAGAACCACTACTTCATGAATAACGGTTTCTTCGAAACGGACGGCTGGCTGCTCGACCAAGCGCCGCGCATGCGGCACATCCCCTGCCGCATCGCGCACGGCCGTTACGACATGTGTACCCCAATGGCGTCCGCCTGGGCGCTGAAGCAGCGCTGGCCGGAAGCAGAATTGGAAATCATCCCCGACGCCGGCCATTCGAGCCTCGAGCCTGGCATCATCGACGCGCTGGTGCGCGGGACTGATGCGATGCTCACCAAAGGGCTTTGGTAGGTATCAGGTATCAGGCGCCAGGTGTCATGACGGAACGCACCGAGCCAACCTCAGGACCCTCCATCTGGGCCATGACGGTGTTCCAGAAAGCCTACGCCGCTGCGCTCGAAGCTCATCGCCTTTGCATGAGCCTTCCGAAACACGAGCAATAGGAGTTCGCAAGCCAACTACGCCGATCAAGCAAAGGCGCCAATCTCACCGAAGGGCGCGGACGGCAACAAGGATCTTCTGCAGAATTTGGACGCTTCGCGCTCATCGCATTGGGAAGCACCGATGAGACGTTGCTTTGGTGCCGCTTCGCGAAAGACTTAGGTACTTAGACGCCAAGACATTCGAGGGACTGCACGCAAGTTACACTGAAATTGCCAAGATGTTGAATAGCTTGATCTCAAGGCTGAAGTGACGCCTGATTCCTGACACCCGACACCTGCCCTACCAGAGCAGCCCTCTCGCGCCGTGCTGGTCACGGCGGAGATCGACGCTGAGCACGATGGCGAAGCCGACCATCAGCGTGGTCATGGCAGTGCCGCCGAAGGAGATCATCGGCAGCGGCACGCCGACGACAGGCACGAGGCCGATCACCATGGCGGTGTTGATGAAGACGTAGCTGGCGAGCGTCGCGGCGACACCCGCGGAGACAAGTTTTCCGAACAGCGAACGCGCGCGCATCGCTACCTGCAGCGAGAGCGCCATAAGCGCAGCGAAAAGACCAAGGACCACTGCCCCGCCGACGAAGCCGAATTGCTCGACGATCATCGTGAAAATGAAGTCGGTGTGTTTTTCCGGCAGAAAGTCGAGCTGGCTCTGGGTGCCTTGCAAGTAGCCGCGGCCGAACAGGCCGGCGGAGCCGATGGCGATTTTCGATTGCAGCACGTGATAGCCGGCGCCGAGCGGATCGTCGGTGGCGCCTATGAAGACATCGACGCGTGTTCGTTGGTAGCCGTGGAGCAGGTATTTGTAGGCGAAGAGCGCGCCGCCCACACCGACAGCGGCCCCGGCGATGATGATGCGCCAGAGAAGTCCGGCCACGAACATGATGATGATTCCGGAGAAGACGATCAGCATGGCGGTGCCCAAATCGGGCTGCTTCATGATAAGTGCGGCAGGCGCACCGATCATCAGAAAGGGCGGAATGCTCCAAAGCACGGTGCCCGTGCGACGCGGATCGAGCTGGTGGTAGTAGCGCGCCAGCGCCAGCACCAAGCCAACCTTCATCAGCTCAGAAGGTTGCAGCGAGATCGGACCGAGGTCGAGCCAACGCGTGGCGCCTAGCCGCGTCGCGCCGAAGGCGGTGACGGCAAGCAACAGCAGCAGAGCGCCGGCATAGAGAGGGTACGCGATCGCCAGCCAAAACCGAGCGTCGAGGAACATGGCGGCGAGAATCATGAGCGACAGCAGCATCAAGAACCGCAGGCCGTGGGTAAGCGGCATGTTGGTCCAGATGTCGCCGGCCGATGCGGATTCCGAAAAGTGCATGGCGACGCCGATCATGGCGAGGATGCACAGGATGGTAATGATGCCCCAGTTGAGCTTAGCGAAGCGGTCAAACAATGAGTTGGAACTGGTGGCGGCGGCGATGGTCATACGGACTGCCTCGCCGGTTGTCCTGCTTGCGGCTCGAGCGCGGCCAAACGCGCGGCGGCGCGGTTGGCTGGATCGCGCAGGAAGGTTTCACGCAACACACGCGCGGTGACGATTGGCGCGTCGAACTCGACATTGGTGTGGCCGCCATGCTCGATGACGACCGCGCAGGCGTAGCGCGGGTTGTCGAACGGGCCCCAGGAAATGAAAAGTGCGTTGTCGCGCAACGCCCAGGGCAGCTGATCGTTGGAGATGACGCCGCGCGCGCGTTCAGCGGCGGTGATGATCCGGACTTGGCTGGTGCCGGTTTTGCCAGCGATCTGTAGCGGCGTCGATCCAGCGGGTGCTTGGGCGGTGTCGACGACGACACCGTCAGGCCGACGCGACAAGCCGATCATGGCGCCGGCGCGTGTGGCGGTGCCTCCGCCCTCATTGCAGACGCCGTACATGCCGCCGCGGATTTGCGCCAAGTGCTCGGGCGCAATGCCGGTCATGGTGGGCGGCTGCCGTGGCGGGGTGACGCCCGGCGCTTCACGCACGAGGCGCGGCACCACGGCTTTGCCGTTGTTGGCGATACGCGCAGCCTGCACGCAAAGCTGCAGCGGCGTGACGATAAGCGAGCCTTGGCCGATGCCGTAATTGACAGTCAGGCCGCCGGTCCATTGTTCGTGGCGGTGCGCGAGCCACCACGTTGGATCCGGAACGAGGCCGGCGAGCACGTTCGGTAGTGTGACATCGTGCGCCACACCGAGGCCAAATTCGCGGGCCACGGCGGCAATGCGCTCCGGACCGGCGCGCAAAGCCGCGTTGTAGAAATAGACGTCGCAGCTTTCGCGGATCGCGCGGTGTAGGTCGACACTGCCGTGACCGCCGCGCTTCCAGCAATGGAAGTCGCGTCCGCCATAGGAGAAGAAGCCGGGGCAGCCAACGTGCCAATCGTCGGCGACGCCCGCTTGCTTGGCGGCGATCCCGACCATGGTCTTGAAGGTCGAGCCCGGTGGATAGCCGCCGGAGATGGCCTTGTTGAAGAGCGGCTTCTTCTCGTCGGTATTGAGCTGCGAGAAGGTGGCGGTATCGATGCCGTTGACGAAGAGATTGGGATCGAAACTCGGCGTCGACGCCATCACCAGGATGTCGCCGGTGTAGATGTCCATCACCACGCAGGCGCCGGCTTGATCACCGAAGCTTTGCATCGCGGTGCGCTGCAATTCGTGATCAATAGTGAGCACGACACCGGATCCGGCTACCGGTTCGCGGCGTTCGCGCTCGTCCTCACCCATCTCGACGCCGCGCGCATTGACGATGACTTTGCGCCAGCCGGCCTGCCCGTGCAGCGTCTCTTCCATGCTGGCTTCAAGGCCTGCCTTGCCGACCCGCACGTGCGGATTGCGCAGGTACGCCGCGCGGCTTTCGCCCTGCTCTGGATCAGCCAGAGCGCGATCAATGTCTCGCTGGGTGGGCTTCTGCACGTAACCGATCGGGTGCGCGTAGACGACGTCAAACGGATAAGCACGCACGTCGGCCGAATTGGCGACAACGCCGCGCAACTCGGGCAAGCGCACGTTGATGGCGTTGAACTCTTCCCAGGTCAAACCTTCTCTAATCGGCTGCGGCTCATAGCGCGAACCGCCGCGAACCCGTATCACCGCGCGTCGCGCCCATTCGGAATCCAGACCAAGAATTTCGGCGACACGCCGCACGGATTCCACGACGTCGGGCGCATCGTTTTGAACGATGGAGACTTGGTAGTCCTTGCTGGTTTGCGCCAGCACAGTGCCGAAGCGGTCGTACACGACACCGCGCGGCGGCGGCACGATGCGCGTGTCGAAGCGATTATTGTCGGCGGCGTTGGTATATTCGTGGCCGATGGCGTCGGAGGCTTGCAGTTGCGCCATGCGCGCCAAAATCGTGCCCATGACGCCCACGCCGATGAACGACATCAACGCTGCGCGCCTCGTGAAGATGACGTTCGCGTCGCGCTTCGGAAGCGTGGAGCCAATCTTCTTGGGGCGAGCCATCCTATCTGACCCCCGGCTGTGGGCGCGAAGCCGATCCGGCGCTCATGTAGAGGGGACGTACAAACGGAAACAGCGCCGTCGTGATAAGCGCGGCCTCCGCGTATGGCTCCACTGAAACGTTATCGCCCAGCCCCAGCGGCGCAAGGACGCGAGCGATGGCGACGGTAAGCAACGCCGTGACTGCAAATCCACCCCACAACGACAGTAGGTTGGGTGACGACATCACAACGGCCGCAACTCGCCCAATCAAATATGCAGAGAGATATAGGGCTGGAAACAGACCGTACGGGCCGCCGGCCATTTGATCGTGGAGAAGACCGAGCAAAATAAGGGTCACGGGTGCGCGCCAGCTGCTCTCATCTTCAGCGGCCCAACCATAGGCAGCCCACAACACGGCGAGCGGAATAGGCGGTTGCGCGAAGAGGCCTCCGAGCGGCAATGCGGGAAGGATCACGCTGCCGACAGCGAGCGCAAAACCCCAGGCACGAAGCACGGAACGGCTGGGCGCGCGCACGATCATCGCGGCGTTCCCACGGGGGGCGCTCCTCCCGCGGGCGACGCTGCGGGCGCGGTTGCCGGCGGCGTCTGGGTTGGTTCGCGCGGGGGCGTCTGGGCTGGCGGATGGTTCTGCGCTGCGGTCACTGGCGCTGGTTGGGTGGCCGTTGGTTGTAACGGCTGTGGTGGCGCCGCTGCGTTTGGATCAGTGGCAGGACGCGGACGCGCGACCGCTGGCGTTGGCGCTAGCGTTGGAGGCGGCGCCATGGTGTTGCGGCCGATCGAAGCGACAGTTGATGTGGAGTTGAGCGGCGGCGCTTCGTTTGGCGTTGCGGTCGCTTCCGGCGCGGCCATGCCCGCATAGGGAAGAATGCGCACAAAATCGATCGGGCGCTGCGCGGCGGCCAGCGAGACGTGCCATGACCCGTCGCTGTCGCGATGCGCTTGGCCAACTGGAATGCCACGCGGATAGAGACCGCCATCGCCGGATGTGATGATGCGCTCGCCTTCGCGCAAGCTTTGTGCGCCGACAATGAAGTCGAGACGTGGATTCTGCTGCTGAAATGGCGCGGTGTACAGTTCGGGTGGATGCGAGGCTTGACCAGCGAGCACGGCGCGCACGCGCGAGGCTTCACCGAGTACGGGAATTCGAGAATTGTAATCGTCCAGCATCAGCACGCGCGAAGTTTGCTGACCCACGGAGACAACGCGCCCGATGAGGCCGTTCTCGTTCACAGCGATATAGCCGACCCTCACGCCATGCACGGCCCCAGCGTTAGCCACAAGCGTGCGCATGAATGGACCGCCGCTATCGAGCACCAGCTGCGCGGCGATCGAATGTTCGACGTCAGCGCCCTCGCCGAACGTGTCACGAGGCATGCGCAGGAGCGCTTCGTAGCGCGCATTGCGCTCAGCCAACCGTTGCGCGAGATCGCGCCAGGCGCGCAGGTCGCGGTTTTCTTGCTCAAGCCGCTGAATGCGCGCGGACTCGTCCCACATCGCGCCAATGCGGTCGAAAACGCTTTCGCCGGCACGGAGCGGCCCCGTCGCGGAGCGACCTGCAACGGCGGCGCCGTCGTCGCCAGCCTGCATTGTGCTTTGCACCAGCCCAGCGTTTCGGCCCGCGTGCGTGAACACTAAAGCGCCCGCACCCACGAGCGCCACGATCGCGATCAAGACGCCAGGCGTGATTTTTCGGGCTGCGCCCGCGCGCCGCACGCTGCTTCTGCGTCTGGCCACTCTTGATCCGCCTCTATCTCAGCGCGCCGTTACACTTCTTCCGAGAGCAGGCGGCGCGCTTCAGACGAATTTATCGTGTCGAGCGCGATTCCGCAGCCTTTGACCACACACCGGAGTGGATCGTCCGCAACCGAAACGCGGATCGAAATGCGCTCTTGCAGGACGGTATCAAGATTGCGCAGGAGCGCACCGCCGCCCGTCAGCATCAAGCCGTGGTCGTAGATGTCGGCGGCCAGTTCCGGCGGCATTTGTTCGAAGGCTTGCCGCACGGCGTCGACGATACGGGTGACCGGTTCGGAAAGCGCATCGGCCACCATGGCTTCAGTAACTGTAAGTTCCTTGGGCACGCCCGACAGGTTGTCACGTCCCTTGATTGGCAGTGACAACCCTTGGCCTTGTTCCGGGGCCTTGGCGGTGCCGATTTCCTTTTTGATGCGCTCGGCAGTGGAGTCGCCGATCATCAGATTTTCGCGGCGACGCAGATACTGGATGATGGCTTCGTCCATCTTATCGCCGGCCTCGCGCAGTGAACGCGACCACACAAGGCCACCCAGCGAAAGCACCGCGATCTCGGTCGTGCCGCCACCAATATCGACAACCATGCATCCCGACGCGTCATCGATCTGCAGCCCGGCGCCCAGCGCGGCGGCGACGGCCGCCTTCATTCACGTAGGCAACTACGGACGGTTCATCGAGAACGATGCCGCGGCCCTTCACGTGGATGAGGGTATTCGCCGTTCCAAGATCGATCGCCAGATCCGGCGCAACGAGACCAAACATATTGCCGAGCATGCCCTTACAAACCCTCGCCGCTCAAACCCGGGCGAATCGCCCCTCGTTCGGGCTTAACGCGCCAAGTTTTAACAATCCCAAAGGACGGCGCGCCCAGAGAGCGAATCCGGTTGTCCGAATTAAGGGCGACGGGGCGTGCGTCGCGACGCCTTACAGCGCGCGCCTCATGCCGCCGACCGCCCCCGTCGCCGACGGATGAGCACTTGCCGCTATGTTTAACCGGATGCAAGGGCCGGGCCGCTGTTGGACGGCCCGTTTGGCGCCGTGTCGCCGCCGCAATCGTTCCGAAATTGCAACAGCAGCACTGGAGCGGGCGCTTGCCGTGTGGTCGCCGGCGCCCAATTATCAACCAACGGGCCCGCGGGGAAATGCTTGATCGTCAAGGTATTAAGGTTTTTGGCGGCGACCGCTGCGCTGGTGCTCGCGAGTTCCGCGACTGCCCAGCCTAGCGGCAATGCGCCACAAACCAGCATCGACGGCGCCGAGCGCGGCATCGTTCGCGTCGTTGTAATCTTAGACAGCCCCGATGGCCGCATGCTGTACGGATCGGGCTCAGGCTTTGTAGTTGCACCGAATTTGGTGATCACCGCCGCCCACGTTGTGTCGGCGGCGCGCGAGCGACCAGACTATGGGGTGGCGATTGTGCCGCCCCACGGCTCGGGCCTGCTCCCCGCTCACATTATCAGCTACTCGCCCATGACGGAGCTGGCGTTGCTGGAGTTCAGCGGTGGCGGCGGCGACTTGGCGCCGCTGACGTTATCCACAGTCGAACCCAAGACAGGCGATGTGGTCGTCGCGCTTGGCTATCCGGACGTTGATTACCAGGGGGCAACCGGGGCCGACTTGCTGCGGCCACAACCAGCTTCCCGGACTTCTGGCGAAATCGCCTCGTTGCGTGACAGAGCCCCCACCGGAGACGCCATTCCCACGGTCAATCACACCGCCGTTATCTCCTCGGGCTCCTCAGGAGGCCCGCTCTTGGATGAATGCGGGCGGGTGATTGGCGTCAATTCCTGGCACGTGAGCGGGGCAGACACCCGCGAGACGCGCGGCGTGGCGACCCGCGTGCAGCAATTGCTGCAACTTCTGGATTCAGCGGGCGTGAGTCCCAGTCTGGCTGACGACCGCTGCCTCTCCTTTGAAGAGCGAGCATCAGCGGACCGCGCGGCGACCATCAACGCCCTTCAGACCCAGAACCGTGAGCTGGCCGGCAAACTCGAGACGGCCGACCGTCTGACGCGGAAGCCGTTTGAACCGAACAAGCGCCGCACCGGCGTGCTAGCGGTGGTGGCGGGCGCGACTGTGGCGGCGGTGCTGATCGTCACGGCGGGGATTACATTGCTACGCACGCACCCAATTCCAGCGCGCGACGCCGCCGGCCCCTTCAGCGGTTCGGTGTCTTGCACACTTGACCGCAATGCGAGCCAAGGCGCGGTGGGCGCCGCGGACGTGAGCTTCGACGTAACCGGACAAATGTGCGTCAACGGGCGCACTCTCTACGCGCCGACTTCGGACGGACGATATCAGCGCGCCATCCTGTCGGCGGAGACGCATGGCCTCGACGTATTGAGTATCGATCCGCGTAATGGTGAATTCAGGCGAGAACGCTACCCGCTGAGCGATAGCGCCTTCAGCGCGGCGCGAAACGCGACTTCGAATGCGACAGATTACAGTTGTGACGATCCACAAGCGCGTACGGCGGTGGCGCAACGCAATCAGACGCTGACGCACTTCGCCCAGGGCGCTCCAACGCAACGGTTCGTTTGGCGCTGTACGCGCAGCGGCACTTAATGGGCGGCTGGCGCCACTCGCCAGACGATGTTGCCGACATCGTCCGCCACGAGGATTGCGCCCATTGAATCTTCGCCGATGCCGACAGGACGGCCCTGCGCTTCGTTGCGGGCGTTGAGAAAGCCGGTGAGAAAATCTTCGATCGGACCGATTGGCCGCCCGTTCGCGAACGGCACGAAGACCACCTTGTAGCCAACGAACTGGCTCCTATTCCAGGATCCGTGTTGGCCAATAAACGCGCCGTTGCGATAGTGCACGGGCAGCGTGGCGCCTCGATAAAAGTGCAATCCGAGCGATGCCGTGTGCGCGCCGAGGGCGAAATCTGGCGTAAGCGCGGTGGCGACGAGCGCGGGGTTTTGGGGCTGCACGCGCACATCAACGTGGCGCCCCCAATACGAATATGGCCAGCCGTAGAAACCGCCTTCGATGATGTGGGTCATGTAGTCAGGGACCAGGTTGTCGCCAAGCATATCGCGCTCGTTGACAGAGGCCCAAAGCGCCTGGGTGTGTGGGTCGAACTCGAGGCCGACAGCGTTGCGCAGACCTGACGCGTAAGTGCGGACGCCGCTGCCATCGGGATTGAACTCCCAGATTGCCGCGCGACCGCGCTCATCGCCCATGCCGTAAGCCGCGCTGTTGCTGGTAGTGGGACTCCACGACGCCATCGTGGTTTTCGTCGCGGAGCATGACGATCTCGTTGGCGCTTGGACTCAACGCGCCGGCGTGGCGCTGCACGGCGTTTTGAATCCAATCTTGAACACCACCACCACTCGACGGCTGCGTCGAGCTCTCCGCAACCAACACGTCGCCATTTGGCAGCGTGTAAATGAAGCGCGGGTGCTGAAGACCCTGCGCATAGCGCGTAACGACGAAACCTGTGGGCGCGCGCGGCGCTCCTGTTGGCGGCCAACCGACAGCGCGCGCGGCGTTGACCGTTGGAATGCCGCCCTGCGGCGCTGGCAACTGAGGGTTGGCGCCGTAGCTGTTGTTCGGAGTTGGCGGCGATTGTCCGCAGGCCGACAATGCAAGCGCCAACACAAGAAGCGCTCTTTTCATGGCCGACCATCTTACTGTGTCGGCGGTTCGCTACGAGCGGAATCCGAAGCACGAATGAAACGACGCACAAGAAAAGCGCCGAGAAACCAAACCAAAACGGCGGCAAGAACCATGGCGACGGCAAGGACAACATTGCCCTCCAATGCAGCCATTACGCTCGCGCCGCCGAAGGCGACGAGGGCGGTCTTCGGCAGCACCCCGAGCGTCAACCCGAGGATGAACGCCAGGAAGTTCACGCGCGCGGCGCCGAACGCCATGTTGACGACGATGAACGGCGCGGACGGCACATTGCGGATCAAGAGACTGGCGAGAAAGGCATTTCTCGACATGAAGCGCGTGAAGCGCCCGCCCGTGGCGCCGCCAAAGTGTTTGGTCGTTTGCGCGCTTGTGATCACACCTGCGAGGTAATTCACGGCGCCCGAGGCGATGGTGGCGATCCACGCATACCAGAAACCGTACACAGGTCCGAACGCCACCACGCAGGCGCCAATCAACACAAATTGCGGCGCGCCGACGAAGGACGTCAGAACGAACACCAACACGGTGGCGGCCAAACCCCAATGCTGGCGTTGTGCTTGCCCTAGCGTTGAGTCGATGAAAGCCGTGATCTGCGGCCCCCAGTAGACTCGGCCGACAACAAGCAGCGCAAGAAAGCCGACAACCAGCAGCGCCGACAGCGCCATCGCGCGCCACGCGCGAGCGTCCATGTTTTCAACGATGTCCGAAAGGCTGGCCGCGCGATCAGGCTTGGGCGGCGGCGCCTCGGAAGGGGCACTCATGCGGCCAGCCTCTGGCTTGCCAGACAGCGCCGGTCAAGCCGAGACAGCCGTGACGTTCAGGCGCGCTGGGCCCTGGCGCCGCCGAACAGGCCGCGCAGGTTAAACCAGCGCTTGAGCATGGCGGCGCGCTGTGCGGCTGCTTGCGGATTGGCGCTGCCCATTTCCGCGTCGTTCATGGGCGGCATCAGCCCCTTAATCAGGTCTTCCTCGATGCGCTGACGGTCGATTTCGTCGCGGATCGGGTGGAGGATATAGCGCTCGGTGGCGCTGTAATACCAATAGGCTCTGCCCCATTTTTCATGACCGAGCAGCCGGTTGCGGATGTCGTGCGCCTTGCCGACATAAAGCGGCTCAAGAAAGAAAGCCCAGCGACGGCGTACAAAGACGTAGATGCCGCCAATGCCCGCTTCGGGCATCTGCGCCTTCGAGAGCACGCACTTGAATTTGTAGCGGCGCCCGCTTTCGCCGCGCCAAGTGTGTGTGTCGAAGAAGAACATGGCCTGCTCCTGCCTGGGATCGGGCGCGGACGCTCGACCTCGAATCGTAAATGCGCCGTTAAGACATTGCGCTCGTTTCGCGGCGGCGCGAGCATGCGACTCGATGCTCCTGAACGCCCTACCGGCTTTGTCGATGCGCAACCGCGAGCGTGATCCGGACGGCTTTGCGCGGGCGATGGGTGAAAGCTACGCCAATTTCGGGTTTGCCATTGTTCGCGATCATGGGCTCGACGTGGATGCGACTGCGCGGGCGCTGGCCGCGACGAAAGCATTTTTTTCATTGCCGGACGTTGTAAAGCGCAAGTACCGGCTTGAAGGACAAGCTGGTCAGCGCGGCTACATCCCGTTCGGCGTTGAAGCGGCGAAGAACGCAAAGGCAGTCGACCTGAAAGAGTTCTGGCACGTCGGGCGCGAGCTGCCGGCCGGCCATCGCTATCGGTCGTACATGCCGGAAAATGTTTGGCCCGCCGAGATCGCGAGCTTTCGCGACGACATTTACGGGCTCTATCAAGCGCTCGATGAGATGGGCGCGGAGCTGTTGCGTTCAATCGCAATGTTTCTGGAACTGCCGGCGGACTTCTTCGTGAACGCAACGCGCGACGGCAATTCTGTATTGCGCCTGCTGCACTATCCGCCGACGCCGCCAGCGCCGGCCGGCGTGCGTGCGGCGGCGCATGAAGACATCAATGTCATCACGCTGCTGCTCGGCGCCGAGGAAGCAGGCTTGCAGTTGCAGACACGTGACGGACGATGGATTGATGTGAACCCGCCGGAAGGCGCGCTGGTGGTAA
>JACQAC010000015.1 GCA_016195245.1 Pseudomonadota bacterium
CTCACCGTTCGTGCATCGCGCGAGCGCGGCGATCGGCGTTCGGCACGACCCATCCAAGGCCGCCAGAAATGCTCGTTCCGCCTCAATTTCAAGCCGGGCAGCAGCATTTTCGAACCCGTGCAGGAACTCGCGCACGCGCTTGTCGTCTGCTCGAGAGGTAATCGCGAGCGCACCCTGGCAGGCCGCCGGGGGCGTATCGTAGGGGTCGACCAGACTGGTTGCGCGCGATTCCATGCCAAGTCGCTTCAGCCCCGCAAGCGCGAGAAACGTCGCATCGGCTTCGCCGGCTTCGAGCTTGCGAAGGCGCGTATCGACGTTGCCCCGCATGACCACAACACCGAGATCGGGGCGGGCAAATAGCACTTGCGCTTGGCGCCGCAGGCTGGCTGTCCCGACATTGGCGCCGGCGGGTAGGTCTTCGAGTGATCGGGCGGCATGGCTCACGAACGCGTCACGCGGATCCTCGCGTTCGGGCACGCAGGCGAGCGCGATGTCGTCGGGCAACAGAGTCGGCAGATCTTTGAGCGAGTGAATGCCGAGATCGATGCGGTTGTCGCGCAGCGCTTCGTCGAGCTCCTTGGTGAAGAGACCCTTGCCGCCGGCTTCGATCAGCACACGATCTTGAATGCGATCGCCACTGGTGGTGATGGGGATGATCTCCAGATCGCTGGAGCCGACTCCGAGATGTTTGGCCAGGGTAGCGCAAGTCAGCTCCGTCTGCGCCAGCGAGAGCTTGGAGCCGCGCGCACCGATGCGGAGAAGGGACGTCATGGTTTGCACTTAGCCGCTGGCGCGAGCCGGGGGAACGCGCCAAATGCTCCGCGTATGAAGCCGCTGACAGTCCTCGGCATCGAAACCAGCTGCGATGAAACGGCGGCCGCGGTTTTGCGTCTGGATGAGAATGGTTCCCATGTGCTGTCGGACATTGTGCTCGGCCAAGCCGCCCAGCACGCGCCTTACAAAGGCGTGGTCCCTGAGATCGCCGCCCGTGCGCACGTCGAAGGCTTGGATGCAACCGTAGCGGCCGCCATGAGCGACGCCGGGCTGGGCTACGCCGAACTCGACGGCATTGCCGCAACGGCGGGCCCAGGGCTGATTGGTGGCGTGATGGTGGGGCTGCTGGCCGGCAAGGCGATTGCCTTGGCGCATGGCAAGCCCCTGATTGGGGTCAACCATCTTGAGGGGCACGCACTTTCGCCGCGGCTGGCTGAGGGCGGTGCAACGTTTCCATATCTGTTGCTGCTGGTGTCGGGCGGACACTGCCAGTTCATCGCCGTGATGGATGTGGGGGTGTACCGCCGTTTGGGCGCGACTGTGGATGATGCGCTTGGAGAAGCGTTCGACAAGGTTGCGAAACTTCTCGACCTTGGCTTCCCCGGTGGGCCCCTGGTTGAGAAAGCCGCAAAAAACGGCGATTCTAAGCGATTTTCACTGCCGCGGCCCATGCTGGGGCGCAACGATTGTGATTTCTCGTTTGCGGGTCTGAAGACAGCTTGCGCCCGTGAAGTCGCGCGGCTGGGTACGCTCACGCAGCAGGACAAGGCGGATCTCTGCGCCAGTTTCCAGTCCGCGGTGGTGAGCATCGTGGAGGACCGCACGCGCCATGCGATGCGGGCTTTCGATCCAATCTATGGCGCGAGAGGTAGGTTGGTGGCCGCTGGCGGGGTAGCCGCCAACCAGGCGATCCGGATGTGCTTGGAGGGACTGGCGGAGGAACGCGGTTACGAGTTCGTCGCGCCGCCACTCAGATGGTGTACCGACAATGCCGCCATGATTGCGCTGGCGGGCGCGGAACGGTTGCGGCTTGGATTCAGTGACGACCTGTCATTTCCAGCGAGGTCGCGCTGGCCGTTGGACGAGGAAGCCGCCCGTTTGCGCCCCAGCCATCAGGCGGGGCGCAAAGGGGCCAAAGCCTAGGCGACGATGCGAACCGCTGTCAGGATGAGCGGCGCCATGGCGGTCGCGATGAGTGCGATAGCGACGATCACCGCCAGCGCGCGAGCCGTGCTCGGCAGGTCTTGAGCGGACATAGGAATTCTCCCCAAAACGACTTGATGCTGCAGGTGCGAACATCTTGAGGTCAGGAGATGCGCTCGTTTGAGCACAGTGTGTAGCCCAATAAGCACTGGGCCAGGTATGCAATAATGGAAGCGAAAGATTAATGACGTTGCATCCATGCAGACAAAAAGAGGCGCGAAGCCTCTGGGACTTCGCGCCTGCACAATGCCCAGTGGACGCGCTGGGAGGCGCGCCGAAGGGGCTAGGACAAGACTTGGGAGGCGGCACCAAGGATCGGCGAAGCAGCGATCGCGAAGATGAAGACGGCGGCCAGAATGAAGGCCGCGGACATTAGGAAAGTGGGGCGGCGAGTGGCGGTCATTGATCGGCTCCTTGGGCTTGCTGCGTTGTCGTGAGGAACCGTATAGCAGGGCTTTGGATCATAATCGATAAATAAAATGATTTCTATTTAATCCTCAGACCCTCTTACTGCTCGGCACTCGTCATAGCCTTGGGTTTCGCAGTGGCGGCATCCGACCGACGTGCGTAGAGGCCGTTCAGAAGCAGCTGCATGACGCCTTCGAATTCGCGCTCCAACTTCGGCAGCGTCAGGTTCGAAAAGAGTTGCGGCAGGCCAAACTTGATGGTGGCCGACTGGATCATCTCGGCAGTGAACTCGGCGTTGCAGTCAGCAAACAGACCCAATGCGATTCCTTCTTCGACCAGTGCCGTGATGCCGACCCGTTCGAGCGCGATTAGCTCGTTCATGAACAGTGGCCTCTCTCTTGCGAGAACTTCCGCAACCTCCAGAATTTTCGCGTTTTCTTCAAACATTTGATAGTTTTCACGCATGCGCCGAAGCAGCATTTCGCGCAGACGTTTATCGACGGGCAAATCCCTGCGCCGGCCGATTTGCGCCATTGCCGAGTGCTCAAGAGCGTAGTGCTCACGCGCCATCGCTTCGGCGATGTCGATCTTGGCTTCGAAGAAGCGATAAATGTTGCCGGGCGACATTCCGCAGTCGCTGGCGATTTCCGCCATTGTGGTTTTGGAGTAGCCGTAATGCTTGATGCGGTTCATGGCCGCGTGGAGAATGCGGTCCCGCGTGGCGAGCTTGTCTTCCATCCCTGCTCTCTAGGCGGTTTTTGCTGAACGTTCAATGAAGGATTCAATCTTGTGACTTCGGCTTATTCCACAGTTGCCGTGCTGGGAGCGGGGGCTTGGGGCACGGCTCTGGCCCAGGTTGCGGCCGCTGCGGGCCGCAAGGTCATGATCTGGGCCCGGGAGCCGGAAGTCGTTGAGGGAATCAACACCGACCGGGAAAATCGTCTTTTTCTGCCAGGCATTCCCCTCAACCCTGCGGTTCACGCAACCGGCTCGCTGAAGGCGGTCGCCAATGCCGAGCTAATCCTGGCAGCGCCGCCCGCCCAGCATATGCGCGCCACGCTGCGGGTGTTGAAGCCGCACCTTCCCAGCGGAACGCCGATCGTGCTCTGCGCCAAGGGGATTGAGCGGGGATCGTCGGCGCTGATGACCGACGTGATTGCCGAGGAATTGCCGACGACGGCGTGTGCGGTGCTGTCCGGGCCGGGTTTCGCCAAAGATGTAGCCCGCGGCCTGCCGACGGCGACGACGGTAGCGACGCCCTTGGAGCCTTTGGCCCAGTGCATCGTCGCCACCATCGGCCTGCCAACCTTCCGCCCCTACATCGCCGACGATCTCATTGGCGCGGAGATCGGCGGCGCGGTGAAGAACGTGATCGCCATTGGCTGCGGGGTGGCCGAGGGGCGCAAGCTGGGTGATGGCGCCCGTGCCGCGCTGATTACGCGGGGCTTCGCCGAGTTGACACGCCTGGGGCTCGCTATGGGCGGCAAAGCCGAGACAATGAACGGCTTGTGCGGCTTGGGCGATCTCGTGCTCACCTGCTGCTCAATGACGTCGCGCAACACGTCTCTCGGCGCCGCGCTCGGAGAGGGGCGTTCGCTCGCTGATGTTCTGGCCGAACGCCTGTCGGTGGCAGAGGGCGCAGAGAGTGCGCCGGCGGTGGTGGCGCTGGCCAGGAAGCACAACGTCGAAATGCCGATCTGTTCGGCGGTGGACGATATCATCGCGGGTCGCACCAATATCGACGACGCCATAAAGGCGCTCTTGTCGCGCCCGTTCCGCGCCGAGGGCGCGTGATCGCGCCGGGCGCTTTGCTCGCGCGTGTGAACGACATCGCCAATCCTGGCGCGCTCGTCGTGAAGCTCGACGCCAACGATGTGTGGGGCACGGTGCTGCTGACGCGAAAGGGCGGCGCCATTGCCGCCTATCACAATCGTTGTCCGCATGCTGGCTATCCGCTGCAACACGCCGACGGGCGTGTGGTCGTCCAGCAGGGACGTTACATCGTCTGCGGCGCACACGGCGCAAGCTACGAGATGAGGACCGGCGCGTGCGCGGGTGGACCATGCAATGGCGACGCGCTCACGCGCATCGCCCATAGGTCGGAAAGCCACCGAATGCGGTTTGTGCTTGTCCGCTTGTCGCTGGCGTCTCTGCAAGCGTTTGCGTTTGGCCAACTGCGGGCACCCCCGTCACCAGCGCGGGCACGGAGTACGTCGAGACGTGATCGGTCGCGGCCTGGAAGTCGGACGCTTTGCGGCCGTCAGGGAAGCTCAGCATGGATTTCAGTTGCGTCGCGGCGCCCATGATCTCGGGCTGCTGATCGGCGCTGCCGATCGAGGTCAGTGACGCCACGCCATAGCGGCCGAGGGTCTTTTCCTCGACGCGCAAATCCGCGCTGTTCGCCGCGCCTGGGGACGCGGTGCGTTCGGCCCAAAGCAAGTTCGGAGAGGACGCATCAAACGCCGGCTGCGATGCAAATCCCTCGAACGGACGGCTCTGCGTGGCGCGCGCCGAACGCACTGTGCCTTCGAAGTTGGGATCGGCAAGACCACTTGAGGTTTCCGGCTGCACGTAGCCGATGGCGTCATAGCTGACGACGGTCGCCCACGTCCCGGCTTGGCGCGGGTTGGCGTTGCCTTTCACCAGCAGGCCAAGAACGCTGCCGCTTGGCGCGGCTGCGTTGGTGCGCTGGAGGAATGCGTACGCTTCTTCCGCTGAATAGAATTTCCAGCCAGACGGCACGTTGAGCGAGAGCTCATCGTTCATCAGTGAGATTTGTCCGGTGCGGCCAGCGGCGGGCGCCGTTGCACTGGTCTGCGGCGCGGCTTGCGTGGGCGGCGATGCAACATCAGGCCCGGCATTGCCGCGGCCGTCAGCGAATGCCACGGCCGGCGCCAAGCACAGCAACGCGGCCAATAGTGCGTGCGTCAAATTCTTGCGCATGAACCTCTCCCTCACGCGCGCTCTGCGAAACAAAGCGCGGTCCCAGATTCGAGCGAATCTCTACTCGGTTCAAAAGCGCTTGTCGCGTTTAGGCGGCGCAGGCGTCGCGAAGTTCCGCAGCCGATTGCGCCATGGCCGCATCAATGGCGATGCGCCAATCCGCCAACGTTTTCGCGGCCTGTGCGGTTGGCGGGTAGAGCACGGCGCGTGACGAACTCACCACACCGCCCTCCAAGCCATTCTTTCCGCGTACAAATCCCGCCACCGCATCGCGCGCGCTGGCGCCTTGCGCGCCGTAGCCTGGCACCAGGAAGAGAGAGGTTGGCAGCGTTTCACGCAACGCGCGCGCTTCCTCGGGATAAGTGGCGCCGGCAACCGACATCAGGCCAGACCAACCTGAATTTCCCTTAAGGCGATCGGTCTCCGGAGCGAACATCTCTGCTACGCGCCGCCACAAAGGCGCACCGTCGACCTGTAGGTCTTGCAAATCTCGCGCGCCGGGATTGGATGTGCGCACTAAGACCGCGACGCCCTTGTTGTCGCGTTCCGCGATCGTCAGGAATGGTGCGATTGAATCCTTGCCGAGATACGGGTTCACGGTGACGCAATCGACATTGAATCCGGGAGGAGCGCCAAGTGTGGCGCGCGCATAACCCTCCGCTGTGGTGCCGATGTCACCACGCTTGGCGTCGAGCAGCACCAGCATGCCGCGCGCCTGCGCCGCAGCGCAGGCTTGCATCGCCACACGCACTCCTTCTGGCCCAAACGGCTCGAAGAAGCCGGCTTGCGGCTTCAGCACCGCTGCATGTTTCGGCGCGATTTCGACAATGGCTTGGCAGAAGTTCTGAAGCGCCGCGACGCTTGCTGGTTCGCCAAAAAAAACCGGGATGCGATCCGGCAACGGATCGAGACCTACACACAACGGAGAATTTTTCTGCCGGACGCCTTCGATCAAGCGGTCGGCGAATCGTGCGCTCATGAAGGCGTATCGTCGGTCACGCACACGACTTGCGCAACTGCCAAAGCGCGGCGCAATGCGTCCGACTCGTTGCCGTAATTGTCGGTGGTGAAGGGTGGCGCGCGCGTTCCTTGCGCGTGGATCTGCTCGACGCGCAGCATGCGCAGAATGGTGGTGGGGGAGGCGGTATAGAGGCGCCCGCGCCGCGCAGATTCCGCTATGGTGACCCCAATCACTTGGCCGCTGGCGTCGAACGCGGGCCCGCCGCTCATGCCGGCGAGCGAACCGCCGAGACCGGACGTGCGTCCGAGTTCAGCCCAGGTAAGCACGGGCTCGTTCACATCGTAGCGGCCGCGGGCGATCAAATTTTCGCGGCCGATCAGGCGGGAATAAGCCTCGCCGGGACGCCCTTGTGGGAAGCCCACGTGGAACGCGCGCTGCCCGACTTGCAGATTGCTTTCTGCTGCTTCAATCGCCAGAGGCGCGGGCGCGCGATCGGTTTTCAAGAGCGCGAGGTCCGCGAACTCCGCGACGCGCACTTGCCGCACAGGTGCGGCTGCGCCGCGCGACACAATAATGCCGACGCGCGTGCATGCGTCGACCACGTGCCGCGCCGTCACCCACCAGCCGTCCGGCGTTACCGCAAAAGCAGTGCCGAGGCCTGACGATTGCGGTCCGACCTCGACCAAGATTTCTGGGTCGTACGCAGACGCTGGTGGAAGGAACGCGCCACTTTGCGTCGCGTCTGGCAATGCCTCGGGAGCGTTGGAGCGCTGGTCGACCTTGAATAGGACGAACACCACCACCGCAATGACGACGATGTAGAGCAGCCAGTCGGGGACCAGACGAAGCACTCAGCCGCCCCGAAACAACATCACGTTCGGATCGGACACAGCGCCCGCCAGAATGAGCGCGAGCGCGATCTTCACGCTCATCAGATAAATTGCCGCCGCGACATCGCCTTCGGCAATGCGCCGCGGCAATCCGCGTAGAAAAATGTCCGCGAAACGGAACGCCAGCAATTGCAGAAGCAGCGTGACGACCGCCCAGATGGTGAGGTCGATCAACCCGAACGAGTGTGCAAGGCACGAGCCGAGCGGGATCGCCAAGCCAACCACGACGCCACCGAACGCCAAGGCAGCTGACGGATTGCCGGCGCGAATCAGCGCCAGCTCTTTGTGCGGCGTCATCAGCACATAAATGGTCAGCGAGATGATGAAGAGGGCGATGGAGGCGCCGAGCTGGGCGATGAACTCCGGAAAGCCGGCCACGAACGCATTGACTGGCGCGGAAAAATCCATGGCCCAACCCTCTTATGCCGCAGCCCGGCTGATGCAGTTTGCGCTAGCGGTTCCTGCGCGTTGGCGCAAGACAAGCGGCTGAGTGCCAAACAGGAAGGGTGCGCAAATGGGCGAACGTAAGGCCGCTTTGGTCACCGGATCGACGAGCGGCATCGGGTTGGGGATTGCCACGGCGTTCGCGAAGGCCGGAATGGATGTGACGCTGAACGGCCTGGGTGACGCCGGCGAGATCGAGAAAATCCGTTCGGGGCTTGAGCGCGAAGCGGGTGTCAGTGTTCGCTATGACGGCGCAAACTTGATGCAGGCCGATGCGTGCGCCGGACTGATCGAAGGCGCCATCGGCGCGCACGGCCGGCTTGACGTGCTGGTGAACAATGCCGGCATTCAGTTCGTGTCGCCGATCGAGGATTTTCCAGTCGAAAAATACAACGCCAGCGATTTGTCCGGGTTACGTGCATACCAGCCTCGTCGAGAACCAAATTCCCGACACCATGAAAGCGCGCAACATGACTCGCGAACAGGTCATCAATGATGTGCTGTTGGCTGCGCAGCCAACCAAGCAATTCGTAAAGGTTGAGGACGTCGCGGGGCTGGCGGTGTTTTTGGTGTCGGAGGCGGCAAACCAAATGAACGGCGCGGCGCTTTCCTTGGATGGCGGTTGGACCGCACAATAGGTCGGTTACGGTTCTTTAGCCACGTTCGCGGATAGTGCGAACTTCATGTCCGTCAACCGCATCCTGCTGGGCGCCATCGTGGCATGCCTGATCGCCGGGCCAGCATTGGCGACGACGGCGCATGAAGGCGGCGGCAGCGGCGGCGATCAAGCGCCGGCGAGCCGTCAAGAGCGGCTAACGTCGGCGGATTCATGGCTGCCGGTGCCGACGCTGACCGCGTGCATACTCAACCGCACCACCACGGACGCCACCATCATCGTCGACATGGGCATCGATGTTCCAGACGCAACGCTGCGCCGTCATGCCAACGCCAACGGCCCGCGCGTTCGCGACGCGCTACGCACAGCGCTCACCACGTACGCAAATACCTACTATCGGATGCATACGCCGCCCGATCCGGCGACAATTACGCGGCTTCTGCAGCAGGCGGTCGATCAAACGCTTGGCGCGCAGGGCGGGCGTGTGCTGCTGGTAAACATTATGTTTCAGCGCCGCCAGGGCCTCTGACGCACTCTAGCGGCCATTGCAAGCAATTGGCATCACGATGGGAGTGACGCTGCCGTCGACGGGGGCGCGGTAAATCGAAGGCGGATTGTCGTGCGCCACTACGGTCTCGCCCGAACCCATGATCTGGCGCTCAAGCACCGTGAACTGACCCTCCGCACACTTGAAGCGATAGTGCAGACGCTCCGTCGTAAAGGTGATCGTCGTTCGCGTTGTTGCGGTTTCTATGGGGTAGGCTTGCGGATTGCCATGACGGACCTGCAGCCAGATGTCGGCGGTGCCGTCCGCGTTGCGCGTGATCATTCGCTGATTGAACAGAACTTCGCCGACGCAATCGCTGCGCCCGCAATCACGCTGACGCGCCACAAGGAGCCAGTCCGGAAGGTTCTGCGTCGACTGTAGCGCCACTCCATTATTGCCACCGCCGGACTGGGCCGGCGCCGCCGCGCCGCCCGGCGCGGTCGTCTGGCCGCAGGCGCTTAGGCAAACGACGCTGGCTAACGCGGCCAAAGTTCTGGAGAACATTTTCATACTCTACATTTTGTATTGTCGCCGACCTTCGGCAAGTCACATGGCCGAAATGCCGCCGTCCACCTTGATCTCGGCGCCGGTGATGAAGCTGCTTTCGTCCGAAATGAGGAACACGGCCGTGGCGCCGATCTCTTCCGGTTTGCCGATCCGGCCCATCGGGACTTGCCGCCCCAATTTCGCCTCCGCTTCTTCCTTGCCGAACAAGCCGCGGATCGGGTCGAGGATGGGCGTGTCGATGAAGGTGGGATGGATTGAGTTGGATCGGATGTTGAGCTGTTTCTTGGCACAATAGAGGCCGATGTTCTTCGACAACAGCCACACCGCCGCTTTCGACGCGTTGTAAGCGGGGGAAGTATGGTTGGCGATCAGCCCGGCGATGGAGCTGATGTTGACGATCGAGCCGGGCTGGTTCTTCGCGAGGTATTTGATCGAGTGCTTAGCGCCGAGAAATACTGAATCGACGTTCACGGCCATCACGCGGCGGAATGTCTCCAGCGACAATTCCTCAATGCCGCCTTCACGCGCCGAAATGCCAGCATTGTTGATGAGCCCAGAAATGCCGCCCATCGCCTTGTTCGCTGATTCAAGCGCCGCGATCCATTGTTCTTCATTGGTGACATCGAGCGCGTAAGCGGAAGCCGTACCCGCGCCGTGTTTGTCGTTGAGTTCGCTCGCCACGCCCTCGGCGCCAGCGCGATTGAGATCCGCCAGCGCGACCTTCGCGCCTTCCGCTGCGAGCGCCCGCGCCATCGCCGCGCCCAGACCTTGCGCGCCGCCGGTGATGAAGACCTTCTTGCCTAGAACGCGGCCCGCCATCGTGTCCTCCAATCTTGTCGGGCGACCTTCCGCCTCCGCGCGGTAAACCGCAAGTGGCTCTCAGGTGATGTGCGTCGCCGCCGCTTCGTCCATGAAATCGGCGAGGGCCACGTCCTTGTCGGTCACGCCGTCTGCATCATGCGTGGCGAGCGTCACGTCCACACGATTGTAGACATTGAACCATTCGGGGTGGTGATCTTGCTTGTCGGCGTAGAGCGCTACGCGTGTCATGAACCCGAACGCGGCGTTGAAATCCGTGAAGCGGAATTGCTTCGTGATTGCATCGCGCCCATCGACGGCGCGCCATCCCTTAAGGCGTGCAATCGCGGCTTGGGCGCCGATCTTCTGTGCGAGCATGGGCGGCTCCTTCTGTCCGCGATATTAGCGCGCCTGGGCGAGACCTTCCACCAGCGGCACATTGGCGACCCGCGACTCATGTGCCAGCATTGACGAAGAAGAGGGGCGAGATCATGCACGGTTTTGAGTGGACGTCGCTGGCGACGGCGGCAGCTTTGGTTGTCTACATGTTCATGAGCATCCGCGTTGGCGTGGCGCGGGCGAAGTACAAGGTGGCGGCGCCGGCGATGTCGGGCGACCCGATGTTTGAACGGCATGTCCGCGTGCATCTCAACACTTTGGAATGGCTGCCAGTGTTTCTGCCGTCGATGTGGATGTTCGCGATGTATTGGAGCGACGCGATCGCTGCCGGCATCGGCGTTGTCTGGATCCTTGGGCGCATCCTCTACATGATGCTCTACGTGAACGATCCAAAAACACGCAGCTTCGGTTTCGGCATCCAAGCCATTGCGACATTCGTGCTCTTGGGCGGCGCGATCTGGGGTGCGGCGTCGGCGCTGATACACATGCCTTAGCAGCGAGCGCGGCGGCTGCTGCGAGCAAATTCCAACTTGCGCGCTGCGCAAGCCTCGGCTAACTCCGCGCCATCCTTTGGGGAGTAGCCGCCCGCAACGCAGTGGGGCTCGCGTCAACAAACTTGCCGGCGACGGCATGGCGCGCAGCGGCCAGGTGGCATGGCGAGACTGAGGGTCGGCTTCCGCTTGTGGGTCAGGCGGGGAAGCTCGGCCTTTCGTCTGTCTCGCCTGACCCCGGAAAATACTGGATGTCTGCGCATCTCTTGGAAATCGCCTTTCTGCTTGCGTCAGCGGCGGCGATTTATTTTGCCTGCGAGTTCTTTGTGAACGGCGTCGAGTGGCTGGGACGGCGCCTCTCCGTGGGCAGCACGGCGACCGGCACGATCCTCGCGGCTATCGGCACCGCGTTGCCGGAGAGCGTGGTCACCTTCGTCGCGGTCGCCTTCGCGCATGACGACGCCCAGCGCCAACTTGGCGTCGGCGCGGCGCTGGGCGGTCCGCTGGTGCTTGCGACCATTGCCTACGCTGTTGTTGGCGCAACGCTGTTGCTCGCGGACAAGCGTCTCAAGCCGGCCGGCGTCCAAGATTTTCGCCGCTTGAGCCGCGATCAGGCCTGGTTTCTGGCGATCTTTGTGATCAAGCTCGCGATTGGCGTTGTCGCGTTCGCATGGAAGCCTTGGCTCGGTCTCTTCTTCCTTGGCGCCTACGCGCTCTATTTCTGGCGAGAGATCACAGGTGAGGAAACCGGCGAAGAAGAAAAGCTCGATCCGCTGCTGATCGCGCGCAAGCACGCGTCACCGCCGCTCAGCTTGATCGCCTTGCAGACCGGCGCTGCGCTGGTGGCGATCTTTCTCGCATCGAGTTTCTTCGTGCATCAGCTCGACGTGTTGGCGCCCGCGCTCGGTGTTGCGCCGCAAGTGCTGGCGCTGTTCTTGAGCCCGATCGCCACCGAACTGCCGGAAACCATGAACGCCATCATCTGGGTGCGGCAGGGCAAGCTTCGTTTGGCGCTCGCCAATATCAGTGGCGCCATGATGATCCAGGCGACGGTGCCGACCGCATTTGGCGTCATCTTCACGCCCTGGATGCTCGATCGCACGCTGCTTGTCGCAGGCGGTGTGACGTTGGCCGCGGTGATCGCGCTCTGGGCGGCGTTCAGCGGCGGCTGGGTCAATCGCTGGTTTTTGACCGGTGTCGCGGCCCTCTACGCGATCTTTGTGCTGATTGTCGTCGGGCTGCACTAGCCGCAAACAAAAACGCCGCCCCAAGGGGACGGCGTTCTCGTTCGTTCGCAGTGCAAGCCTAAGGCTGCGCCGGATTCGGTTCGTCCGTGGTTCCCCTGACGGCGATGCCGCGCCCGAGTTTGGAGTTCCAAATCCCATAGACGAAGTAGATCAGAACACCGACGGTTACGTATGGAATGAAGAAGTTCCGCGTCTTTGGTTCCGACATCAGCGACATGAGCAGGACGAAGCACATCGCCGCGCCCAGCACCGCAACGATGCAGATCAGCCAGGTGGGCATCTTGAACGGCCGGTTAAGGTTTGGCTTCGCGAACCGCAAGTAGATCACCGTGAAGCAGATGAGCATGAACGCGACCAGTGTGCCGACGTTGGTGGTGTCGCCGAGGAAGTCGAGGCCGGTGAAGCCCGCGAAACCTGCCGCAACCGCCCCCACAAGCAATGTGTTGAGGATCGGCGTTTTGGTCTTGGGGTTCACGTTGGCAAAGATTGGCGGCAGCAGGCCGTCGCGCGCCATTGTGTAGAAGATGCGTGTCTGCCCGTAGAGCAGCACCAGCATCACCGACGAAAGGCCCATAAAGGCGCCCACCTTCACGACGAAAGAGAACCAAGTGAGGTTAGCGCCCGGATGCTCCGCAGTGATGTGGTTGACGGCGGTGGCGATGGGCGCGGGGTCGGTCGGGCTGAGCGCCGTGTAAGGCATCACGCCCACCAGCACTGCGCAGGTGAGGATGTAGAGGATCGTGCAAATCACCAGCGAGCCGAGAATGCCGATCGGCATGTCGCGCGCGGGGTTTTTCGATTCCGCGCCGGCAGTCGAAACCGCCTCAAAACCAATATAGGCGAAGAAAATTACCGAGGCGGCCGAGATCAGGCCGCCGATTCCATAGGCAGAATCGCGGCTGTGGCCGGTCATGACATTGATGAGCGCCGTCCAGATTTGGCCGCTTAGCGAGGCATCCGTGGTTGGCGGCAGTGGTATGCCGTGTCGCGCGACTTGCTCGGGAATGAGCGGCGACCAGTTCGCGGTATTCACGAAAGACGCCCCGATCACAATGAAGGCGATGACGACGGTCACCTTGATCGCGACGATGATGTTGTTGACGGTCGCGGATTCGGTGACGCCGCGCGCCAGCAAGATTGTAACCCCGACAATGCCGATCAGGGCTGGCAAGTCGATCGTGCCTGGCCCGGCAGGATTGTCCGGATAAGCCACGGCGGTCACTCCAGGCGCGGCTCGAAGTGCAGCTGGGATGTGAACGCCGAGATCGTTCAGCAAACTCGACGTGTATCCCGACCAGCCGACAGCGACCGTCGAGGCGGCGACGCCATACTCAAGCAACAGCAGCACGCCCATGATCCAGGCGACGAATTCGCCCATCGAAGCGTAGCTGTAGGAATAAGCGGAGCCCGAAACCGGGATCGCAGCCGCGAGTTCGGAGTAGCAGAGCGCCACAAGCGCGCAGAGTACGCCCGTGATCACGAACGAGATCATGATGCCGGGTCCAGCGAATTCGGCGGCGGCGCGCCCAGTCAGCACGAAGATGCCCGTGCCGATGATGCAGCCGATACCAAGGAGAATGAGGTTCAGCGCGCCGAGTGATTTCTTGAGTTCACCGCCGGCGTGTTCGGCGTGCATTTGTTCGACGCTTTTGCGCATGAAGATGCGGCCGAGGGGGGGCGTGACCTTGCCGCCACCGCTGCTTGTTGTTGCTGTCACGTTCCCAATCCTCCCAAACCGAAGTGGGCGCGAAGCTAAACGAGGGGTAAGGCAGGACACAAGCGCCAGTGCGACAAACCGGCGACAACTGGACACTGAGCGGCTGCAATATGACCCGCGCGAGAGCGCTGGTTACGCCTTGAGCGCTTCCGGAATGGCCCAGCCGCGGCGCGCGCACGCCGCGAGCACGGTATTGCGCAACAGGCAGGCGATGGTCATCGGCCCGACACCGCCTGGCGAGGGAGTGACGGCGCTCGCCACCTCGATGGCCTCTTTGAAGTGTACGTCGCCGACCAGCTTGGTCTTACCCTCGCCCTTCTCCGGGGCCGGCACCCGATTGGTGCCAACATCGATGACGATCGCGCCGGGCCGCACCCAATCGCCGCGCACCATCTCAGGGCGTCCGACGGCCACAACCAGAATGTCAGCGCCGCGGCAGACCATGCGCAGATCGCGCGTCTTTGAATGCGCCAGCGTCACCGTAGCGTTCTGTTCGAGGAAGAGCAGGGCGGCGGGTTTGCCGACCAGGATCGAACGGCCGATCACAACGACATTGGCGCCGCTCAGATCCGGGCGCTCCGTCTTCGCGAGGATGATGCAGCCGACCGGCGTGCAGGGACGAAGCCCAGGCTTGCCGAGCACCAGCTTGCCGGCGCTCGCTTCGGTCAAGCCGTCGACATCCTTCAGCGGATCGATCGCCGCGAGGATGTTGGCTTCGCTGATATGCTTCGGCAGCGGCAGTTGCACGAGAATGCCGTCAAT
>JACQAC010000252.1 GCA_016195245.1 Pseudomonadota bacterium
ATCGCCATCGAGGTGAACGCGAAACCGAACACCAAGAGTCCGTTATATGAGGAACGGCTTGCCGCGATCGGCACGATGGAGAGCCACGGATTGTGGACCTGTCCCGGCATGTGCGCCCCGACCGCGAGCTGCGTCACGGGCGCAAGCGCGTCCATGACGAACCCCGGCAGCACGCCTACGACAAGACATCCGAGAGCGAGAGCAAGCATCGCGCTCAGCGAAAACAAATCCGTTTCCTTCGCCCCGATTGCGTTGGTCGAGCGCGGGCGTCCGAGAAACGTCACGCCGAAAGCCCGCACGAAACAGGCGCTAGCGATGGCTGCCGCCAACGCCAGCATTGCGCCCACGCCGGGCACCAAGATTTTGAGCGGCCATTCCGGTAGCTGGGGGCTCAGAAGAATTGCCTGCAACGTCAGCCATTCAGAGGCAAAACCGTTGAAAGGTGGAACCGCGGAAATGGCGACGCTGCCCGCAAGGAAAGCGAGCGCTGTCGCGGGCATGCGGTGAATGAGGCCGCCGAGCTTGTCCATGTCGCGCACGCCCGTTGCAGCGAGCACGGCGCCCGAACCGAAAAAGAGCGCGCTCTTGAAAAGGCTGTGATTGAAGGCGTGAAAGATTGCGGCGGTGAATGCGAGCGCCGCCGGGGCGGTAAGGCCGTTCGCCTCGAACGCGAGCGCGAGCCCCAGTCCCACGAATACAAAACCGATGTTCTCGATCGTGCTGTAGGCCAACACACGCTTCAGATCGGTCTGGATCATGGCAAAGAGCACACCCAACACTGCGCTCAAGCCGCCAGCCAGGAGCACGATCAGCCCCCACCACCAAAGCGGCGCTCCAATGAGATCGAAGGCGATGCGGATAAAGCCGTAAACCGCAACCTTGGTCATGACCCCGCTCATCAGCGCCGACACGTGGCTCGGCGCGGCTGGGTGGGCGAGCGGAAGCCACACGTGCAGAGGAGCAATGCCGGCCTTCGAGCCCGCACCAATGAGCGCCAATATGAGCACAGAAGCTGCTATGATCGGCGTTGGCGCATGCGCACGCATCGCTGCAAATTCGTAGCCGCCGCCCGGTCCAGCTAAGAGCCCGAAGCAGAAGAGAAGCGCGAGTGTGCCAAGGCTCGCCATCAATATATAGATGTAGCCGGCGCGCGCGTTCTCGCCCTCGCGATGGTGCGCCATCACCAGCGCCCAGGACGCCAGCGACATGAACTCCCAGCCAATCAAAAACGAGAACGCGTCTGCGGCGAGAACAACAATATTCATCGCTGCAAGGAAGAGCGGGAAGAACGGCAAGACGCGGCCGCGCGCGGTTTCGTGACGTCCGTAGCCGAGTGCAAAGACGCTCGCGCTTGCGGCGCCGACATTGACGATGACAAGGAAAACCGCCGAAAGAGCATCGAGCCGGAAATGGGCGCCGAGCCAAGGCAATCCGAAGGGCAACGTCAAAGCCTCCGCCTCGTCGCCGCGGAAGAGATGAAGTGCGCCAGCACCGAGCAACACCGCGGATGCCCCAAACGCAAGCGCGTAGACGAGCCCATTGGAGAGAGACCGTTTGAAACAAACCAGAGCCAGCGGGCATAGAACAAGCAGCGCGGCGATGGCTAAGAGCGACCCTGCTAGAGGCGTCGGCATGGAAGCGAAGAGTGTGATCAGCGCCCTCATCTTTTGCGCCGCGGCGACCTCTTAAGGCGAACACCGCGCCCGCCAGCAGAACTTGTTGCGCCGTCGCCGATCACTTCGATACCGGCTGCATCGAGCGCTTCAATGAGTTTGGTGAGTGAATCGACGTTGCCGCGAATAACCCCCTCGCTCGCTTCCATGCGCTGAATCGTCGGCAGGGAGAGGCCCGCGTGCGCCGCCAATGTCCGCTGATCAAACCTGGCGAGCGCCCGGGCTGCGCGAAGCTGCGCGCTGGTTATCATGTTTTGTACATCAGTTTAGATGGCTCTACACGTACAATTGCGATTCGGGCAACCCTGGCGACCGTAGGATCGGTTCAAGCGAGCGGAAGCGTCCGTCCAAAGGCGAAAGCCGAACCAGGAGCGGCGCGCTGAAGCAACATTGCCATCGCGCGCAGCCGAGCGCAGACCATCTGAGACACTATTCCAGCATGCGCCGCGCAAGATGCGCTCGGAAAATCTTCTCGGTTGTCGACGCCGACCCATCGTTCGGTTCGTCCGGCCGATCGTCGCGCCATTCGTCCTCCCACCACTGCCACATCTTGCCGTGCATGTCTTGGTGGCGAAGGCATTGGTCGCAAACGACCGCGAGGAGGCAGGTCAGCCAACCTTGGAACCCATCAGCTTTATGTCGAGCAAGTCATAGTTGCGTTTCTTCACATCGCCGCGCGTCTGAATACGCTACGCGCCGTTGCCTCCTCCGTGTCCGAGGAGCGGAGCAACCGCGATGAGATGGGCGGAAATCGAAAGCGATTGGGACGCGTTCTCGATCCAGGTGCAGGACCGATGGGGACGACTCACTGAAGGCGATCTCCTCGCGGCGCGCGAGAGCGCCGAGGTGTTGCTGAATTTCGTTGTCGAGCGCTACGGCATTGATCGCGCACTCGCCAAGCGTCACGTCGACGACTGGATCAACAGCGCCCCGGACCTCTCGCGCGCCATCGCGCCCGGCTCTCTGCACATCGAGATTGCCGCGGCAGGACGGGACCACCCCGGCGCCTAGGCGTCAGCTCGGCGCCAGAGATGGGACTCAGCGCTTCCCACTCCCGCCTCAGCCGCTATGCTGCCGGCTCGATTGGGAGACGCCGATGTTCTGGGCCATCATGCTTATTTTGTTCGCCGTCATCGGCTGCGCGTCATGGCTGGCGGGCAGCGTCATCAATAAGCGCGCCATTGTGCGCGGCCGCCGTCCGATGTCGCGCCAAGAGCAAGTCCAAGCCGCCAAACTCGCCGGCGCGTTTCCGGTACGCAAGGAAAGCCGCGACTGAACGTAGCTACGGTGCGGTGGCGTACACAACGCAAACGACCGATTGCAGCCGCACCGGCGTTTGATCATCAGGCAATTGCAGGCGCGCGATGTCTTGCGGGCTGAGCACAAGGCGCCGCTGGGTCGTCCCTGTCACAACGATCTGCTCCGCACCCACCGTCGTGACAGGCGCGATCGCCTCAAAATCCTGCCGGGCGACGCGCGTCCCGCTAACCACAACGCCGCTTCCATTGCGATCCCACGATCCCATACATGGGCCTTGCCCCTCCTGCAGGACGAGCAGCGGGCCGAGATGCGAACCGGCTGCTGTGGCCGCGGCGCGCGCTCGCGCCACTGCGTCTTCGACGGCCGCCGTGTAGGCGCGGCGCTGCTGCTCGACGCTTTGGTCGAGATAATATTCCAGCGCCACGCTGTCTTCGGGCCCCACGGCGAACGCTGCTGCGCGAATATCCGAGGCACGACGCGTATCCAGAACGCGCACACTCAGCGTCACGCGCGCCACATAACCCGCAATATTCTGCGCGCCCTCGCGCTGTTGCACGTTGCCGTCGTGATCGCGGTACTCCGCCTGGATCGTGTTCACTTCGATCTCCGACGAAATCTCCGTGGCGTCCGGCGCCACCCGACGCATGGCCGCCACGGCCAGCCGCGCGCGGTCGGCCGCGCTCGCCTGCGCCGCTTGCGCTTCGTGCGCGGTTTCCTGGAAGGTCACGCTAAATCGCGCACGATTTGCGGTGACATCGACTTGGGCGCGCCCAATCGCTTCAATGACAGAGCGATCAAGCCAATATGGCCTGTCAAAGATTTGCTGCGCGGCCGCTTCGCCTGAAGCCAACGCGGCGATTATCGCCGCGAGCATAATTCGCATCGCACTCTCCCCCTTGCGATCTGCCGGGGGAAAGCTGACATCCGCGATGGAGACTGTCCATGCACGATAGCGTGACTCTGCCCGACGATAAGACACAGCGCTACGCCGCGTTGCGCGCGGAGATCGCCGCGGTCATTGCCGGCGAACCCAACATCACAGCACGCTACGCGACCGCTGCATCGCTCTTGGCGCAGGCGTTTCCGGATCGCTTCTTCTGGACCGGCTTCTACGTCGTCGACCCCGACAAGAAGAATGAACTCGTCGTGGGCCCCTATCAAGGCACGCTCGGCTGTTTGCGAATTCCGCTCGGCAAAGGCGTGTGTGGCGTCTGCGCGACGCAGCGCGAGAGCATCATCGTGCCGGACGTTCATGCCTTCCCAGGCCACATCGCCTGCGACAGCCGCTCCAATTCTGAAATCGTCACGCCGGTCTTCGATAAAAATGGCGTGCTCGCGGCCGTGCTGGATGTCGACTCCACGCAATTCGATGCATTCGACGCCGTCGATCAAAGCGGCCTCGAAGCCATTTGCGCAGAACTGCTGACGATCGCTTAAGCTACGGCGTCGGCGGAGCGCCGATCGGTTCGGTGTCCGGCGGCGAAGGCAACGGGCTTGGCGCGGCAGCGGCCGCATCGGCCGCGGTTTGGTCGGTCACCTCATCTGGCGCGGGCGCCTGCACAGACAGCCGGCGCGCGAACGCCGACAAACCCGGCACGTTGTAAGCGCCGTCATACGCGAACAGCGAGGCGCCTTCGAACGCCTGCCCGACCGGCTCAACCCGTCCTCCCAAGCAATCGCCCAGGAAATGTTCGACGATCGCCAGGAACGATAGGCGATTCTGCGTGCGCGACAACTCGGCGCCTTCATCTGGAAATGCCACGTAAGTGAGGCTCGTGCCGCGTGCGCGTAGCGCCAGCGCCATTTGATCGGCCTCCCCGCGCGGCGCGTCAGCGTCGTGCAGACCCAAAGCCAGCAGCAGTGGGCTGCGAATTTGCCCAGCCCGCCAAAGCGGCGAGCGATCGCGCAGCATCTGGCGACCATCGACCGTTCTCGGATCGCCGACACGATAGAAGAGTTGATCGCGTTGCGAGATCAAGGATGTCGGCCAAGTGTCCAACATCGAGATCAAACTTGCGGGAGCGCCGAGGCTCACACCGCATCGAAATTGCTGCGTCGTCGCCAACCCAAGCAAAGCCGCGTAGCCGCCGAACCCGGCGCCGGCGATGGCGATGTGATCGGCCTGCGCGATGTGGCTTCGGATCGCCCATTGCACAGCGTCCAGCAAATCTTGCTGCATGCGCCCGCCCCACTCACGATTGCCGGCGTTGAGGAAAGCTTTGCCGAATCCAGCAGAACCGCGGAAATTTACGCTCAGGACGGCATAGCCGCGATTGGCCAACCATTGATGCAGCGCGTTGAAGCCATAAGAGTCGCGCGTCCACGGCCCATCGTGCGGGATCATCACCAGCGGGAGCGGCTGTTCAGGTCGGCCATCACCGTTTGCGTCTGAGCCCGCCGGAAGCGTCAGATACGAAACCAGCGTCAATCCATCGCGCGCATTGATCTCCACCGGTGTCATCGCCTGCAGCGGCGCCTGTTCCAGCGCCGGGCGGTCGCGGAACAAGAGTGAAAGCCGTCGATGCGCGCGGTCGCCCCGCTCATAGAGATATGTCCGCGGCGGCGTCGTCGGCGCCTCCTCCAGCACCACCCAGCGCGCATCGTCGTCGCTTCGCGAGGTAACACGGAAATCGCCGGTGAGCTGACGATCCAGAAAATCGATATCCGCCTGCGCATCCGGATCGAGCGCGCGCCACTCGGGCCGCAAATATTCCGCCGCGAACGCGTGCGGCGCCCCGCTGACCGGATCGAGCCACACGTCGGACACGTCCGCGCGCGCGCTTTCGCCGATCACCGCCTTCGCACCGGTCGCCAAATCCACACGCGTCAGGGAGGCGCGGTCACCGGTTGAATCGAGCATCAAGAACGAACGCCCATCCGCCGCAAACCCTAGCGGCGCCGCCGATAGCGCATCTTCCGGCGCCACCACGAACAAGCGCGTCCAGCGCCCGTCGGCGCCGCGCGCCATCATCTCGCCGCCGCCGTCGGACGTGGGATGAATGCCCAACCGCACGTGCGCGTCGCGATCTAGGTAGTAGCGTGCAATGCCGCGCGCTCCGCCCGGATTGCGCTCAAGCTGGGTCCGAGCGCCTGTCGCTATATCAATGCGGAAGACATCCGGCCACGCCACGTCGCGCTGATTGAGCGACACCACAACGCCAGCCGGGTCGCTCCGGGCCATACCTAGGATCGCCGCGCGCGTTCCCGCAGGCGTCAACGCACGCGGCTCTCCCCCGGCGGAGTTCACAGCAAACAGGCGCGCATTGCCGTCGCCTTGCGTGTCCTGAAGATAGAGCAGCGTCGTGTTGTCTTCGGCCCAGACAAAATCACGAATGCCACGTTCGGTGTCGTCGGTGACCGGACGCGCCTCATCGATGGCGCCGACCGACATCAGCCAGATGTTGCTTGCCCCATCTCGGGGCGCGAGGAAGGCGACTTTGTCGCCCCGCGGCGAGAGCCGCGCTCCGGATCTTGGAGCGTCTCCAAACAGCGCCACTCGCGAAATCAGCGCGGGTTCGCTAACCTGAGCGACGGGCGCAGGCACGCCTTGCTGGCCGCAGCCAGCAAGAACGAGGCACAGGACCGCCATAGCCCCTGCCAGGGTGAGCTTCTTCGACCCCACTCCGAAACCTTACAGACCTGTCATGCCCGGGCCAACGCGTATGGTTGACAAGGAGTTCACCTTTGCGGCGCCGGTTGGGCAGCGCCGCGCCAGGTTGGGGAAGCGGGCGCAATGGCCGCATTGGAGAAGCGATTTTGACACGTCTCCCGGCGCGCCCTATCTGACTGCCGCTTTGGACAAGTCGACTCAGCCCCCCGCCACCGGCGCCCCAACCGGTGCGCTCGTGCTCGC
>JACQAC010000253.1 GCA_016195245.1 Pseudomonadota bacterium
ATGAGCGCTCCGCCCCATCTATTTCGGACGCGGGATAGAGTTGTGCGCTGATTCTCCGGGTCAAACGTTAACGACGGTCCAGCTCAAATCCCTCTCGCGGCGGTTGCTCCGCACTCGATTGGCTCAACGGCAGTCGCGACCCTATGTTCCGAGCCCGGCCATTTGATAATCGAAAGGACGAGCGATGGAGGAACAAGGGCTGGTCACAACCCTAGTCGCCGCGATTGTCCTTGCTTTCGTGCTTGGGTTCGTCACCCAGCGTCTCAAGTTTTCGCCAATCGTGGGCTATCTGCTCGCTGGCGTGGCCGTGGGCCCGCACACGCCGGGCTTCACCGCGGATTTGCACTTGGCGCTGCAGCTCTCGGAGATCGGCGTCATCCTGCTGATGTTCGGCGTGGGGCTGAAAATCTCGGTCGACGACATTTGGGCGGTACGCTGGATCAGCGTGCCGGGCTCGGTGCTGCAGACCTTGCTGGTTGGCGCGCTCGGCGCAGGTGTCGGCTTGGCGTTCGGCATGCCGCCGAACGAGGCCATGGTGCTGGGGATATCCCTCTCCGTTGCGAGCACCATCGTGTTCCTGCGCGCGCTTGAAGACCGCAAGCTGATGAAGACCGAGGAAGGCCGCATCAGCGTGTCGTGGCTGCTGGTCGAGGACCTGATGATCATCTTGGCGATCGTGGTGCTGCCAGCCCTGGTGACGGCGAGCGCGGATCCGGCTGCCGCCACTCCGTTGCGCATCGTGATGGCCGTTGGCCTAACGCTTGCGAAGATCGCGGGCTTCGTCGCTTTGATGCTGCTGGTGGGTGGACGCTTCTTCCCGTGGCTGATTGTGCAGGTCGCGCACACGAAGTCGCGGGAACTGCTTTCACTCGGAACTTTGGCGTTGGCGCTCGGCGTCGCCTGGGCGGCGTTCTATTGGTTCGACGCCAGCTTCGCGCTCGGCGCGTTCCTCGGCGGGCTCGCGCTCAACGGCTCAAAGTTCAGCCACAAGGTGGCCGAGGACTCACTGCCGCTGCGTGACACCTTCGCGGTGCTGTTCTTCGTCGCCGTCGGCATGCTGTTCGATCCGAGCGTGCTCTTGCGCGCACCGCTGCCGATTGCAGCGATTGTTGCGGTGATCGTGATTGGCAAAGCCATCACCGCCTACGCGCCGTTGCGTATGCTTGGGCAGTCAAAGGCAACCAGCTTGCTTGTCTCGCTCGGCACCGCACAGATCGGCGAGTTTTCGTTCGTGCTGGCGGGCCTTGGGCTGCGGCTGCACGTCATGTCGCTTGAGACCTACAATCTCATCCTCGCGGCTGCGCTGATCTCGATTGCGCTCAATCCGTTCCTGATGCGCCTCGCGCCGGTAGCGCCGCCTGTGCGCGCGGCTCAGGCCACGGCGACGTAGATCGGCAACTTCGCCGCCTCTAGGCCCGGGTCGGCGCGAAGCCGCGAATGTCGCTCCAATACTCCTCGGCAACGTCGTCATCGACTTCCACCGCGCGGGTGCTTTCGGCGTAGAGCCGGTCCTGGCCGTCCTTGCGCGGCCCCGAAATCCAAAACTCCTCGTGCGTCTCTACGTCGAAGTAGTTCGCTTTGAAGCCGCGCCCTTTGAGGCTTTGGAACGTCCGGCCAAGATAGGTCAGAGATTTGCCGGTCCGATTAAATGTGACGCGACCGATCCGCGCCGGGCCATTCAGTGAACCCGACTTATTTTCTATATGCATGATGCGGGTCTTCGGCGGACGCATCGCGCGAAAATCAGACCGAACCTGCCGCCCGTCAATGTCCGTTCCGGGCCAACAGCGGTCGTTATCGTTCGCTTCTTCGGATCACCAGCTTCAGCCCCGACCACGTCTCGTCCACGGCGCAGACTTTCACGTCGACGTATCCCATCGGCAGCGCGATTGTGCGGATCGTGTCTTCGGTGATGTCGGTCTCGACCTTCGCCGCCTTCTTCGGCCACGACACCCAGACCATTCCGTCGCTGGCGAGCAGCGGGCGCAGCTTCTTCAATTCGGCCGCCAGCACCTTGGCGCTGGTGGCGAAGACATGCGCGGCCGGCTGGCCTTTGGCAGGCTTGGTCAGAAACTTGGGCTTCGCCACCCCGGCGATCTCCGCCTTAACCGAAGCGGGCATGGCGACCGCGTAGACCGGCGACGCATCGGCAAATCCCAGCTTTTTAGCCAGGGGTGTTCCTGAAAATCCTGCTGGCATCCCCCTCCCCGTCCTTGCTTCGGCAGGCCCCTTAGGCTATCAGCCCCGCTTCCTTTTCGCACCGCACCCAGGATTTGACGGCCATGAAAGCCGAAGGCCATCCCGATTACCACTTCATCACGGTCCAAATGACCGATGGAACGACGTTCAAGACCCGTTCTACCTATGGCGAAGACGGCGCGACGCTGGCGCTGGAAATCGACCCGAAGTCGCACCCAGCCTGGACCGGCGGCAACCAAACGCTGCTCGACCGCGGCGGCCGCGTCTCGCGCTTCAACGACAAGTTCGGCGGCTTCATGAAGAAGAAGGACTGAGTTCAGTCCCTGGCGAGCACAGTTTCAAGGGCGCCGGAGCAATCCGGCGCTCTTTTTCGTTTTCAGCGTCCGAAGGCGGCGGCGAGCTTTGCCATCTGATCAGAGACCGGGTTGGCGGCCTCTGGGGTCTCGCCATACATGGTTTCATCAAGACGGCGCACGCGCTCATAAATGGCGGCGCCGCGAATGATCAACGTCTTGAGCGTCTCCGGCAATTCATCGGAACCCGCGAACGTCGCAGCCGGGTGCGGCTCGCGCGAGATCAGCCGGTACTTGTCGCTGCCGGCTTCCAACAGAGCAATTTCGCCATCGCGAACCGCGCGCTGAACCAGGAGCCACGACGCCATCTGCATCAAGCGGGTCGTCAGGCGCATGCTCTCGCCGGCATAGGCAAGCGCGGCGGTGCGTGTCAGACGCTTCGAAGCCGCGCGGCCCGGGCCATCGAGATAGCCCGCGGCTTCCTCAACCAACGCCATGCCTTCCTTGAAGGTGCGCTCGAACAACTCCGACCGCGCGAAGTCCACGGCGCGGCGGGCGTTAAAACTTGTATTTGGCGAAGGTTGCATCGTATCGGTCATAACAGCCCAAAGCTCGCAAGCGATGGGCCGCACCAATCCTTAAGATTAAGACGGCCGCGCACCAAACACGGAATTGGCTGCGTCACGCTGCGCACGCTTGGCCGCGATGGCTCGTTCGCACTGGGTGATCTCAGCCTTGAGACGCTCAATCCGGCTCTCCAACTCGTCAATCGAAGCGTTCTCGAGCTGCGCCTCGAGGGAAACCGGCTTCTTCACCGGCGGAGCGAAGGGATCGTCGTCAAACATCAGGCCTACCTCCGAGGCGTACACTACCCTAAAAGTTCGCCCAGTTTAAGTGGAGCGCACCGCCAATGCCGCATACAATGCGAAAAATCGTGCATGCGAGTGATGCTCCGCTGACGCTCGCAGAGGCGTCGGTTCCCGCACCGGGCGCCCGCGAAATCCTCGTCCGCGTCGCTGCCGCCGGCATTAACCGCCCAGACCTAGCGCAGCGCGCGGGCTTCTATCCGCCGCCGCCTGGCGCGCCAGAAACGCTGGGGTTGGAAATCGCGGGCGACGTGGCGGCGACCGGCGTTGAGGTGACGCGCTGGAAAGTTGGCGATCAAGTCTGCGCATTGCTGGCTGGCGGTGGCTACGCCGAATACGCGCTCGCGCACGAAGGCTCGGCGCTGCCAATCCCGAAAGGGTTGAACCTCATCAAAGCGGCGGCGCTGCCAGAGACAGTGTTTACCGTGTGGGCGAACGTGTTCGAGTCCGGAGCGTTAAAGAGCGGTGAGACCTTGCTCGTCCACGGCGGCGCGTCCGGCATCGGCACCACGGCGATCCAGATGGCCAAGGCGCACGGCGCCCGCGTGTTCGTCACCGCGGGCGACGACGCCAAATGCCGGCAATGTGAGCAGCTCGGCGCCGAGCGCGGCATTAATTATCGGACTGAGGATTTCGAAGCGATTGTTCGCGAAGCCGGCGGCGCCGACGTCATCCTCGACATGGTCGGCGCGCCTTATCTCTCGAAGAACATAAACGCCGCCAGGCCGCTGGGCCGCATCGTCACCATCGCACAGCTGCAGGGCGCACAGGCGGAGATCAATCTCGCGCTGCTCATGGTGAAGCGCCTAACACTGACCGGCTCGACGCTGCGATCGCGCGCGGTGGAAGAGAAGGCCCGCATCGCGCGGGAGGTAGAGCGTCACGTCTGGCCGTGGATCGAAGCAGGCCAAGTTAAACCCCATATCGACTCCACCTTCCCGCTCGCCGATGCGGACGCCGCCCACGCCCGCATGCAAAGCAGCGCCCACGTCGGCAAGATCGTGCTGATCCCTTGACCGCTGCATCTACCTCCCCGCGCCTGCCGCGCACCGTCTGGGTTGTCGGGCTTGTCAGCCTGTTCATGGACACTTCATCCGAGATCATCCATGCGCTGCTGCCTCTCTTTCTGACGACGACCCTCGGCGCCAGCGTCGCGCTCGTCGGATTGATCGACGGCATTTCCGAATCCACCGCCGCGATCGGCAAGGTTTTCTCCGGTTACATCTCGGACCGCATCGGCAAGCGCAAACCGCTCATCTTGTTCGGCTATGGACTTGCGGCGATCTCCAAGCCGTTGTTCGCGCTGGCGACATCACCGATGTTTGTGCTTGCGGCGCGCTTCGCCGACCGCATCGGCAAAGGCTTGCGTGGCGCTCCGCGCGATGCGCTCATTGCCGACGTCACGCCTGAGGCGATACGCGGGCGCGCTTACGGCTTGCGCCAGGCACTCGACACAGTCGGCGCCTTTGTGGGACCGTTGCTGGCCATCGCGCTCATGGCGCTCTTCAACGACAACATGCGCGCGGTATTCTGGATCGCGATCATTCCTGCGATCATTTCGGTGTCCTTGGTGGTGCTCGGTGTCGAGGACCGGGACACCGCTGAGCAAACACGAGCGCCCATTCGATTGCACGACCTGTCGTCGCTGCCCCCGAAATTTTGGCTGCTGATGTCAATCGCCGCGGTGTTCACGTTCGCACGCTTCAGCGAAGCGTTTCTCATCTTGAAGGCTAACGCCGATGGTTTGCCGGTGATGCTTGCGCCGTTGGTGCTGGTGGTGATGAACGTTGTCTACGCACTTGGCGCCTATCCTGCCGGCGCGATGGCGGATCGAACGAGCCCGCGCTCGCTGCTTATGATGGGCATTGCCGTCCTGATCGCCGCCGACCTCGTGTTGTGGCTTGGCTCCAGTCTTGCCGGAGCATTTACCGGCATCGCGCTCTGGGGCGCACATATGGCGCTCACACAAGGCGTGTTCGCCAAGCTTGTCGCGGATATCGCGCCAGAACGGTTACGCGCGTCCGCGTTCGGCATCTTCAATCTGTTGACTGGCGTCGCGTTATTGATCGCAAGCGTCTTGGCGGGCCTTGTTTGGGACAAATTCGGATCAGGCGCCACGTTCTTGACCGGTGCTCTGCTCGCCGCGACAGCCGCCGTGACCGTCATTCTCACGTCGCCAAAACCTACCTAACGGCTTTTCTTTTCGACCCGCGCGACCTATATCGGCCACAACTGACTTTATCCGCGCCCGGATGCGTCAGCCCGTTGCACCAGATGGCTAGCGCCTGGCGACGACGCCGGGCGCTTTTGCATATCTGGAGCCTGCCCCATGACCGCCAACGTCCTGATGCCGAAAGCCACAGCTGTGTGGCTGATCGAAAATACTTCGCTCGGCTTTGACCAGATCGCCGCCTTCTGCGGCCTGCATCCGCTGGAAGTGCAGGGCATCGCCAACGAAGACGTGGCCAAGGGGATCCGCGGCGTCGATCCGATCGCCGGCGGCTTCCTGTCGCGCGAAGAGATTCACAAGGGTGAAGCCGATGCCGGCTACAAGCTGCTGCCGCTTGAGCAAAAGCGCATCGACCTGCCGCAAGTGAAGAAGCGCGGCGCCCGCTACACGCCGATCGCCCGCCGTCAGGATCGCCCGGACGCCATTCAGTGGTTCCTGAAGAACCACCCGGAAGTGCCGGATTCCAAAATCGTGAAGCTGATCGGCACCACCAAGTCGACCATCGAGCAAGTGCGCAACCGCACGCACTGGAATAGCTCGCAGATCAAGCCGGTCGACCCGGTGACCATCGGCCTCTGCTCGCAGATCGAACTGGACGCCGTCGTCGCCGACGCCGCCGCCGCCAAAGCGCGCGCCGACATCCGCGCGCGCAAGGCCGAAGCCAAGACCTTGAAAGCCGCGCAAGAAACGGTGCCGCCGGAAACCTACGAGCAGCCAGCTGAAGCCAGCGACGAGCAATAATGACAGCGCCCGCCAACTTTCTCTGGGGTACGGCAATTTCCGCACACCAGAGCGAGGGCGGCAACGTCAGCTCGGACGCCTGGTTGCAGGAGCAGGTGAGCCCGACGGCGTTCAAAGAGCCGTCGGGCGACGCCTGCGACTCATACCACCGCTACGGCGAAGACATCGCCATCGCAACGCTGGCTGAGCTGATTGCAGCCATCGTCGGGTTCACGGGGCGCGTTGTGTTCGACACCACCAAACCCGACGGCACGCCGCGAAAACTGCTGGACTCGTCGAAGCTGCGCGCGCTCGGCTGGTCGCCGCGCATCGGGCTGCGAGACGGCATCGTGTCCGCCTATCGCTGGTTTCTCGAAAACCGCGCTGCGGAGTAGACGGTGGAATTCACAACCATTGCCATTCTGTTGAGGTTTCTGGCGCCCTATCGCTGGGTGCTGCCGGTCATGGCGATGTTTGGGCTTGCCGCCTCCTTCGCCGAAGGCATCGGCATCGGACTTCTCATCCCCCTACTGGACGTGCTGCTGCACACGGCCCGGCAGTCCGCGGCCACGGGTTCCGTCTTGCTCGAGCCGGTGCGCGCCTATCTTGCGCACTACACGGCCGGCGATCAGCTCGTCATCATCGGTGTTGGGATCATGGCGTTGCTTTCGATTAA
>JACQAC010000254.1 GCA_016195245.1 Pseudomonadota bacterium
AGACGTAACAGCGCGATGCAAGCCAGCGCCGCGGCAACTGACCAGACGGTCGCAGCGGGCAAGGAATGCGTCCAGGGCATGTCGTACAGCACCAGTGTCGAACCGGGCAGCGCCGGATCAGCGCTTGCGTGTTCGATCCCGGTCATAATGAAGCTCGCCCAGCCGATATCGACAAGCTGGCTGGCGGCAGCGAGAGTCCAGAAGGGAGCCTTCGGCTCGATTGCCTTCGCGGCAAACGCTGCGGCGTAATGACCGACAAACATCTCAGCCGCCCATCGCCTGCGCGGCTTGCAGGGTGTCGGTGTATTGCTGGAAGCCGACGACTTTGCCGTTCTTGAAGCGCCACACGTGCGCAAACTGTGCGTTGATCTTCTTCCCCGTCACCTTCGGTGCGCCGCCATAGCGGCCGAGCGTCACGATGGTGTCGCCAGCGTCGATGAGTTGTTCCTCTTTCACCGAAAAGCCATCCCACTCGCCGCCGAGGCGCGCGAACACGCCTTGGAGAATTGCTTCCGGCCCGACGTAAGGATTCTTGTCGGCGTAGGGAAAGCCCTCGGCTTCGTTCCAAACAATGTCTGGCGCCATCGCGGCGAGAACAGTTGGAATGTCGCCTCTCTGAAACGCGGCGTACATGCCACGAACGACATCGGCGTTGCTGCTCATTCTTCTTCCCCCTTGGCGACTGATCTCAGAGTGGCGCTGTTGCTGTTTCAAGCCAGCTCTTGGCGTCCCCGTCGAGCTGCGGGCCGATCGTTTCACGCACGCGCGCATGATAGGCGTCCACCCATTCTCGCTCTTCCCTGGTCAGCATCTGCTTGACGATCAGTTCGCGCGCGATCGGCGCCAGCGTCAGTGTTTCAAAGCCTAGCATCGGCCGCTCGCCGCCTTCGATTTCGGAAGCGGGTGTCACCACTTGCAGGTTCTCGATGCGAATGCCGTAGGCGCCGGTCTTATAGTAGCCCGGCTCGTTGGAAACGATCATGCCCGGCTCAAGCGGCTGCGTGTTGACAAACTTGGCGATGCGATGGGGGCCCTCGTGTACGCCGAGATACGAGCCGACGCCGTGGCCGGTGCCGTGATCGTAATCGAGTCCGCCGCGCCACAGGGCCATGCGCGCCAGCGCGTCCAGCTGATGCCCGGTGGTGCCTTTCGGAAAGCGCACGCGCGACAGCGCAATGTGGCCCATGAGGACGCGCGTGAAGCGATCTTTCATTTCTTTGGATGGACGTCCAATCGCCACGGTGCGGGTGATGTCGGTGGTGCCGTCGAGATATTGCGCGCCGCTGTCGATCAGGAAGAGCGATCCGCGCGCCAACTTACGATTGGTGCGGTTAGAGACGCGGTAATGCACGATTGCGCCATTCGGGCCGGCGCCGGAGATGGAGTCGAAGGACAAGTCCTTCAGCATCCCTGTCGATTGGCGGAACCCTTCCAGCTTCTGACAGGCTTCAATCTCCAGCACTTTGCCGGTCTGACCTTCCGTGCTCACCCAATGCAGGAAGCGCGCGACTGCTGCACCGTCACGACGGTGCGCCTGGCGGGAACCCTCGATCTCAGACGCATTCTTGCACGCGCGAGGAAGCACGACTGGGTCTTGACCGCGCACGACTTCAGCGCCCGCAGCGCCCAGACGTTCGAAATACCAGGCCGACGCGGTTGACGGATCGACTCGCACCTTCTTGCCGCGCAATTCATCGATCGCGGCGGGTAAGTCCTCGCTCGGTCGGAGCGATACTTCATTGCCGAGCCATTCGCGCAATTCAGGCGAAACCTTTTCCGGCGCCAGGAACACGTCCGCGGTGCCATCCGCGCGGAGCACTGCTTCGCCCAGCGGCAAGGGCGTGCGCGCGACGTCGCCGCCGCGGATGTTGAAGAGCCAGGCAATCGACGCTGGCGACGTCAGCATCACCGCATCCGCTTCGCCCTTCAATTCGCCGCCAAGCCGATGCCGCTTGGATGACGCAGACTCGCCGGTGAACTCTTCCTTGTGCGGCAGCACCTTCGCCGCCGGGATAGCAGGGCGGTCGTCCCAGATCGCGTCGATTGGATTGTCCGCCACGGCGACTAGGTGCGCGCCAGCGGCGTCCACGGCGCCACGCAAACGGTCGAGGCTATCGGGACTGTGGAGCTTCGGATCGTAACCGATCTTGCCGCCCCTCGGCGCCCGCTCGCGCAGATACGCCGCGATGCTTGCTGAATCGAAATCGCGATACTGGAACAGCGCGCCGTCGACCTGGGCGCGTACTTGCAATGTGTAACGGCCGTCCACGAACACGGCGGCGTCATCGGCAAACACGACCGCCGCACCGGCGGACCCCGTGAATCCCGTCGTCCAGGCCAGACGGTCATACGCCGCTGGAACATA
>JACQAC010000269.1 GCA_016195245.1 Pseudomonadota bacterium
CCTCGACGCAAACGGCGAACTGGTGCGCGAGATGACCATCGCACAGGCGCGCCAAATGATTGCCGATGGCACCGCCACCGGCGGCATGATCCCAAAACTCGAAACCTGCATCGCGGCTCTCGACCACGGCGTCGAAGCAGCTGTCATTCTCGACGGGCGCACGCCGCACGTCCTGCTCATGGAATTGTTCACGGAACATGGCGTTGGCACGCTTATTCACTAGCGCGCGGGTCCTAACCGCGATGGTCGCCGTCGCGTTCGCGGCGGTATTGGCCTTTGCGGGTCACGCCATCGCGCAAAGCGCGAGCGGTTGGCAGATCTGCAACGAGACCAGCTACGTGCTGGAAGCCGCGACCGCGCGCCCAGATGGTCAAGCCATCCTCGTGCAAGGCTGGACCCACCTTCGTCCTGGCGAATGCCGCGTGGCGATCGCCGCCCCGTTGGCGCGCGGCACCCACTATCTCTACGCGCGCACGTCCGCCGCGCATCGCGGCGGGCGCAACCAATGGGGCGGCGACGCGCGCATCTGCATCGACCCCAACCGCCAATTTTCCTTCGAGAATCCGCCGGACTGCGCCGTGCAAGGCTTGGAGGAGCGGCTCTTCCGCCGTGTGCAAATCAACAAGCGAGATTCCTGGCGCACTTCGTTTGCCGAAGCTGAGCCCTACACGCTTGCGCGCGCCCGTCAGGCTGGCTTGCAACGATTGCTCGATGACGCTGGTTACGATCTCTACGCCAGCCAACGCAGCATCGACGCCCGCGCCATCGCCGGCGCCATCGCGCAATTCCGCGCCGCGGCGCGGCTTGCCCCTAATGCCAGCGAGAACCAGCTGATCGACGCGCTCGAAGTCGCCGCGCGGCAGCGCGCCAACCAAGTTGGCCTCACGCTCTGCAACCGCACGCGCGGTCACGTTTGGACCGCTGTGGCGCGGCGGCGCGGCGAAGGTTGGGAAAGCCGCGGCTGGTGGGGGCTTAATCCCGGCGGCTGCGTACGCACCATCGACGAGGTGCTCTTTCAGGATGTGTATTACGTCTATGCCAGCCTCGACAGCGAAGATGGCGCGCGCCTGCTTGCGCAAGGCGGCGAGCCATTCTGCTCGAGCCCGTCGCGCTTTGCCATACTCGGCCGCGAGCATTGCGATCAGCGCTACTATGATACGGCGCTGTTCACGCCGATCTCCGCGCACCAGCGTCAAGGCTTGGTCGTCGACTTTACCGAGCGCGACTTCCTGCCTCCGGGCGCTCAGCCGCGTCAGCTGCAAGTGAGCCAAAGCAATGCGCCTGACGTCGTGATGCAACAAATGGCGCCGGCGCACGGGCTTGCGCCACCGACGGCGCCACAAGGCAGCGGCGACTAATGCCATCCCCGCTCGCCTCCATCGAGGCGTGGGTCTTCGACCTCGACAACACGCTCTATTCAACGCCGTTGCTCTATGAGGCTGTCGGCGGGCGCATGACCGCCTACATCGCTCGCGCGCTCGGCGTCAGCGACGACGAAGCGCGCATCCTGCGTGAGCGCTATTTCGATGAATATGGCGCAACCGTTGTTGGTCTTTCGCGGCATCACGCCATGGACGCGCACGACTTCCTGGCGCACGTCCACGATGTTGATTATTCGGTGCTCGAC
>JACQAC010000016.1 GCA_016195245.1 Pseudomonadota bacterium
AAGGCGGCCGCGCTCGACGACAATCTGCCGCTCGAAGAGCGCTACGCGGCGCGCCTGAAACTGGCGCAGCTGCCGCGCAACGCGTCACCGACGCGCATCCGCAACCGGTGCGAACTCACCGGGCGTCCGCGCGGCTTTTACCGTAAGCTGAAACTCTCGCGCATCGCGCTTCGGGAGCTGGCCTCGAACGGCCAGATTCCGGGCATGGTCAAGTCGAGCTGGTGAGGGGACGGCAATGAACCTGAACGATCCCGTTGGCGATCTCATCACCCGCATTCGCAATGCTCAGATGCGCCGCCGTTCGAAGCTCTCGTCACCAGCTTCAACGCTGCGCGCACGCGTGCTGCAAGTGTTGAAGGACGAAGGCTACATCCGCGATTTCCGCGAAGTGGAAAACGATGGCCGCAAGGAGCTTGAGATCGAGCTGAAGTATTTCGAGGGCGCTCCGGCGATTCACGAAATCCAGCGCGTGTCGAAGCCGGGTCGCCGCGTCTATTCGGCGATCAAGGATTTGCGTTTGGTCCGCAACGGCCTCGGCATCTCCATCCTCTCCACCCCGCGTGGCGTGATGAGCGATGCAGCGGCGCGCACCGCCAATGTCGGCGGCGAAGTCCTGTGTGAGGTTTACTAATGTCTCGTGTTGGCAAAAAAGCGATCGCTGCGCCATCTGGCGTCACCGTAACGGTGAGCGGCCAGGACGTGAGCGTGAAGGGTCCGAAAGGCACGCTGAACTTCCGCGCTCACGACGACGTGGAAGTCGCGTTCGGTGACGGCCAGGTGTCGGTGAAGCCGCGCCACGAAACCCCACGCGCTCGCGCGCTCTGGGGCACCACGCGCGCCGTGCTCGCCAACAACATCAAGGGCGTTACCCAAGGCTTCGAAAAGAACCTTGAAATGACCGGCGTCGGCTATCGCGCCGCGATGCAGGGCAAGAACCTGCAGCTCAACTTGGGCTATAGCCACGAGACGGCCGTCTGCGCCTTTCGGTCTTCCGCTCGTCGAAGAATATTTCGGCGCAGCTGATCGACGACGTGAAGGGCATCACCGTGGTCGCCGCGTCTTCGCTCGAACAGGCTATCAAGGCGAAGGGCTCGAACAAGGACGGCGCCGCCGCCGTCGGCAAGCTGATCGCAGAGCGCGCGCTGAAGGCCGGCAAGAAGAGCGTCGTGTTCGATCGCGGCCGTTACATTTTCCATGGCCGGGTGAAAGCCCTGGCCGACGCCGCCCGTGCGGGCGGTCTGGATTTCTGAGGACCACATGAGCGACGAAACAGCAGGCGGCCCGCCAGCGGAAACATCAGCGCCAGAACAGCCGCGCTCGCGCGGCCCGCGTGGTCCGCGCCGTGGCGGCCCCGGTGGTGGCGGCGGCCGTGGCCCCGGCGGCGAGCGTGGCCGCCGCGGTCCGCGCGATGGTCAGCAAACCGAAGAGCGCGCCGAGGGCGAACTGGTCGACAAGCTCGTCGCCATCAACCGCGTCGCCAAGGTCGTGAAGGGCGGTAAGAACTTCGCCTTCGCAGCGCTCGTCGTCGTTGGCGACAAGAAGGGTCGCGTTGGCTACGGCCACGGCAAGGCGCGCGAAGTGCCGGAAGCGATCCGCAAGGCGACTGACGAAGCCAAGAAGTCGCTGATCCGCGTGCCGCTGCGCGAAGGCCGCACGTTGCACCATGATGGTCACGGACGCTGGGGCGCGGGCAAAGTCATGCTGCGCGCGGCGCCTCCGGGCACGGGCCTGATCGCCGGTGGTCCAATGCGCGCCGTGCTCGAAGTGCTCGGAGTTGCCGACGTCGTCGCCAAGTCGAAGGGGTCGTCGAATCCTTACAACATGGTGCGCGCCACGATCGCAACCAGGTGGTTGAGCTTGAGGATACGCCTGCTGTGCAAGGCATGATCCGCAAGGTCCATCACTTGGTCGAAGTCGTGAAATAAGACGGCCAAGCCGTCGGAGTAAGTGTGATGAAACTGAACGAACTGGCCGATAATCCAGGCGCCGCCCACGAGCTGATGCGCGTGGGCCGTGGCGTCGGCTCCGGCAAGGGCAAGACCGGCGGGCGCGGCGTGAAGGGGCAGAAGTCTCGTCGCGGCGTTTCGATCAATGGTTTCGAAGGCGGTCAGATGCCGCTGCACATGCGCATGCCGAAGCGCTGCTTCAATCCGCCGGACCAGAAGCGTCTGACCTGGATCAATGTTGGTGACCTGCAAAAGGCCATTGATAACAAGAAGCTCGACGCCAAGAATGACATTACCGAAGACTCACTGGTGGCGTCCGGACTGCTGCGGCGGAAGAAAGACGGCGTCCGCCTCCTTGCGCGCGGCGAACTCAAGGCCAAAGTGAACATCACCGTGTCGGGTGCCTCGGCGTCCGCCATTGCCGCGGTCGAAAAGGCCGGCGGCAAAGTGATGTTGCTGAACCCGCGGAAAGCGGAAGAAGCAGCAACCGCGTAAGGCACGCTCTCCACTTGGGGAGCTTCCGTCCCTCGGACGGGATCGTACGGAGAGCGCATGGCATCGGCCGCAGAACAATTAGCCGCTAATATCAATTTCGCGGCTTTCTCGAAGGCGACCGACCTTCAGAAGCGCATCTGGTTCACGATCATCGCGCTGATCGTCTACCGCATTGGCACTTTCATCCCGATCCCGGGCGTGGATCCGGTCGCGTTCGAGCACGCGTTCCAAAGCCAGCAAAACGGCATCCTCGGCATGTTCAACATGATGTCGGGCGGCGCCGTGAAGCGCATGGCGATCTTCGCGCTCAACGTGATGCCGTACATTTCGGCCTCGATCATCATTCAGCTGATGTCGACCTCCATTCCGGCGCTTGAGCGCCTGAAGAAGGAAGGCGAAGTCGGCCGTAAGCAACTGAACCAATACACGCGTTACCTGACCTTGGTGCTGGCCTTGGGACAGTCGTTCGGCATTGCCGAAGGGCTAATGGCAAGCCAAGGCCTCGTCACCAATCCCGGTTGGTTCTTCATCACCGAGACGGTGATCACGCTTTCGGGCGGCACCATGTTTCTGATGTGGCTGGGTGAGCAGATCACCGCACGCGGCATTGGCAACGGCGTGTCGTTGATCATCATGGCCGGCATCATCGCGGATGCGCCGCGCATTCTGTTCCAGACCATTGAACTCGTTCGCAGCGGAAGCAGCAGCCTGTCGGTGTTCGGGCTGTTCTTGATCTTGGGCGTGTTTGCGGTTGCGATCGCCTTCATCGTTTTTATCGAACGCTCGCAGCGCCGGCTCGTCGTGCAATACCCGAAGCGTCAGCAGGGCAACCGCATGTTCATGGGCGAGAGCTCGTTCCTGCCGCTCAAAATCAATAGCGCAGGCGTCATTCCGCCCATCTTCGCGTCCTCGCTTTTGCTGCTACCTCAGACCGTGATCACATTCATGGGCCAAGGTGCGAACACGCCGGAAGCGGTGAACTGGTTTCTGGCGAACTTCGGCTACGGCAAAGCCGGCCACATGGCGCTCTATGCCCTCGGCATCATTTTCTTCTCGTTCTTCTACACCTCGATTGTCTTCAACCCGGAAGAGACGGCAGACAATCTGCGCAAGTATGGCGGTTTCCTGCCGGGGATTCGCCCCGGCAAGAAGACGGCGGAATATCTCGACTTCGTGCTCACACGCCTCACGGTCATCGGCGCCGCCTACATCACAGTCGTCTGCCTGCTGCCGGAAATTCTGATCTCGTATTACGGCGTGCCGTTTTATCTCGGCGGCACCTCGATCCTGATCGTCATCTCGGTCACGCTCGATACCGTGGCGCAAATTCAATCGCACTTGGTCGCCCACCAATATGAAGGCCTGATCAAGCGCTCGAAGCTCCGCGGCAACAACGCAGCGCCGTTGGTCAAGAGATGAACCTGATCCTGTTCGGGCCGCCGGCGGCCGGAAAAGGAACTCAAGCCAAGCGGCTCGTCGCCGAACGCGGCTACGTGCAGCTCTCCACCGGAGATATGCTGCGCGCTGCGCGCGCCAGTGGCTCAGAACTCGGAAATCGCGTCGCTGCGATCATGGATTCCGGCTCGCTGGTTTCCGACGAAATCGTCATCGCGCTGATCGAAGAAGCGCTCGCCGCCAACCCACAAGCGGCCGGCTTCATCTTTGACGGCTTCCCGCGCACTGTTGCGCAGGCCGAGGCGCTCGATGCGCTGCTGCAGCGTCACGGCCAGAAGATCGACCGTGTCATTCGCCTTGAAGTGGATTCACAAAAGCTCAT
>JACQAC010000271.1 GCA_016195245.1 Pseudomonadota bacterium
CCCGGGGCGTTTGAACGAAGGCTCGCTCAAGTGCAATGCAAATCGTCTGCGACCGGGCCTGTGCCGCCGGAGGCAGTCAGCCCAAACGCCGCTCAATGTCGGCCGCGGCTTCGTGGACCAGATCCTTGATCCAGACGTCCTTGAGTTTAGCCTGCACCGCTCGCGACAATTCTGGCTTCAACATCCCCGCGGCGCGTGCTGGCGCGCTCAGGATGAGCTGATCAAAGGCGTCAGCCTCGGCGTATCTTCCAAGTTGTTCAGCGACCGTGTCCAGAAACGCCTTCTCATGTGCGACGCGCGGCGGCGTGCGCGCCTCGATGCGATGGCGCGCTGACCCCACGCTTTCTTGCACACGTGGCGCTCTGCCTCGCTCCGGCTGGCGCGGCGGCGCTGTGAGCGTAAGCTCGGTCTTCTCGACAACACGCCCGGCCGGCGCCAAACGCTCGAAAAAACGTGCTGTGTGGGCATCCACGACAACAATCCAGGTGCGTGGGGATTTCATCGTACGCCTCCTCCGCTCATCAAACAGGAGCGCGTTTCGTTCGGTTCCGCGCGTCCTAATGCGACATCAGGATCGGGATGGGGCAATCACGCGACAACGAACGCGTAACACCGCCGAGCACAAACTCTCTTAGCCGGCCGTGGCCATACCCGCCAATGACGATCAAATCAGCGCCAAGCGCCCGCGCTTCGTCAATGATCGCCGTTTCCGGGAAGCGTCCCTGTCCGGAGACATTGCGGACGTCGACATGAGCACCGTCACGCGCCAAGTGGGTCGCGATATCGTGGCCTGGCCGTTGACCGTAGGGGCCCGGCATCGCGTCGATGCACAGGACCGTCACATTCTTCGCGGCATTGATGAATGGCGCCGCGTCGGCGACAGCGCGCGCGGCCTCACGGGTGGGCTTCCACGCGATCAGGATATTTTCGCCCAATGAATCGCCTCTCCAGGACGGCGGCGTCAGAATGACGGGACGGCCGGAGTTGAAGAGCGCCCCCTCGAATGCCGCAATGCTCAAATCGGAACGGGGCGCCTGCATCACCGCGATGTCGGCGTGCATCGCCTGCTGACCCACGCCTTCGCCCGCGAGCGCGCGCGGCGTTTCCAGGGTGCGCAGTTCGCTGTTGGGCTCGAGAGCCTTCAGTTGCAGTCGAATCTTCTTCTGCTCGGCGAGGGCATCGGTGCGCGTCTGCTCGAGAATTTGCGGCCAGACTACGGTCGCGCCCGCGCCATCGCTGACGGCCAACATCGGCATTTCAAACACATGTAGAGCAGTAACGCGCCCCACCGTCTTGCCGGCGGTCAATTCAGCCGCGCGCAGAACCTGCTCTTCCTGGGCGGACAGCAAGATGGCCAAAACATCATGATATGACATCGGCGCCTCCACTATGGAGGCAGACTCGCGCTCTTCTGCTTCAGACGCCTTGAGCGAACGCAACCAGCGGTGAGGATTGCGTCAGAACATTTCCAGCTCGCCGGCGGCCTGTTTAGGTTCGTCGTTGATCGGCCCCGGAGCCAAACGGCGGCAAAGTGCGCCAAGCAGCACGCTGTCGAGCGCCAACGCCATCGGGTCAACCGCTTCGGAAATGATCCCCTCGGCGTAGATGCGCAGGAATTTGGCCAATTCAGCCAGGCGCTGTGCGAGAAGATCCGCGTCCTGGGCATTCAACAGAGAGGCGCCCGAAAGCGCGCTTGCTCTCACCTTTTCCGCGACAAGTTCCTGTAGCGTCTCGCTGGCTCGGCCAAGATCAGCAAGTTCCTGTGACACCCTCAGCAACAGCTCTCCAGAGGGCGACGAAGGCGCTTGGGTCGCGAGGGAGGTGGCGGCCTGAATCACGGAAGCGAGCCAGCTATGCGCGCCTTTACGCGCAGCAACCCCGCCACGATACGCTTCACCTCGGCCGGATCCTGGCGCGACCGCAGCAGCCTTAGCGAATTGTAGTGGACGTCCACCGCCGGGAAGTCCCAAGGACGACCCTGCTCGAAGGCGTCCATCAAATCACAGAGCGAATGGGCCGCAGCGCTCACAGCCCCCAAGCCAAAGGTGCCTCCCAGGCTCGCGATGCTGTATGATAAGCGATAGATTTCGGCCCGTTGAGCAACGTCAGCGCCGCCGTTCAAACGCTAAATGAGTTGCCCCATCGATGCGATCAGAGCGTCGATATCGGCCAAGGCCTTCGGCTTGATGAATTCCAGCCGCAAGTCGGCGCGTTGCTGCGCCTGATCAAACGTGGTGCCGCCAGGAATGTTGACGAAGCGAGCCAAGCCGAGCGAAGGAGGTCGTTGCGTCATTTCATCACCACATGTCCACGCCGCTGCCGGCCGTGTTCACGAGTTCAGATGGCGCGATCAGTTCGCCGCGACGTCCTTCGCTCGTCGCCACCCAAAGGATGCGTTCAAGCAGACATGCCGTCGAAAAGGGTTTGGCGACGATATAGTCCGCGCCGCATTGGCGTGTGGTCGTGATGAGACGCATGCGCGTGTGTGCCGTCGTGATTATTATCGGAACCGATGAGTTGGGCCCAAAGCGTTCGGCGCGCAGCCAGCGAATGAGGTCGTAGGCCCCCTCCCCATAGGACATCGGGTCGATAAGCAGCAGATCAATGCCGTGCGACTTGATCGTTTCCGTTCCGACCGCGAGGTCGGCGCATCGGTGCATCTTGCGAAAGCCGTACCCTGCCAAGATGTTGGTCATGACCTCAAGGCAAAGCGGGCTTGAATCAATCATCGCCACGGAGGCGTTGTTGAAGTTGAAAGAGAGAGCGCGGTTGAGATCGGTGGACATCTTCGCGGCCTAGGGCGTGACTCGACGAACCGCTTCGAGCAGCTGCGTCGGGTTGAAGGGCTTCACGATCCAGCCGGTAGCGCCCGCCGAGCGAGCGCGCGCCTTCTTCTCGGGATCCGCCTCTGTCGTCAGAACGAGAATTGGCGCTGCACAAGCGCCGTCGCTTCGCGCTCTTTCAATGAAGCCAAACCCATCGAGGCGCGGCATGTTGATGTCGGTGATGATGATGTCGGGCGTACACCGCGACAGCTGGTCCAGGCCCTCAAGACCGTCCTGAGCGACCACAACGTTGTAGCCGGCATTGCTCAGCACAAACGTCACCAGCTCACGAACAGTGAGGGAGTCGTCTACGGCGAGCACGGTCTTGGACATGGGATAAGTCCCTAGGCGTCGTGAACGATAGGCGGCGGCTTCTTAACTGGGAGTTGATCCAACTGCCTTTCGCCATTCATGGTTGATTTACCGGATACCAACCCGCGGTCTGCGAACCCGAGGCTGGGAGGCCGGCATTGCTAAAAAAATGCGCCAAGCGAAAATGCCGCCACGCGCTCATCGCAGCGGTTGGTCAGCACCCTGCGAATTGCCTTCGCGATAATGAGCGCGCCCTTGAGGGCCCGGACCGGAAACGCGGGATCACCCCGGCTTGCGTGCCAGTTTAATGAGTCACGACGAGGCGAGATGGTGGACCTGAGGAGGATCGAACTCCTGACCTCTGCATTGCGAACGCAGCGCTCTCCCAGCTGAGCTACAGGCCCGTCTCCGTTTGGGAGCGGCGATATACGGCGCGCGCCCTTGGCGGGTCAACACCCTGGCCCTGGACGAATCTGTCCGTCGCGGTCTAGACCCCCGGCAAACGCGGCAAGGACGCCCGAGCCTCATGATCCACATCATTTTCGAAATCATCCGCGCCGTTCTCGGGCTGATTTCGCTCGTGCTGATCGTCTATGTCGTCATTTCCTGGCTCTATGCTTTTGACGTGGTCAGCCGGCGCAATCAGGCCGTCGGATCGATCTGGGAATTCTGCCGCGCCGTGACCGATCCCTTGGTGCGCCCGTTGCGGCGCTTCATCCCGCCTATCGCCGGCGTCGACCTTTCGGTGATGATCTTGCTCTTGGTCGTCTACCTCCTCCAAACCGACGTGAGCTGGTGGCTTGAGCGGTTATTGCTCGGCCAGGGGTCGTTCCTCTGAGTCGCATCGCCGTGAGGCTGACGCCTTCGGGCGGCGCCGACAGGATCGACGGCTGTGCGACTGACGACGCAGGTCAGACCTACTTAAAGGCGCGCGTGCGCGCTGCGCCGGAAGACGGCAAAGCCAACGCAGCGCTCGAGGCCCTGCTCGCCAAGGCGCTGGGCGTGGCGAAGAGCAAAGTGAAGGTGGCGCGCGGCGCCACGGCGCGGCTGAAGGCGGTTGAGATCGAGGGCGTGAGCGACACAGAGATTGCCGCGTTCTTGGCCACAATGGAGAAGAGATGAGCGGACGGATCATCGACGGAAAAGCGATAGCAGCCAGCGTGCGCGCCGATGTGGGGGCGGCAGTGAAGGGGCTGCCTGAGCAACCGGCGCTGGCGGTCGTGCTCGTCGGCGACGACCCCGCGAGCCAAGTTTATGTGACGTCCAAAGGCAAGGCGACCACCGAGGCCGGCATGCGCTCCGTCGAAATCCGGTTGCCGAAAGAGACAAGCGAAGCGGACTTGCTGATACAGGTGGAAGCGCTTTCACTCGATCCGGCGATTGACGGCATTCTCGTGC
>JACQAC010000037.1 GCA_016195245.1 Pseudomonadota bacterium
TCTTACTCATCTCGAAGAACACCCCGCTGACGATTACGTCGAGCGCACCAGCCCGATCGTTGCGACGGCTGTGGCGTTTTGGGTGTGCCTGATTGCGCTGATTATCTTCGCCAATCCGGCGGTCACATCGGTCGGCGGCAGCGCCGGCGATGGCGATAACGTCTATGAACTGGTGCGGCGTACACCGGTCGTGGTGGTCGACGTGCTGTGGTTCTTCACGCCGACGCTTTATCTGATCGGGTTATGGCTGTTCACGGCGCGCGACGAAGCGTTTCCGCGTTAGGCTAGTCTTCGCGGACTGTGAGCTTGGTGACATGCCCCATCTTGCGGCCGTCGCGCGTGCTGCGTTTGCCGTAGAGATGCAGGCGCGCTGACGGATCAGTTGCGAGCTCGGCCCAGCGATCGGCATCGGCGCCAATCAAGTTCAGCATTTCAATGTCGCCGACGCGCGTTGTCGGTCCAAGCGGCCAGCCAGCGACGGCGCGGATGTGTTGCTCGAACTGCGAGGTGAGCGCCCCCTCGATGGTCCAGTGTCCGGAATTGTGAACGCGCGGGGCCATCTCGTTGGCGATCAGCGCGCCGTCCGGCATCAAGAAAAATTCGATAGTCAGCACCCCAACGTAGCCAAACGCTTCCAACACGCGCTTCGCGGCGTTACGGGCGGCGACATTCGTGGCGGCGTTGGCTTGAGAGGGGGCGATCGTGCGCGAAAGGATGCCGTTCTTGTGCGTATTCTCGCAGAGATCGTAGAAAGCGATTTCTCCAACTTCGCTACGCGCGCAGATGATCGAAACCTCGCGCTCGAATGGACAGAACGCTTCCAAAATGCCGGGCGCGCCCAGTCGTTCAAATGCGCCTTCCGCATCAGCCGCCGACATAATCCGAATCTGCCCACGGCCGTCGTAGCCAAAACGGCGCGTCTTCAAGATCGAGGGCGCGCCAATTTTGGCGATGCCGGCATCCAGATCGTCCTGGCTGGCAATGGCGGCAAAGGCCGGCGTGGCGATGCCGGTTGAGGTGAAGAAGCTTTTCTCGTCGAAGCGGTCCTGAGCCACCGCGAGCGCGTGGTGGTGTGGACGCACATGTGCGCCGGCGTCCATCAAGGTCTTCGCGGTGGCGGCAGGAACATTTTCGAACTCGGTGGTAATCACCTGGACATGGCGCGCGAATTCTTCGAGTGCGCCGCGATCGTCGAATGGCGCTACGATCGTGCGCGCTGAGACCCGCGCGGCGGGGCTGTCGTGCTCGTCGGTGAAGATGCAAACGTCGAAACCCAGCTCGGAGGCGGCGTTTGAGAGCATGCGGCCCAATTGTCCGCCGCCCAGAACTCCAATCATGCTCCCGGGAGGAAGCGGCTTCATGTCGGGTTTTCGCCTACGGCTTCGGTCTGCGCGGCGCGGAAGGCGTCGAGCCGCTCAGCCAGCGCTTCGTCGTTGAGCGCCAGGATCGCTGCCGCCAAGAGCGCCGCGTTGACCGCGCCAGCTTCACCAATCGCCAAGGTCCCCACGGGCACGCCCTTCGGCATTTGCACGATGGAAAGCAGACTATCGAGCCCTTTCAAGTCGCGGCTCTTGATCGGCACACCCAGCACCGGCAGCGGCGTCATAGCCGCGCTCATGCCGGGCAAGTGGGCCGCGCCGCCGGCTGCCGCGACGATCACCTTGAGTCCGCGCCCCCTGGCGCTCGTGGCGTAGTCGTAAAGCCGTTGCGGCGTGCGGTGCGCGGACACCACCTTGGCCTCATACGGCACAGCCAACGCGTCCAGCGTCTGCGCGGCGGCGGCCATGGTTTCCCAGTCGGATTTGGAGCCCATGATCAGACCGACCAATGGGTGGGAGGAGGGCATTCGGGCGCAGCTCCTAAAAACAGGGCCACTAAAGGAAGCCGCGCGGGCCGTCCAGCCCGCTCACGCTGGCGGATTAAGCCGCCCTTTACCACTGGGGCGCATCCGTAGGGTCAGACGTCCGGGAATCAGATGGCCTTCGGCTTACCTTCGCGCGGTACCGCAACGACCCAGCTTCTGGAAGCGCTGGGGCTGAAGCGGCGCGACGTTTCCGACGTGGCGCTGGGCGCTCTGTCGCGACTCGCCGCAGAGCGCGACGCGCTAGCCGAGAAATTGGCGGTCGCCGAAGACCTAGCTGATCGCGACACACTCACCCCAACCTACAATCGCCGCGCCTTTATCCGCGAACTGCATCGGACGATGTCGGAGGTCGAGCGCTACAAGACCCCCGCCGCGGTCCTGTACATCGATCTCGATGGCTTCAAAGCGTTGAACGATTCCCACGGCCATGCTGCCGGCGACGCGGTGCTCAAGCACGTCGGCCGATTGTTGGTGGACTCGGTCCGCGAGTCCGATGCAGTCGGGCGCCTCGGCGGCGACGAGTTCGGCGTAATCCTCAATCGCGCCAACCCCGAAGAAGCCCGCGCCAAAGCGCAGGCGCTCAGCGTTCAACTCAACAGCAGCGCCATCATCCATGCCGGCCAAGCACACCGCGTCGCCATTTCCATCGGCGTGCATGCAGTGGCGATCCCCGAGGATCCAGAAACCGCCATCGCGCGCGCTGACGAAGCGATGTACGCGGAAAAATTCGCCCGCCGCAGCGAAGCGCAAGCGTTCGCGAGCTTCTAAGCCTCAGTCACTGCTGGCCTTAAAATCGGCTGGTTCGCGCATCGTGATGCAGGCGGGAGAGTATCGTGAAGGCATTGCTTTGGGCGGGCGTTGCGGCGCCGATCGTCTATTTCGCCACGCAGATCGCGGCGATTGCGCTCAATCCTTCATTCAATCTTGTGGAGCAACAGCCCAGCGACCTGGGCATCGCCGCGATGCACTTGCCGATCGTCACCAATGTGGGGTTCGCGGTGTCAGGGATCGCATTCGTGCTCGGCGGTTTGGGATTGTTCGCCGGACTACGCAGCGTCGGCGGCAACGTGATCGTCGCCGCGCTGGCGGGCGTCACGCTGGCCGTCCTTGGCTTCGCGATTGCGATGAGCGGGTTCTTTCCGCTGCCCAATCCACTTCATTACGCATTCGGGCTTTATCCTGTGGGCATTCTGCCGCCGTTGTTTGTCGCGCTGGGATACAAGAAGGGCGGCGTTGCGCGGTGGATCGCGCTCGCGGGCTCCTTGCTGTGTGTCGCCATCTTTGCCGTCGCGAGCTTTGGCGGCATGGCAAATGCGGGCAATGCTGGCCTGTTCACGCGCGCCATCTCAATCGTGCTGTTTGCAACGATCGCCTATGAGTGCTGGTCGCTCATGCAGCGGCTTAGAAGCGCCGGCTGAACGAGAGCGAACCGAAATCTTGGCGGCCGTTCTGGGTGGTGAACTCATCCGTTCGCCAGACGAACGTGTAGGTCATCCGCCATTCCTGCAAAGTCCCGCCACCCCTGGCACGCCGAATGGCACCCAGCGCCAACGCCGGTCGAAGGAGGCCGCGAAGGCGAACTCGTCGTGCAATTGGCTGTCCCATCCCAGGGCGCGCGGCGCGCCGAGTATCTTGTGAATGCTGTTCTGTGCCTGCTCGCCAAGCGCTGAAGGTCCAACCATGCCGAATTGCCGCGCCCCAGAACGTTGGATCGGCCTGAGAGAGAAACTGCGTGAACGGCGTCGCCGCATTATCCAGCCAAGCCGGAACGCGGGCGTTGTTGGGCGAGGTGTACGAGAGTTCGATGCCGGAGGTGTAGTTGCGGTCCGCGCCGGAGGAGAGGCTGTCGTTCTCAACCACGAGGGAAAACACGCCTTCTGAGTCCGCGCGCTCGCGCGCCGGCGCTGGTGTTTGCGCGAACGCCGCTGCGGGCAGCATTCCCAACGCAACGCCGGTCATCAACGCCTTCAGGCGATGATGTCTGGCGTCAGCCGGTCTTCGATCCATTGGATTTGGTCCCTTAGCACCAGCTTGCGCTTCTTCAGACGCGCCAACTGCAATGCGTCCCCACTCGATTTCTGTTGCAGCGCGCCGATGGCGCTATCCAGTTCGCTGTGCTCTTCGCGAAGTTCGATAAGGCGAGCCTTCAGCGCACGCTTCTCCGGCGTGTCGGCGATATCGAACCCATCTTCGTCTTCAACGTCCATGCGGTGATCGCCTTCGGGATCTTATGCACGGCAGCCCCCGCCGCCCCGCGAACGGCTGAGCTAATCCCTCTCCTCACGCGCTGTAAAGGCGACGATTTTCCCAGCTACCGCACAAGTGTGACGGCGAGGATGTGAAAAGGTTAATTTTGTAAGACGATGTAAGGAGACAAACCGTTGAAACGGCGCCACACTGCTTTCGCCCTAGCTAGAGGAGGCGCCTCAATGGCCATCGAGCAGCGGCTGCGTGAACTTGACGCCCGCCACCGGGAACTTGATTTCATAATTGAAAATGAGGCCAAAGCGCCTTCATCAGACGACGTTCGTCTTACGGCGATGAAACGCCAGAAACTCAAACTCAAAGAAGAAATAGAATCGCTCCGACAGGGCATCGATCACCACTGATCGGCCAATGCGGACTCACGCGGACGGCGACGTTGTAGCCAACATCGCCGCAGTGAGGACGAGCGCTATTTTCCCACCGCTTTCCACTATAACCGGTTCAGCCGAGCACGTTCGCCGAGATAGCGCGCGCTGGGCTTGGGCGTGCGCTTGAAGGTGGTGCGGTCGACATCGACCAGACCGAAGCGCTGGCCATAACCGGACGTCCACTCGAAATTGTCCAACAGCGACCAATGGATGTAGCCGCGCACATCGATGCCTGCGGCAACGCAGGCGCGGACCTGGTCGAGGGCCCCGTCAATGTAGGCGATGCGGCGCGTGTCGTCGTCTGTGGCGATGCCGTTTTCGGTAACGATGATCGGCCGGCCAATCTCGCGCGCCGCGAAGCGGATCGTGCCGCCGATGGCGGCTGGATAGAACTCATAGTGCGCGGCCGTCATCTCTGCACCTTCGGGCGGCGGCAAGCGGCCCTGCGGTCCAACGCGTGCGCGCGTGTAGGTTTGCACGCCGACAAAGTCGCTCGATTTCGCCGCCTCCAGCCATGGGCCGTAAAGCCCGGCGATCACCTGGTGAGCGAGGTTGCCTTCGCCTTCGCCCTGAACGTCTTGCATAGTCAGCGTGGCGCCGACTGGAATATCCCGTTCGGCTTTGATCGCCGCCATCGCCTTGGCGTGCGCGCTGACCAGATGCGGCTCCATGCGGTCGAGATCGCCGAACAGGATCGAGGAGAAGCGCTCGGAGCCGCAAGCCTTGGCGCACGCTGCCTGCATCGCCGCCACGCGCTCGTTGCGCTTGGGATTGCCAAACATCATCCGCACAAGCCGGCCGATATTGGCTTCGTTGAAGGTCGACGCGTAGGTTATCTTCGGTGCTAGCGCCTTAGCCGTGCGCGACGCGAAGCGGGCGAAGATGTCGGCCGCGTCGTCCGCCTCGAAGCCGCCGCGCGCCGCGAACCAGCGCGGAATGGTGAAGTGCGAGAGCGTCACCATCGGCGCGAGGTTGTGCGCGAGGCACGCGTCCAGCACGCGTTCGTAGTGATCGAGCGCCGCTTGCGAGAATGCGCCGGGCTCCGGCTCGATGCGCGCCCATTCGATACCGAAGCGGTGCGTGTTGAAGCCAAG
>JACQAC010000272.1 GCA_016195245.1 Pseudomonadota bacterium
GTCGAAATTCTTGATCCCGTTCGCCCACAGGGTGTCGAGCACCCATGGCGCGGGGTTGGCCTTCACCGCGTAGAAAACCTCGCCAGGGAAGTGGCTGCGAAACCACTGCGCGGCGGCGGCGACACGATGCGGGCGCGCGATTGCAACCGGCCCATCAGGCGCGGTTCCGTTCACGAGCTCGAGAGGCGAGAGGACAGAGTCCATCCGGCAGCTCCACTCAACAGTGCTCCGCTCGTTTCGAGCGGTGCTTGTTAAACCCAGGCCGGCGTTAGTCGGACATGCTAAATGTCAGGTCCGCCCTTGGGAGCTTGCGCCGGAGGATCGCCAAGGAGCTTCCTGCTCCCAGTTGCTTGCGATCCCCCAGGTGGCCTGGGCCGAGGGGGCGTTAGTGGACGCTGTTTCCAGGTCCGCCGGTACGATTCGAAATATGGAAAACATTCCCCAATGTAAAGTAGCAATCTTGGTTAATTCCCTTGCGCCACCAGAACGATGCAGCAGTTGGGCGGCGGCTTCGCATCGCAGTCATCCGTTATGACAGCGGCTCGCGCGCAACGTCACAAATCTGCAATCGAAGTGTAGCTGAGCCGTCGCCAAACAGTCGCAGCCGCTTCATCGGTGACGCGTAACCCCCGCCTCACGATCCCAGTGTTTGAAGCCGAGTCGATACGACTCGCGCAGCTGGGGATTGGGCAGGTTCGACCAGGGGGTCTTCTATGAAGAAGTCACAAGCATTGATCACCGCCGCGCTGAGCGCGATCGGCATGGCCGCGGGCGCTGGCGCCGCGCACGCGCAACAAGCTCCGGCCGCCGCACCGCCGCCGCCGACCGTGACAACGCGTTGGAACGGTTCGCCGGAGACGCGTGAAGAGGACCGGCGCTTCCACGTTAACGGTCGCTTTATGTACGACATCGCTTCGACCGACGCTGACTTCTGCGCAGCAGCGCCTGCGTTGCCGACGACCACGTGCGAATCCGGCATCCGCTCTTATGCGCGCCGCGCGTTCCTCGGTGTCGATGGTCGTCTAACTGACAACTGGCGCTACAACGTCAAATTCGACATTGGCTTCGGTTCCGGCAACGCGAGCGTCAAGGCCGACGACTTGTACCTCGAATATGCGGGCCAGGACTATTCCTTCATCGTCGGCAACAACAACGCCGTCTCGCCGATGGAAGATCGCGACTCTTCGCTCAACATTCCGTTCAACGAGCGCTCGTTCCTGATCAGCGCCTCTGGCGTCGGTAAACGCCCTGGCGTTGCCTTCATCACCAACGGCGGTAACTGGTCGCTCGGCGCCAACCTGTCATCCAACGATGCGTTGGATACCTCGGACACGGCTTCGAACGGCACCGAATCCTGGTTTGTGGGCGGACGCGCGACGTGGGCGCCGATTTTCGAACAAACCCCGGAAGGCACCACGCTGCTGCACTTGGGCCTCTACGGCCGTTATCGCGATAACGGCAGTGGCAATGGTAACAGCATCAATGGTCTCTTCAACTACAGCCCGAATGCGCTTTCCAATAAGTCGAGCAACAACGCGACCGTGGGCGGCGCCGACCGTGACACGTTCTGGAATGTCGAAGCCGCGTTTCAATGGAACGCGTTCGGCGCCGAGGCTGAGTACGGCCAGATCAACACGCATGACTCGTCACTCACGAGCGCTCAGCGAGCTGACGCCAGCGCCACCGGTTACTATTTCGATGTCTTCTGGTCGCCAACCGGCGAAAGCCGCCGCTACAACGCCGCGGACGGCAGCTTCGGGGCCATCACCCCGTTCCGCACGCTTGGTTCGGATGGCGGCATCGGCCACATCATGCTGAGCGCGCGCTATGAGCATTTGGATTTGAGTGACCAAGGATTCTGGAAGTCAGCAACCGACGGCGGCAATGCCAACGAAACGACCGCCTACACGCTCGGCGCTACTTGGGTTCCGATCAGCCACGTCAAGTTCCAGCTGAATTACTCACACACCGACGTAAACTACGTCGATAACAACCCGCTGCACGACGAGAACAGTGGCGCGGCTGGCGTTCAGCCCAACCGCGACAACAACATCAATGCAGTGACCCTGCGTACGCA
>JACQAC010000273.1 GCA_016195245.1 Pseudomonadota bacterium
ATCGGCAAGCTGATCGTGCATGGCCGCGACCGGAGTGAATGCCTATTGCGCTTGAAGCGGGCGCTGAACGAGATGGTGATCACCGGCGTCGAGACGACGCTGCCGCTCTTCCGCGAACTGGTTGAAGAGCCGGATGTCATCAATGGCGATTACTCGATCCATTGGCTTGAGAAGCATCTGAAGGCGCAGGAAGAGGCGGCCAACGCGTAAGGGTCGTCGGCGCCTGCGGTTTCCAGAAGGTCAATTGATCTTGCCTCCACGCTAGGCGGGGCTAACAACAGGCCCATGAACGATCCCGCCACGCTTTCGGTGGACATCAGCGATGTTGCTCTGCGGCTGGCGGCAGCGGTGCTCACCGGCATGATCGTCGGCCTCGACCGCGAATGGCGGGGCAAGACTGTCGGCATTCGCACCTTGGGATTGGTGTCGCTCGGCTCCGCCCTCGTCTGCATGGCCACGATCCACTACGCGCCGATATCCGGCGACATCGCCGCGCAAAGCCGGATCATTCAAGGCGTCATCCAAGGCGTGATGACCGGCATCGGCTTCCTGGGCGCCGGCGCGATCTTGAAAAGCGCGGACCAAGTGCAGCAAGCGCACGGCCTCACCACGGCCGCCACAGTTTGGGTGACGGCGGCGCTGGGCATTGCCTGTGCATTGGCGACGTGGTCGATCGTGCTGATTGGCGTTGGGCTGACGCTGGTTGTGCTCGTCGCGCTGCACCCAATCGATGTCTGGTTCGACCGACGCCGGAAGGATCATGCCTCTTAGGCCGACAGGCGAGCGCTCCTGAGTGCGCTGCGCCGGACTTTGCCAGCCTCGTCGCGCAATTGCTCTTCCGTGAATTCGAAGCTGCGCGGCATCTTGTAGCGCGCAATTCGATCCGCGAGGAAGGCGTGCAGTGCGTAGCTATCAAGCACGCCGCGTGCGTGCGGCGCGGCGCGAATGATGGCATGAACACGAGATCCCATGTCGTCATCCGGTAGGCCAATGGCGACGGCGCCTTCCACGTCCGGATGTTGCATGAGCGCGCCTTCGATCTCGGCGGGGTAGATGTTGCGGCCGCCGGAGAGAATGAGATCGGTGCGACGATCGGCGATGTAGAGAAAGCCGTCGGCGTCGAAATAGCCGAAATCGCCGAGCGATTCCCAACCACCATCGAGAGCGCGCACCTGAGCACCGAGATAATGATAGGTCTGGCCAACGTCGGACTTCATGTAGATCTCGCCGACTTCGCCAACCGCGACATCATCTCCGTCTTCGCCAACAATGCGCATGGTGCAGCGGAACGGTTTGCCGACCGAGCCGCGGTGGTTCACCCAATCCACGCCGTTGATGATGGCGAAGCCTTGGGACTCGGTGCCGCCGTAAAGCTCCCAAATGCGCGACGCGCCGAGCCAATTGATCCATTCTTCCTTGAGCCAGACGGGCATCGGCGCCGCGACGTGCCAGACCGAGCCGAGCGAGGAAAGATCGTATTGCGCTCGCGTCTCGGCAGGCAGGCGCCAGATGCGATGCATCATAGTCGGCACCATAATCACCCAACTCACGCGATGTGCTGCAATCAGCGACAGAACCTGCTCCGGATCGAAAGCACTCATATTGACGAGGCTGTTGCCGCGGAACAGCGCGCCGGTGGCGACGTTGAACGGCACGCTGTGATAGAGCGGTCCGGGATTCAGCATCACGTCATCGCGCGGCATGTTGAGCGCCGGCACGTCGGGATCGTGTTCGCCCGGATTATGCGCCACGATGATTTTGGGGCGCCCCGTTGAGCCGCCCGATGAAAGCGCGCGCCAGTGCGGCGCGATTTCGGACTTGATCGGCTCGGTGGCGCCGTTGACGCCAAAATCGTCGCCGACTGCGCCGAACGCGCGTTGCACTTCTGGATCATGCGCAACCACCAGCTTCGGGCGGGCTATCTCCAAAATGTCAGCCATCTCGCGCCGCGGCAACCGATGCGAGATCACGTGGGGCATGGCGCCGAGCTTCCAGAGTGCGAAAATCACTTCGAAGAACGGAATGTCGTTGTCGAGCGCCAGGGTGACGGTGTCGCCCTTGGTCACGCCGCGCGCTCTGAAGGAATGGGCGCGGCGCATTGCGGCGGCGTCGAGGTCGCGCCAACTCAACACACGATCGTCCTGGCGCAAGCACCAGGTATCGGGTCCACGCCGTTCGCCGTTGAATGCGAGAATATCTCCTAGCGGAATACTCGCCATTCGCCTCCTCCCTTAGGGTGACTTAAATCCGATTTTCGCGTGGGCGCCATCACAGAAGGGCTTGTTTTGTGAGTGCCCGCACCGGCAAAAGCGCGCCGTCGTGAGGCGTGCCAACATGCGGCCGGTCCCCGAGACAAGCTCCATATTCCCGCGCACCATCAACGGGCCATCGGTCTCTGGGACGATATCAATGGGGCCATCGCGGACTTCGAGCATGGCCGTATTCTCGCCGGTCGGCGGTTCGCCCGTGGCGTCGAAGTGGATCTCGTGGTGGGAGCCGTCGCAGTAAGGTTTGTTCTTCGACGCGCCGCAGCGGCACAGTGTGGCGCGATAGCCAATCGGATCGCCATCGATGCGCAGGTCGCCGCGGAAGGCATTGGGGCCGCCTTCGAGCACGCGAATGAGGTTAACCGGCGGCGGCTGTTCGTCGGGTGCGCCGTCGTTGCGCTTATAGTGGATGGCGCCGGACGGGCAGTTGCGGGCGACCGCGGCGAGCTCCTCGACGTCCATGCTATCGGGATGAATCCACGGACCTTCGACATTGGCCAAGAACACGCGCGGCGCCTGCGTGACGCAATAGCGGGAGTGGACGCAGAGCTTGGTGCGGAAGCTGATGTCGATGGCTTTGCCCTCGACATGTTCGACATCGTCGTCGTGACTGTCGTTTTCCAAACTTGCCTCCGCAGCAACGGGCTTCTTCCTCTACGCCCTCTCTGGCATGCTGCCCACCTAGATGAAGCCGTTTTCACCCGACGATCTCATCGCCTGTTACAAGCGCGGCGTGTTTCCGATGGCGGAGAGCCGCGCCGACGAGGGCTTTTTCATCGTCGATCCGGAATGGCGCTGCATCCTGCCGCTTAATGCCTTTCACCTGTCGCGGCGGTTGAAACGCACTATGCGCGGCGATGCATTTTCCTTCACGATCGATCGCGATTTTGCGGCGGTAATCGATGCCTGCGCGGCCCCCGGGCCGGATCGCGAGGATACCTGGATCAATTCCGACATCCGCACCTTGTATCTCGACCTGCACTCACGCGGGCTGGCGCATAGCGTTGAAACGCGCCAGGACGGCCAGCTAGCGGGCGGGCTCTATGGGGTTGCGCTGGGTGGCGCATTTTTTGGCGAGAGCATGTTCTCCCGAACAACCGACGCCAGCAAGGCGGCGCTGGTACATCTGGTTGCTCGACTCAAATTTGGCGGCTTCAGACTGCTCGATGCGCAATTTACGACTCCGCATTTGGAACAGTTCGGCGCACAGACGCTGCCGCGGCGGATATTTCAGTCGCTGTTGGGCGTGGCGCTCGACGCCAAAGGCGATTTCGCGGCGCTGCCAGAGACGACGAGCGGGGACGAACTCATCAAAATCATCGAGCGACACCACTAGAGTCATTCCGGAGACGCGAAGCGTCATCCGGAACTCGCTCGCCCGGACTGACTCAGGGTTTTGAAATCTTTTCCAGACCCCCCATGTACGGCACGAGCGCCTTTGGCACCGTGATCGAGCCGTCGGCGCTCTGGTAATTCTCAAGCACCGCCACGAGCGTGCGGCCGACAGCGAGGCCCGAGCCGTTCAGTGTGTGTACGAACTCAGTCTTGCCGTCCTTGTTGCGGAAGCGCGCGTTCATGCGGCGGGCTTGGAAATCGCCACAGTTCGAGCAGGACGAAATCTCGCGGTACTTCGCCTGGCTCGGTAGCCAGACTTCCAGATCGTAGGTGCGGCGCGCTGAAAAGCCCATGTCGCCGGCGCAGAGCAGCATCACGCGATATGGGAGTTCGAGGCGCCTTAGGACTTCTTCAGCGCAGGCCACCATGCGCTCGTGCTCGTCGTGGCTTTGCTCGGGCGTTGTAATCGAAACCAGTTCCACCTTGCGGAATTGGTGCATGCGGATGAGCCCGCGCGTGTCGCGCCCGGCCGCGCCCGCTTCGGCGCGAAAACATGGCGTGTCCGCAGTCACGCGGATCGGCAGTGCATCCTCTGCGAGAATCTGCTCGCGCACCAGATTGGTAAGCGCCACTTCCGCCGTGGGGATCAGCCAGAAATCCTCCCGCGTGGGCGCTTGCTCCAAGAGCTGCTTCAGCACGTCGGTGGGCTTGGCGGTGTGCTTCTGACGCTCGACTTCTTCATCGAAACGTTGGAGCGCCTCGTTCAGCAATTCTTCGCGGCTGACGGTGCGGGCGGCGGTGAATTGATCGTCGACGAATTTCGGCAATTGACCGGTGCCAAACATCACATGGTCTTTGACCAAGAGCGGCGGGCTGACCTCAGTGTAGCCATTCGTGCCGGTGTGCAGATCGATCATGAAGGCGGCCAGCGCGCGTTCGAGCCGCGCCAGCTGGCCCTTCAGCGCCACAAAGCGGGCGCCGCTCATGCGCGCGGCGGCCTCGAAATCCATCATGCCGAGCGCTTCGCCCAGCGCGACGTGATCGGCGCTGAGCTCGACGTTCGGTGGATCGCCGCCATCGCGCTTGTACCAGCGGCGCACTTCGATGTTGCCTTCGTCGTCGGCGCCGTCGGGCACATCGGGCGCAGGCAGGTTCGGCAGCGACGCCAAAAGATCGTCGCGCTCCTTTTGCCAGTGAGCTTCCTCGATGCTGGTTTCGTCGATGCGGGCTTTCAGCGCGGCGACCTGCGTAATCAGCCGCTCGGCTTCGGCATTGTTCTTTTGCGCCTTGGCTTGGCCGATCGCTTTCGAGGCAGCGTTGCGTTGCGCCTCGGCTTCCTGCTTGGCGGTCGCTTGCGCGCGCATCTTAGCGTCGAAGTCGACGATGCGCTTGGCTTGCGGGTCCAGGCCCTTACGCGCCCAGGCGGCGTCGTAGAGGTCGGGATTATCGCGGATGGCTCGAATATCGTGCATTGCAGCTGCGGGTTAGCACGTGCAGCGAGCGGGCGTCATCGGTCAACTTGAAGCGCCGTGCGCCTACTCGGCGGCGGTGGCGCTCGGCGTGGCGGTGCTTTTCTGGTCGCGGCGCTCCAATAACCAGACCACCAAAATCGAGATTTCGAACACGCCGTAGAGCGGGATCATCATCACGCCCATGGAGAGCGGGTCAGGCGGCGCCACCAGGGCGGCGAAAGCGGCAATCCCGACCAGCGCGTAGCGGCGAGCCTTGCGCAGCATGGAGGCGGTGACGACGCCGATGCGCGCCAGCAAAGAGAGCACGACGGGCATCTGGAAGAAGAGCCCGAAGGCCAGGATCAGTGTCGTTTCGAGCGCGATGTATTCGTCCACCTTTGGCAGATAGTCGACGTGAATGGTCGTGCCGTTGGCGGTCTGCATCGAGACCTGCTGCTCCAGCGCGAAGCGGAGCGCATACGGCATGGCGACGTAATAGACGAACAGACCGCCGATGATGAACATGATCGGCGCAGCGATCAGGAACGGCGTCGCGGTGCTGCGTTCGCGCTTGTAGAGGCCAGGCGCGACGAAGGCATAGGCTTGGTACGCAGTCAGTGGAAACGAGACGACGAGTGCCGCAAACAGCGTCAACTTCAACTTGGTCATGAAGAAGCCGAAGGCGTCCGTGTTGATCATGTGGATCTCACGGCTGGCGGTCAGGTGCGCCTCACGCATGGCTTCGACGAACGGGTTGGTCAGCATCAGAAAAATCTGATCCTGAAAGAAGAAGCAGCCGATGAAGGCCACGAGCACGCCGCCAATGGTCCAGATCAGGCGGCTGCGGAGTTCGTCGAGATGCGAGAGCAGCGGCGCGCGCGACGCCTCGACCTCGTCTTCATCAGGCATGGCGTTCATGGCGCGGACTGCGCCACCGATGCGGGTTTTTCCGCCGACGGTGTGGCTTCGGCATTGGCGGCTTCCGGTATCTCGGTCGGCGCTGCTTCAGGCGCAGCGGGCGGCGGTGGCGGCGTCGAGAGCCCGGCATACGATTCAAGCGTGCCGAGCGGCTTGCTCATTTCGTTGCCGAGGCTGGCGAGATTGGTGGTCTGCCGCAGCGACTGCACTTCGCGCTTCAGCTCATCCAATTCCGCCTGGCGCGCGAGTTCATCGAAGCCAGTGCGGAACTCCTGCGCCATGCCGCGCAGGCGCGCGGTCCACTGCCCGAGCTTGCGCAGCAGCAGCGGGAGGTCTTTGGGGCCCACCACCACCAGGGCGATGATGCCCAGGATGACGATGTGCTCAAGGCTGAGGCCAGGCACCATGGCGGCGGATCAGTTCGATCGACTCAGTTCTCGACGCGGTCTTGGGTCTGCGACGACTGGCTCGTCTGGTCCGAGACCTGACGCGGCGTTTCCGTCGGCTGAGCCGGCGGCTGCGGCTGATTGCGGCCTTCGTCCATGCCTTTGCGGAAGCCGCTGATGCCTTTGCCGAGGTCTTCCATCAGGCTCGAGAGCTTACCCGGGCGCATGAACAGCAAGGCCGCCAACACGACGACGATGATAAGGGTCCAAGTCGGATGCATTTCCTAACGCTCCTAAACGTATGTGGCGCTGCTTAACGGCGCGCCGCGTGCTCGTCGCGGCCTTTCTGCGGCTCAATTTTGCCGGACAGCCTACCACGGGGGCCTTTGCCAGTTCTGAACTGGTGGCTCTTATTCGCCGTGTTCGTCCAGATGATCGCGGAAAAACTCAGGGCTGTCTCCCCCTATTTCCAGTGGCTCCTCGTCGCTGGCCAACTCCTCGCCGGGGCGGGGCACCTCCAAGGCGCTGGCGGCGCGGGGATCCAGCAGGCCGAGCGCTTTCAGGTCCTCTTTCCCCGGCAGGGCATCGAGCGACGCCAGCCCAAAATGGGCCAGGAAGGTGTCGGAGGTGCCAAAGGTTAGTGGACGGCCCGGGGTACGGCGGCGGCCGCGAGGGCGAATCCAACCAATCTCAAGCAGCAGCTCCATGGAGCCGCGGGAAAGCGAGACGCCCCGGATTTCTTCGATCTCGGCGCGGGTGACGGGCTGGTGGTAGGCAATGACCGCCAGCGTCTCCATCGCCGCCTTGGGCAGCTTCTTGGGTGCGGCGCGGGTTTCGGCGAAGAGGCCGGAGAGGTCGGGCGCGGACTGAAAGCGCCAGCCGCCACCGGCTTCGACCAGCTGCACGCCCCTGCCCTCATAATCGCGCTTTAGCTTCAAGAGCACAGCGGCAACGTCGACGTCGGGGCCGAGCTTCTCGCCGAGCTCTTTTGCGGTCAGTGGCTCGCCACCCGCGAACAGCATCGCTTCCGCGGCGCGGACGGCATCCGCCGATGGTTCGCCCCGCTGGCGCTCGGCGCCTTCGCCGAACGCGTCTTCGAGGCGGCGCATGGCGTCGGCGAGCGGCGGTTCGTTGTCCGCGCTCATTGCACAGCATCCTTCGCGGGACGCGCCCGCACGAACAGCGGCGCGAAGGCTTCCGCCTGGCGCAAATCCATCTTGCCTTCGCGGGCCAGTTCGAGTGCCGCGCCAAAGGTGGAGGCCAGATAGCTCTCCGCCGGCGGTGCGTCTGCGCCGGTCTCCGCCGCCGGGGCGACGACGGCCTGGATGGTCTGCCAATCCTGCAAGCTCACCAGCGCCTGTTCGAGCTTGCGCCGCGCGCTTTCCAGCGGAAACGCCCGGCGCACGAAGGTGCGGTAAGCGCGTTTGCGCACGCTCTTGGCGCGTTCGGCGCAATAGGCGCCGAGCAGATCGTAGAGCTCGGCTTTCCAGGCCACGGTCTTGGTGAGCACGGTGGGCGTGGGCATGCCGTTCAAGAACAGGTCACGATCGAGCTGTGGCATGTCGCTCAACCGCTTGGCGGCGGCGCGCGCCAGTTCGAGGCGCATGAGTTTGAGTTTCAGGGCGTCGGCAATTTGTTGCGGATCGGGCTCGTCTTCGGCGATCTGGGGCTTGGGAATGAGCAGCCGCGATTTGAGCAGAGCCAGCCACGCCGCCATCACCAAATAGTCGCTCGCCAACTCCATGTTTTGCGAATGGGCTTCGGCGATGAAGGCGAGGTACTGATCGGCGATCTCGCCGACCGACACCTTGGCGATGTCGATCTTCTTGGCGCGCGCCAGATCGAGCAGCATCGCCAGTGGGCCTTCGAACACATCCAGCGCCAGCAACAGCGCATCGCGGCCCTCCGCTTCTTCAGCGACGGCGAGATCGACGTCGACGGTGTCTTCTGCGTCTTCGCTCATTCTGTTCTGAATCATTCCGGCCGACCGAAGGGAGAGCCGGAACCCAGAGCCACAAGCTGAGCTTTGATGTCCCTGGTTCCGGGTCTCCTCCGGCGAAAGCCGGAGGAGACCCGAAATGACTCAACCCATTAATTCCCTGAACCTAACCCAGCCGGCTTCGGCGTCGAAATCTTCCGCCGGCCGCTTGGCGAAAGCTTCGACCGCGCGGGCGCGGACGAGCGATGGTCCGGCCAGGGTTTGGCACCCCTTGGCGGTCGCTTCCATGTCTTTCAACACGCCGGAGCATTGCAGCACGACGTCGCACCCAGCCTTCAGAGCAGCCTCGGCGCGCTCGGTTAGCCCCCCATTCATAGCGTATTGAAGGGCTTTCATATCGAGGTCGTCGCTCATCAGGAGGCCGTCGAAACCGATGCGGCCGCGGATGATTTTCTCGATCACCGTGGGCGAGCACGTGGCCGGGCGATCGGGATCCCAGGCTTCATAGACGATGTGTGCGGTCATCGCCGCTTCGGCGTCGGCCATTTGCGCGAACGGGAACACATCGCGCGCCATCAGGTCGACTTCCGAGGCGCGCACCTTCGGCAGAGCCAAATGACTGTCGGCTTCAGCGCGGCCGTGACCAGGCATGTGCTTGATGCAGCCCGCGACACCGCCTTCGTGCAAACCTTCAAGCGCAGCGCGCGCGAGTTTCGGGATGATTTGCGGATCGTGTGAGAAAGCGCGGTCACCGATGATAGGATCGGCCCCGTCAACGGGCGTATCGCACACCGGCGTGAAATCGCCGTCGACACCCATGCTCTTCAGTTCGTGCGCGATGAGACGGTGGCCGAGATGCGCTGCTTCCAGGGCGACCTTGGCGTCGTTCGCGTAGAGCTTTCCGTATGCGGCGCTCGGCGGCCATGTAGGCCATTCAGGCGCTTTCAGGCGCGCGACGCGGCCACCTTCTTGATCGATGTAAACGACGCAGTCATAACCCGCCGCTTCGCGCATGTCCGCGCACAGCTCACGCACTTGATCGCGCGTGACGCAGGCTTCGCGGAAGAGAATGAGGCTCCACGGCTGCGCCTGCCGTAGGAATGATCGGAGAACATGATCAAGTGAAGGTTGCCGGATGCCAAATGAGATAGAGAGCGGCGCCATCTATCCTCTCTCGCACAGCAACTCAATTTCGTCATTCTGGGGCTCGCGGAGCGAGAACCCGGAACCTAGGGGATCGAAGAGCCGTACGTTTGCCCCTGGGTTCCGGATCGCACTCCGCGCGTCCGGAATGACGATGCGTTGATTCATCGCGCAACCGGGATGCAGTCCTGCCCCATCTGCCGAATGCGGTTGCAGAAGCGCGAGGCGTTGGCGCGGTCGGCGAAGTAGCCGGCGCGGACGCGGAAGTAGATGCCGCGCTGGCCGAGGTCGGCGCGCTGCACGTCGAGATGCGCTTGCCCGAACAGATTGGGAGCCCGCGATGAGAGGCGCGTCCAGGCCGCCTGCACCGCCGCTTCCGATTGCAGAGCGGCGAGCTGCGCGACAAACGGGCCGCTTCCCGCAAAGCTGGGCGCTGTTGCGAGTTGAGGTGCGCCGGTTTGGGCAGACGCGACAGGCGCCGGCGTGGCGCCCGCGACTTCTGGACCGGGGCGCGGCGTGGCGGCTGCGTTGTGGTTTTCGTGACCATCGAGCGAATTGAAGAATGCGTTTTGCTCGGCATCGTCCGGCGCGTTCGCGGCATTTGGCGACGGCGTGATTTTGTAGGGTTCGCTGGGGGCAGCGATGTGCGGCGCGGCGGGGCCGCCATAGAGCTGCCAAACGAAGCCGCCGAACGCGAGCGCGATGACCAGCATCAACACATAAAGCATGCCGCCGACGCGGTTATGCTCCTCATGCATGCGTGGGTCGTACCCTCTTGCCAACTGGCGGCTCCCGACGGTTTCTTGGAATCGCCGCGAGTTTAGCATTTGCGCGGCGATGAAGCTCTGCTTCGTGCCTACGCTCAAGAGCCTATCAGTTCGTTACCGATCCAAGGTGAAAAGACGGCGGTGCTCATCGATGGCGAAATCGTCGGTCATGCCTGCGATGTAGTCGCAGACGCGGCGCGCGGTTTTCTTGCCCCCCGGGCCATCGCCTCCCTGCTGCCAGTCGGGCGGCAGAAGTTCCGGTTCCGCAAGCAGCAACTCGAACAACTGGCGCAGGATGCGCTTGGCGTGGCTGCGTGAGCGGTTGACCTTCCAGTGCCGGTACATGCGCTGCATGAGGAACCGGCGCAGCATGGCCTGGTGATCGTTCATCACGTCGGAGAAGCGGATCAGCGGCATGCCGGCGGCGCGGACATCTTCAGCGCTCTTCGGTTTGATCTCGGCAATTCGGTTGTTCGATTCCCAGACTAGGTCGTCAGCCCACACGCCGATGAGGCGGCGCACCAGTTCGGCGATGGCGCGGGGCTGTTCGAGCTTTGGATAGTCCTTGTCGACGGCAGCCATGACACGCGCCACCATCGGCACTTCCTCGCGCAACTCGGTCAGCGTGAAGAGGCCCGCGCGTAGGCCGTCATCGATATCGTGGTTGTTGTAGGCGATGTCGTCTGCGTGCGCGGCGACTTGTGCTTCCGGGCCAGGCCAAGTGTCGAGTTCGAGATCGTGGATCGCCACGTATTCTTGAATGGCGATCGGAAGATCTTCGAGTTTAGCGCCAAAGCGGATCAGCGGCCCATTATGTTTGACGACGCCTTCCAAAGTCTCCCAGCTGAGGTTGAGACCATCGAAAGTCGGATACTTCCGTTCCAGTTTGGTCAGCACGCGCAATGTCTGCGCGTTATGATCGAAGCCCTCGTACTCCGTCATGCAGAGGTCGAGTACATCTTCGCCGGTGTGACCAAACGGCGGGTGACCCAGGTCGTGAGCAAGGCCGAGCGCTTCGGCGAGATCGTCATCCAAGCCTAAGCGGCGCGCCACGCTGCGGGCGATCTGCGCGACCTCGAGCGAGTGCGTAAGCCGCGTGCGGTAGTGATCGCCCTCATGGGCGACGAACACCTGGGTCTTACCCTTAAGACGGCGGAAGGCGCTGGCGTGAACGATCCGGTCACGATCGCGCTCGTAAGGTGTGCGGGTCTGACTTTCGGGCTCCGGATAAAGCCGGCCGCGGGAACGGGTGGGAACGGTAGCGAACGGGGCGCGGGACGGGCGTTCAAGGGCTGGCGCGGACGGTCTTGCCGCCTTCGCACGTTTGGCGGCCCCTGCGCTTCTCTGCCCTTCGGCCACGAACTGCCTTCTCCTCGCCGCCAAATCTGGACCATATATGGAAGCCAGACGCTTGAGAAACCGCTCTAGGAGCAACGTTAACGAATGGCGAATGTTGAGCTGACCGAGGCCGCGGCAAAGCGGATCAAGGCAGTGGTGGCTGACGAGCCCGCCGGCGCGGGTCTGCGCGTGGCTGTAGAAGGCGGCGGTTGCTCTGGCTTCCAATACGACATCGGCGTGGCGCACGCCGCGAAAGGCGACGATCTGGTGATTGAGCGCGACGGCGCGCGGCTGTTCGTTGATCCAGTGTCGCTGCCCTTCTTGCTCGGCTCGGAGGTGGATTGGGTCGAGGAGCTAATCGGCTCCTCGTTCAAAGTGAAAAACCCGAACGCCAAGTCCTCCTGCGGCTGCGGCGTGAGCTTTTCCGTCTAGCCGCATGGGATTGTTCAGCCCGAGCCCCACCAAGCTGGACAAGGCGCTTGTCGCGTTCAAGCGGCGGGAGTGGAAACGCGCGCGGCGCTTACTTGAGAAGGCCGATGTCGAGCATCCGACAGCGACCGGGGACTACCATTTGGGCCTGCTGGAGTGGCGTGGTTTGGGCGGCCCTCGCGATGCGCGCGCGGCTGTCGATTGCTTCGCGCGCGCGGCCGAGGCGGGGTATCCGGCGGCGCAGACGGCTTACGGTGTGGCGCTGCGCGCCGGTGTCGGCGTTCAGAAGGACCATGAGGCAGCGCGGGGGATGTTTCGTCAAGCGGCGTCGGCGGGTGACGCCGAGGCCATGACACAGCTTGCGACCATGAGCGATCGCGATGATGCGCGGAACTATCTGGTGCGCGCTTCAGAGCTGGGGCACTCTTCGGCCATGCTGCATCTGTCAAATCTGCTGATGGACGAAGATCCCGTCGAAGCCCTGGCGTGGCTCTATGCCAGCGTAACGGTTTCTGGCGATGATGCTTGCCGCAAGCGTGCCGCCGCGTTGGCGCGCGAAATGAGTGCGCGTGAAATTGAGGCGGCGCAAAGGGCCGGCCGCATTTACGCGAAGGACATTCAGAACCGCTCACGCCAGCGCGCTCGCGTGCATGCGTGAACGTCAGCGACGCACTCCGCAAACGCGTCTCGACGCGGGCGTTCAAAGCTGATGCTGTTCCCGAAAGCTTGGTGCGCGGAATCCTGGAGGTTGCGCGCTTTGCGCCCTCCGGCGGCAATCTGCAGCCGTGGAAGGTGATCGCAGTGGCGGGCGCGGAGCGTGATTCCGTAGTGGCGCTCGCACGCGCCAACCTGCCAGGCGATGAGGGCGATCGCGCAGTCTACCCAGCGAATTTATGGGAGCCTTATCGCACCCGCCGCTTCAAGCTGGGCGAGGATATGTACGCGCTGCTGGGCATTCCGCGCGAGAACAAGGCGGCGCGGCTGATGCACTTGGCGCAGAATTTCGATTTTTTCGGCGCACCGGTCGGCCTCTTCTTCATCATCGAACGGCGCATGGGCCACGGCCAGTGGGCGCACCTCGGCATGTTCATGCAATCGGTGGCGCTGGCGGCGATCGATCGTGGGGTCGCGAGCTGCATGCAGGAAGCCTGGGCGCGCATTCGTGGGCCTCTGCATACGCACTTCGGGCTTGCGGAAGACGAAATGATCTATTGCGGCATGGCGCTTGGCTATGCCGACGAAAGCGCCCCTGTAAACACGCTGCGAAGCGACCGTACCGAGGTCGACGAATTCGCCAGTTTCCGGGGATTTCCGGGCGACGAGGGCTAGCTGGAATTTTTGTCAGGTTCGGGAGAGAAACCCGCCAGCTGACAGACGCATCGGCTTTTGGGGTGCGCGCCCGCTGCGGAGGCGCGCCTTTGAGCCAATGGGAGTTCCAATGCGTTTTTCAGTTCTCGCCTGCGCGGCCGCGCTGATGCTGACCTTGGGCGGATGTCACAAACTCGAGCGGATGATAGGCGGCCACTCGTCCTCGACGTCAACAACAACCGCCAGCACCACGAGCGCCGCGACGACTGCGGCGACCACAACCGCCACCACGACTGCGACGACATCGAGCACGGCGGCGGCGCCAACGACACCATCGTCGTCAGCGCC
>JACQAC010000270.1 GCA_016195245.1 Pseudomonadota bacterium
AAAGCTTCACCGGCGCGTTTCACCTCCGCTGGCGTTTCGCCACCCAGGCCCAGCACCCGCGCCGACGCACGCTCGCCCGCGTTCAGTCCATCACGCAGCGCCGCCAAATCCCGCGGCCCACCGCGGCCCAGAGCCAGCCGCGTCAACGACCGCGCCAAGTCTCCGGCCGCGCGCAGTTCTTCACGCACGCCATGCCGCCGCTCTTTCTCACGAAGAAAGAACTCAACAGCATCGAGCCGCTTGTTGATCGCTTCGACCTCCGTCAGCGGCCGCGCCATCCGTTCCGCCAGCAAACGCCCGCCCGCCGCCGTCACCGTGCGGTCCACGCACGCCAGCAGCGACCCGTCTCGACCGCCGCGCACCGAGCGTTCGATCTCCAGCGCCGCGCGCGTCGCTGCATCAATCGCCATGAAGGCGCGCTCGCCGGAGCGCTTCGGCGGCGTCAAGCGCGGCGCAGCGCCCGCCTGGGTCAACTCGATGTAATCGAGCACCAGCCCCATGGCGGACAATTCAACGTCGCTGAAATCACCAAACGCATCAAGCGCCGCCACTTCAAACGCCGCCTTGATCCGCCGCGCCGCCGTCTTCGCGTCTCCCTTGACTCCAGGCCGTGGCGTCAAGGCAGCGCCGCAGACACGCGCCGCTTCCGCTACGCGCTCCATCTCGGCGTCGACAACAACCAGCTCCGCCGGCGCCAGCGCCGCCAATTCTTCCTCAATAGCATCCGCCTTCAGCGCCCGCGTCTCGAACGCGCCTGTCGACACATCCGCCCAAGCAATCGCCGCCGCATCGCCTGCGAACGCACACGCCGCTAGCCGGTTGGCCGCGCGCGCATCCAGCAAGCCCTCTTCCGTCAGCGTCCCCGGCGTCACCACGCGCACGACGCCGCGCGCAACAATCGACTTACCGCCGCGCTTCTTGGCTTCCGCCGGATCTTCCAGTTGCTCGCACACCGCAACTTTGAATCCAGAACGGATCAGCTTCGCGAGATAACCTTCCGCTTGATGCCACGGCACACCCGCCATCGGGATCGGTTCGCCGCCGTGCTGACCGCGCTTGGTGAGCGTGATGCCGATCGCGGCCGCCGCCTTCTCGGCGTCTTCGAAAAACATTTCGTAGAAATCGCCCATGCGGAAAAACACGATCGCATCGGGGTGTTCGGCTTTCGCCGCGAGGTACTGAGCCATGAATGGCGTCGGCTTCGCGGGCGCGGGGTGGGAGGAATCGGCCACGTTTCACCCATAGCGGCTCGCGCGACCGACTTCCATTGACGCGGAGGCGCCCAAAGCTAGGGTGCGGCGCAAATAGCGCACGAGCTTCGCCCACATGACAGAGCAGAAAAAGAGCTTCACCGACGCCGAAGCGCTGGAGTTCCACCGCGCGCCGACGCCGGGAAAGATCTCGATCACGCCGACCAAGCCGATGGCGACGCAACGCGATCTCTCGCTCGCCTATTCACCGGGCGTCGCAGCGCCCGTGCGCGCCATCGCCGACGATCCGGACAAAGCCTACGACTACACCGCCAAAGGCAATTTCGTCGCCGTCATCACCAACGGCACCGCCATCCTCGGCCTCGGCAATCTCGGCGCGATGGCCGCAAAGCCGGTGATGGAAGGCAAAAGCGTTCTCTTCAAGCGCTTCGCCGACATCGATTCCGTCGACATTGAAGTGACGACGCAGGACGCCGAAGAATTCATCACCACCGTCCGCAATATCGGCCCCACTTGGGGCGGCATCAATCTTGAGGACATCAAAAGCCCCGAGTGCTTCATCATCGAGAGCCGCCTACGCGATGAGCTCGATATTCCGGTTTTCCATGACGATCAGCACGGCACCGCCGTCATCGCCGCCGCTGGTCTCCTCAACGCCTGCGAACTCACCGGCCGCAAACTTTCCGACATCAAGGTCGTCGTCAACGGCGCGGGCGCCGCCGGCCTCTCCTGCATCGCGCTGATCAAGCAGCTCGGCGTTCCGCACGAAAACGTCATCGCGCTCGACCGCGAGGGTGTCATCTATCGCGGCCGCGAAAAAGGCATGGACCAGTTCAAGGCCGCGCACGCCATCGACACCAATGCCCGCACGCTCGACGACGCCATCAAAGGCGCCGACGTCTTCATGGGCCTCTCCGTCGCTGGGGCGATGACGCAAGAGATGGTCAAGGCGATGGCCAAGAGACCGATCATCTTCGCCATGGCCAATCCGGATCCAGAGATCGCGCCGGAAGCAGTGCACGAGGTCCGTAAGGACGCCATCGTCGCCACCGGCCGCTCGGACTACCCCAACCAGATAAACAACGTCCTTGGCTTTCCCTACATCTTCCGTGGCGCGCTCGATGTGCGCGCGCGCACCATCAATGAAGAGATGAAGGTCGCCGCAGCGCGCGCGCTTGCGGATCTCGCAAAGGAAGACGTGCCCGATGAAGTCGCCGCCGCCTATCAAGGCCGGCGTCTGAAGTTCGGCCCCGACTACATCATTCCGACACCGTTCGATCCGCGCCTCATCTCCGAAATTCCGCCCTACGTCGCCAGAGCCGCGATGGACACTGGCGTCGCGCGCAAACCGATCGCCGACATGGACGCCTATCGCCAAAGCCTGGCGCAGCGTCTCGACCCCACTGCTGCGATGATGCAGCGCGTTTACACGCTGGTGCGCCGCACCCCGCAACGCATCGTCTTCGCTGAAGGCGAAGAGCCTGCCGTCATCCGCGCCGCTTACGCGTTTCAAGAAAGCGGCCTGGGCGAAGCCATCCTCATCGGCCGCGAAGAAACCGTGCGCGCCAACATGGCCAATATCGGCCTGCCCGACACCGCCAATCTCCGCATCCTCAATGCCCGCCTCTCCGAGCACAACGCCGCCTACACCGATCTCGTCTACAAGCGCCAGCAGCGCTTCGGCATGATCCATCGCGACGCGCAGCGTCTCGTGAACCAAGACCGCAACGTCTTCGGCTCGTGCGTCGTGGCGCTCGGCCACGCCGACGGCATGGTCACCGGCGTCACCCGCAACTACGCCACCGCGCTCAAAGACATCCGCACCGTCATCGATCCCACGCGCGGCTGCCGCCTCATCGGCGTCACCATCGTGCTCTCCCGCGGCCGCACGCTCTTCATTTCCGACACCGCCGTCACCGAGTTTCCGAACGCGCAAGAACTTTCGGAAATCACGCTGCAAGCCGCGAAATTCACGCGCCAATTCGGCGCCCACGCGCGCGTCGCGCTGCTCTCGCATTCCAATTTCGGCAATCCGGAGATGGAGCGCTCCGAAAAAATCCGCGAAGCCATCGCCATTCTCGATCGCAGCGGCAACGCTAATTTCGAATACGAAGGCGAGATGAACGCCGACGTCGCGCTCAATCACAATATGCGCGAACTCTACCCCTTCTCGCGCCTCACCGACGCCGCCAACGTGCTGGTCATGCCGGCGCTACACTCGGCATCCATCGCCACCAACCTGCTCGCCACCGCGGGCGGCGCAACCGTGATCGGACCCGTGCTCACCGGCTTGTCCAAGCCAATCCAAATCGCGCCGATTGGCTCGACGGTGTCAGACATCGTCACCTTCGCCGCACTCGCGGCGTTTCAAGCGAGCGAGGCAGGCGAAGTGAAGAAGAAATAGCGCCATCGAGGCCACCACTTCGAATGGCGGCTCTTCGCCGAAATACGACCCTCAGAATCCTATGAGTAAAAGGGCTTGAGCGGTCCGATGTCATACGCCAAGCCCTCTCGGATAAGCGCGTTGATCGCCACGGGAACGTCTCGTCGCAGAGTATCTTTGTCCTTCGCCCCTCCGCCATTTGCCCAAATCTCACTGATGCGCACCGGGCCGCCAGCGGCACGTCCCAAAATGGGATTTCCGTTCAAATCAAGGAACGCGTCGCCGCGCGATCGCGCAAGCCAGCGAATGCACGCATCCAACACCTCGATGCTGTAAATAAAATAGTGCGGTCCCTTATTCCAAGAAAACGCGATTGACACATCGGCTTTGTAAGTCGTGCTGCTGCCAATTGGCTTGTCAAAGCCGATAAGGTTGTAACTGTTGCATACAGCGTAATAGTCGCGCTCTTGGGAGTCTGGCGGTCCTTTTTCAAAGTGGTTCGGAGCAGTCCAAAACTCAGTGCACTTGCATGCCTCATAAAAATAATCGCGCACAGGCCGCCAGTCGCCCGGATGCTCGAGTGCGAAAAAGAACGTCGTGGACATGATATCCCCCAACTGTTCTTAGCCTAGCGAACTCACTTCTAAGCGATCAATACAACAAGCGCGGGTATTCGCTTCGCGCCAACAGCGGACATCCTCGAAATAAGAGGATTGGCGCCCATCCAATCCTACAGTTTTCCGCCCCAAAACCCTTTGCAATCAACAAAAAGCGCCGTTCGCAATCCGACCGGTCCGGAACCCGCTTACACTCCCCTCGTCTCCTGTCGGGAGGTTGAAGGTACCAGCACCATTCGGCTCAGGAGATGCGGAGTGAACGTGATGCGGAAGATGATCGTGAGATTGGGCGCCGCTGTCTCGGTGAGAACAAGGAAAGCCGAGGGTCCTCGAAGCGACTGGCGCTTCGAAGCACGTCCGCCGGACATGGAGATTGGGCGCTAAGGAGGAACGGATACCCAGCGTCGCGAGGATCGGTCCGGGGGCAACCCGGCTTTGGCGAAGAGTGAGCGCCGATCTTTAGTTTCGCTGCTTCAGTTATCGAAGCAGCGGGACCTCGTCTCTCAAACGCATGGCCCCCGGGATTCGGTAGCAACGCCTCTAAGTCTTCACCGGCTGCACAACATTTCGCGCAGGGCGCGCCTTCGGCACACCCCTCACTATTTTTCTACTGCGCAAGCTAAAGGCGCGCCCTGCTCTCCCATCTTCGAGAGCACAAATTTGAACGCGGTGTTTCCAGTCGCGGAAATGCAGACGATGACGCTTGTCCACACGCTTCCCGGCCAAGTCGCGTTGGCGACGCAGAGCCGGGACCAAGAGGTGAAGGCGCGCCGCGTCTCGTAACTCTGGATCCCGGGTCTCGCTGCGCCGCTCGGGAAACGTTGCGCCTCAACAATCGACGCGCGGTTGACGCGCCTTCCCAAACCCCGCCACATCGCCCCAACAGGGAGCGTCGATGTCAGAACCATCAAGCCCAGCCAAGCGCGACAGCGTCGTTTCGGCCTTCGCGTTTCTCGGCGACCGCCGCGCCCTCGTCATGCTGGGCCTCGGCTTCGCCGCGGGCCTGCCCTTCCTTCTGGTGTTCGACACGCTCTCGGCGTGGCTACGCCAAGCCAACGTTTCCCTAGAAACCATTGGCTATTTCAGCCTCGCCACCATCGCTTCATCGCTCAAATTCCTGTGGGCGCCGTTGATCGACCGCACCAACGTGCCAGTGCTGACCAAGCTGTTGGGTCACCGGCGTTCGTGGATGTTGGTCGCGCAGGCGGCGATCGTGCTCGGCCTCTGGCTCATCGCCGGCGCCAACCCCGCGCAGAATCTCAACCTCGTCGCCATTTTCGCGGTGTGCGTGGGCTTTGCCTCCGCAACACAAGACATCGTGGTCGACGCCTGGCGCATCGAAGCCGCCGAGCAAGAGCGCCAAGGCATGATGGCCGCCGCCTATCAGTGGGGCTATCGCGTGGCGCAGATCATTGCCGGCGCTTTAGCGCTCGCGCTCGCCGACGCGTACGGCTGGGCGCTTTCCTACACGGTGATGGCCGCGCTCATGGCCATCGGCATCGGCTCGGTGTTGTTCGCGCCGCGCGAACAAGCGCACACCATTCGCCACATCCCCGTCGAAGGCATTCCGCATCGCCCCATCCCCGAGGCCATTGAGTGGCTGCTGCGCCTGCTCATCCTCATCGTTTCCGCGATCCTCATCGGCCTCGGACTCACCGGCAACGGCCCGTTCCTCGGCTTCCTCACCGCGCCGCTGATTGGCGCTCAAGCGAGCACCGCCTTCACTGCGGCATTCACCGCAAAGCCCGACGGCATCTGGCTGCAATTGTTGTTCGTTGTGCTGGGTTTCGTCAGCCTTGTTTTGGCGACGCTCCCCACTCCCGGCGTGCGCACGCGGCCAGGCGCCTCGCTTTGGCACTTGCTCTGGGATCCATTGCGAGACTTCTTTGCGCGTCACCGCAATTCGGCAGGGCTTATTCTAGCGCTTATCTGCGTCTACCGGCTTGCGGAATCCGTGCTCACAATCATGAACCCGTTCTATCAGGATTTAGGATTCTCGCTCACCGAGATCGCTGAAGTACGGAAGCTCTTTGGTGTTGTGGCCAGCTTGATCGGCGTCTCTTTCGCTGGCGTTGCAATATTGCGCCTAGGCTTGATGCGCTCGCTGGTGATCGGCGCCTTCGCGCAGCCGATCAGCCACATCGGCTTTATGTGGCTCGCCACGCAGGGCCATCACATGCCGGCGCTGTTCACCGCCATCGGTCTCGACAACGTCGCCTCCGGTTTCGCCGGCACCTGCCTCATCGCCTATATGTCGAGCCTCACGTCCGTCGGTTTCACGGCCTCGCAATACGCGCTGTTCTCCTCGCTCTATTCCCTCTTCGGCAAAATCATCGCGTCGCAATCCGGACGCATTGTCGAGAGCTCCGCACAAGCTGCTGAAGGCGGCGGCGCCTTTGGCGCGTTGCGCTCCCTTTTCTCGGGACTAACGCCTGAGACCTACAGCCGCGCCGCCAACCTGCACGTCGCTGCTTCATCGCTTGGCGCGGGCTATGTCGTCTTCTTTTTGTACACGGCTATCGTGGGCATCGCCGGGGTTATCCTAGCGATGATCATCGCTGCACGCCCTCAAACCCCGGCGAGCGAGACTACTCCGAAACCGGCGTAAAGCGTTCGGCGACGGCAAGCAGGCGGTGGGCGTCGATGGGCTTGGTGACGAAGTCGTCCATGCCGGCGCGCATGGCGCGTGCGCGCTCCTCATCGCCGGTGTCGGCGGTAAGCGCCACGATCGGTGCGCGCGCCGAGGGGCCATCGCCAGCCCGAATGCGCTCCGCCGCCTCGATGCCGTCAACGCGCGGCATGCGGATATCCAGCAAAATCAGATCGAACGCAGCAGCGGCCGCCGCCGCCACTGCCTCCTCGCCGTCCTGCGCGCCCACGACAATGCAGCCTGCCCGCGTCAGGAATTTGCGCGCCAGCAGAGCGTTGATTGGATTGTCCTCCGCGAGCAGCACGCGCAGGCCAGCCAAACCTGAGGAAATGGGCGGTTCCGCGCGAAGCGTCTCCTCGGCAACCGGCGCAACGGCTTCGCCAAGCGAAACCCGGATGCGTTCGACCAAGGACCGCCGCCGCAGCGGTTTCAGCGTGTAATGTACGATGCCCGCTGCACGCGCCAACGGAATGGCTTCGCGATTCTCCTGCGCGATCAGCGCGATCACGGCGCGCGCGTCACGCTTCATTGCGTCAATCGCCTCGCCATCGGCGTCATCGCGCCAGTCGAACAGGATGATCTCAGGCTGCTCGTTGCGCTCGACAACAACGCCGCTCAGCGACGCGATCATGGCGCGGATCGATTGCGCCAGCACGTGCGACGCAGTGATTACCGCCACGCGGGCGCCGCTCAACGTCAAGGGCGCGGGCGCATCTGGGACGGCGCCGAACGGCAGCTCAACCCAGAAGGTCGCGCCATGACCCGGCTTGCTGAACAGCCCCGCCTCGCCGCCCATCGCCACCGCCAAGCGCTTGACGATAGCAAGCCCAAGCCCGGTCCCGCCATGACGGCGCGATACGCTTGCATCGGCCTGAGTGAATTCCTCGAAGATCAACGTTTGTTTTTCTGGGGCGACGCCATTGCCGGTATCGCGGACGCTGAAGCGCAACCGCCCGCCAGGCCGCGGTGACATTTCGAGCACCACGCCGCCGGACTCCGTGAACTTCACAGCATTGCCCGCGAGATTGAAAAGGATTTGCCGCAAACGGCCATCGTCACCGATCACGCGCGTCGGCGCGCCACTGCGCAGGGTGACGGCAATTTCGAGGCCCTTGCTGCGCGCCTTCGGCGACAACAGCTCAGCGACATCCTGCATCGTCGCTTCAGGATCAAACGGCACGCTATCGAGTGCGATGCGGCCCGCTTCCAAGCGCGAATAGTCGAGGATCTCGGTGATCAGTTCGAGCAAATGCTCGCCCGATTGCTTGATCGCGCTGACATAAGATTGAGCGCTGGGCTCGAGCTTACCCATCTCGATCAGCGTCGCCATGCCAAGAATACCATTCAGCGGTGTGCGCAATTCGTGGGTGAGCGTTGCGAACAGAGTTGTCTTGGCGCGCAGCGCGTCCTCGGCGGCGCGGACGTGGCGCGTGACATCGCGCGCGGTCGCAAGGCGCA
>JACQAC010000038.1 GCA_016195245.1 Pseudomonadota bacterium
CTTGATGCCGATGAGCGAAGTGTCGGCGATGGCGCAGCCGTGCAGCATGACTTGGTGGCCGATGGTGACGTCGCGCCCGATGGTGAGTGGCGCGCCGATATCGGTGTGCAGAACGCTGCCATCCTGCACGTTGGAGTTCTCGCCGACGACAATCGGCTCGTTGTCGCCGCGCAGCACGGCGCCGAACCACACGGAGGCGTTCTTCTTCAGAACGATCCGCCCGATCAGGACCGCCGTCGGCGCCACCCAAAACGCGCCTTCGTCCTCAACCTCGCGATCGGCGTCCGCCAAAGCGTAGATCGGCATCGTTTCGGTCCTGCTGCGAAATTTTTGAGACGTTCCGCTTCCTCAACGCGTCGTTAACCGATGTGGCGTCTCATGTCCTCATCGGATCGGAATTTTCCGATCCACCCGTCTCCAGGGCTTCGGCCCGCTTGTGGGGGAGAGCGTGGGCGCCAGGCGCAAGATCAGCGCACTCGACATACCGCCGCTCGGCGCACCCTTCGACGATTCAGCTTTCGAACAATTTTTCGACCCGCCCGGCAGAAGCCGCGCGGGATTTAGCCGCTCCAACAAGGAGACATTGATGGCGAAGCGCAGCACCAAGCGTCGGCATGCACAAGGCGTGCTCAACGTTGAGGAATTCCAGCGCGACGATCGGCGTCAGCGCAATTTGAAAGTGCTCGACGGCGGTTACCACCCCGCCAACGACGCCATGCGCGACCAAAGCTTCGTGAAGAACGTGCGGCCCAAATCCAAGGGTCAAACCGCGCTGATGGAAGCCATCGATGCCCACTCGCTCTGCTTGGCTCTCGGCCCGGCAGGCACGGGAAAAACCTACATTGCCATCGCCAAAGCCGTTGAAGCGCTGGAAAACGGCAAAGTGGGGCGCATCGTGCTGTCGCGGCCCGCAGTCGAAGCCGGCGAATCTCTGGGCTACCTGCCCGGCGCCATGGAAGACAAACTCGCGCCCTATCTGCGCCCGCTCTACGACGCGTTGACGGATCGTCTGTCCGCCAAGCGCTTAAAGGCGCTGATGGCTGAAGGGCTGATCGAGATCGCGCCGGTGGGCTTCATGCGCGGCCGCACCTTGAACAACGCCTTCGTGGTCATCGACGAGGCGCAGAATTGCACCTACGGGCAGATCAAGATGCTGCTGACGCGCTTAGGTTGGCATTCAACGATGGTGGTCACCGGCGATCCGGCGCAAACGGATTTGCTGCCGGATCTGTCCGGCCTGCACGCCGTCGCGGACAAACTCGAAAGTGTTCCGAACATTGCGGTCATTCGCCTGGGCGACGCCGACATCGTTCGCCACCCGCTGGTCGCTTCCATGTTGGGCGTCTTGTAGACGCGCGGTTTGCACCGCTTCTTCAAGCGGTGGTCTTGTGTTGGATTTAACGAAATGACTTTGAGCCCCGGCGATGCCGGGGCTTTCTTTTCCATTCAGCCGACATCGGACTATTCTTCGCCTTCGAGATCGATATCCAACACCGACATTGTCAGCACCTGGCCCTCGTCTTCATCGACTGAAACAGTGCCGACAAATTCGTCATGCACGTACACTTCAGCTGAATCGGTTTTACGCGGGCGTGCGCGCACATCGAGATCGGCAGCATGCAGCATGCTGCGAAGGGCGCCTTGCAGACGCGCGCGCTCGGCGTCGTCGATCGGCGCATTCTTCTTGGCGCCGGGCGCAGGCGGCACCACGAGGCTGATCGCGTAGCTGACTTCGCCCTCTTCGTCGTCACGGAGAACATTTGCGGCGCGCTTGCCGTCGATAAGCAACTCGCCCTCTTCACCACCGAGCGAATGCACGGACGCCGTGGGCGAACCCAGCAATTTGCTCAGATAAGCGCCGAGGCGCGCGGTTTCCGATGGCGTCACAAGAAAGCTCCAGGGCTGACAAAGCCGCAGAGACGTTGCGCGTCAGGGCTCGGAGGTCAAGACGAAGCTTCGTGACGCTTCAGTCGGCTTCGCCCTAGTCCGCTTCCCAATGCGTGGCTTCACGGCGCAAGTGTCCGCCGTAGAGGTATAGTGCGAAGCCGATGACCGCGAAGATTGCTACGACAGTGCCAAAATTGGCGCCGTTGTGCTGTGCCTGCCCCCAAGAGAATGGCATGTAGGCCGAGATCAGGAACAACGCGACCCAAAGCGCGGCCCCGGTTCGGCGCAGCACATCACCGAAGAAATAATTGCGGTCAATCTCGCCACGCGGACGGCGTTCAAGCTTCGGTTTGGCGGATGCTTTGCGTTTGGCCATGGACCGGAGATTAGCCGGATTCGTTACCCTGGCGTGAACGACAGCGGCGCCCTCCGCTCTCGTTTGACTCGCGTAACGAATATGAGCGTGCGCGCGACGTGCATTCATGAGCGCGGGCGAGGGACGCCTCACCAGCGCCGCTTCTTCTGTGGAGAATCGGCTGTGGGCGTGGGCGCCGGCGCCGATGGCGTCGGTGACTGCACGTGGCGTTCGAGTTCGTATGAGATCACGCAGCTGCGGGCTTCCGACTTCACCTCGGCGCTGCAATTGCTGCGCGCGAAGGCTTCAGCGAGCTGCTTGGCGCGATCAAGGTTCTGGCCCCAGCCGGCATTCGTATCGTAGAGCGCCGCAAAGCCTGTCCAGGTCATCATGTTCTGACCGAACCTTTGGCTTCCAAAAATTCGCGTGAATGTCGGTTCGAAGAAACCGAGGCGCGCCGACAGCGTGCCGGTGTCCGCGCCCCGTAGCTCTTCGAGGAAATCGCTCCAGGCATGGTTCGCTTGCTGGCACATGGCCATGATCTGAGTGTCGCCGCGGCCGAGGCGTTCAAGCAATTCTTGCATCTTAGACCCACCATTTTGCTGGCTTGGCGCGGAAGCTTGCCGCCTTTTCCAATGCAGCGCTCACCGAAAATATAGTCTCCTCGTCAAGCGCCTTGCCGATCACTTGCAAACCAAGAGGCAAGCCGTTGGCGTCGGTCGCCGCAGGCAGCGCGAGCGCAGGGTTGCCCGTCAAATTCGCGGTCACCGTGAAGATGTCGTTCAAATACATCGCCACTGGATCGTCGCCCTTTTCGCCGAGCGCAAATGCCGCCGATGGTGTCGCCGGGGTCAGGATGGCATCGACTTGTGCGAAGGCGTTGGTCATATCTTCGTTGAGACGCGCGCGGACCTTTTGCGCACGCAGATAATACGCGTCGTAGTAGCCGGCGCTGAGCACGTAGGTGCCGATCATGATGCGGCGCTGTACTTCGCGGCCAAAGCCGGAGGCGCGCGTGGCTTCATAGGTGCTGTTCAGATCCTTGCCGCCGACGCGCGCGCCGTAGCGCATGCCGTCGTAACGCGCGAGGTTAGAGGAGGCTTCAGCTGGCGCGACGATATAATATGTCGGTAGCGCATACTTGGTGTGCGGCAGGCTGATGTCTTTGATCGTGCAGCCCGCGTCCTTCGCCCAGGCAATGCCCTGGGCCCACAGCTTTTCGATTTCTTCGGGCATCCCGTCGACGCGGTATTCTTTCGGAATACCGATGGTCATGCCTTTGATCGACTTCGTGGTTGCAGCGCGGAAGTTCGGCAGCGCGTTCGGCAACGACGTTGAATCCTTCGCATCGTGGCCCGCCATGGATTGCAGCAGCATGGCTGCGTCTTCGACGCTCTTGGCAATGGGACCGGCTTGATCGAGCGAGGACGCAAACGCGACGATGCCCCAGCGCGAGCAGCGGCCGTAGGTTGGCTTGATGCCGACGGTGCCGGTGAAAGCCGCGGGTTGGCGGATCGAACCGCCGGTGTCGGTGGCGGTGGCGCCCAAGCAAAGATCGGCGGCAACCGCGGCGGCCGAGCCACCGGACGAACCGCCGGGCGTAAGCGATGCATCGGAATTGCCGCGCCGCCACGGGCTGACGACCGGCCCGAAGCGCGAGGTCTCGTTCGACGAGCCCATCGCGAACTCGTCCATGTTGAGTTTGCCGAGCATCAACGCGCCGTCCCGCCAGAGATTGGCGGTGACCGTGCTTTCGTAGGTCGGTGTGAACTCGCCGAGGATGTTCGACGCGGCGGTGGCGCGCACACCTTCGGTGCAAAAGAGGTCCTTAATGCCGAGCGGCGCGCCTTCGAGTGCGCCAGCTTTGCCGGACGCGCGTTTGGCGTCGCTCGCGTTTGCGGCGGCGCGCGCCTTGTCAGCGGTGACCACCACGTAAGCATTCAGCTTCGGGTTCGCCTGATCGATCGCCTTCAGGAACGCGTCGGTGAGCTCGGCGGAGGAGAATTGTTTCTTCTCCATGCCGTCGAGCGCTGCGGCGAGGGTGAGAGACGTGAGATCGGTCATGCGGCGAGGTCTTTGGAATAGAAAATGTTGTATGGGCTATCATTGTAATCGAGAACGGCGCCGCAGCGCTGGAAGCCGTGGCCTTCATAGACGCGCCACGCAGAACTGAAGCCGGCCACCGAGCCAGTTTCGAGCACGAGCTGGCGATAGCCTTCACCGCGCGCGAGCTTCACGATCTCAGCGACAATGGCTTTACCCACGCCGAGGCCGCGCGCTTCGGGCCGCGTGTACATGCGCTTCACCTCACCAACGCCGTCGGCGTGCCGGCGCAACGCGCCCATGCCGATAGCGCGGCCATCTTGGCGCGCGACGAACAATGTCGTGTCCGGCTGCGCCATTTGCTCGACAGTCATGTGATGACAGAACTCGCGCGGCGTCTCGCCGAGCGCCCATTCATTGAGCGCCGCGACCAGCTCGCGCACGTCATCCTGCAGCGGCGTTTCGATGGCGATGGTGACGCTACGCATTTGAATCTTCCAAAGCCGCAGCTAGCGCCGTCAATCCCCGGGCGGGAAAAGGCTGCATCCAGGCTTTCTCAAACTCCTGCACGCCGAGTGAATCTTTGAGCCGTTTCATTGCATCAAGTACGGCTTGAGCAAGTTGGTCTGCCTGCACTTCAACCCAGAGCACCTTTTGTCTCTCTCCGTCTGGGTGGCTCGCGTCGGCCATTTCGTAGACACTCAGCCAGGAACGCGGACCGGCATTGTCAGCCTCAAACGTCCATAGCCAGCCCGCCGGCTCTCCATCGAACACAATCTCGGAGTGCCAGGAATGTAGGGCCACGTTCACGCCAAACCGCACGAAATCGTCAAACGCGTCCGTCGTGTAAGAGAACCCCTGCATCCGATATGTTTCATCTCCGGCGCGCAGGCTCATGCTCGCCCAGCCATGCCGAACGCCATCAATCTCCAGTGAGATTGGAACTGCGCTCACTCGACCACCTTGGGCACGACGTAGAAGCCGTCTTCGGCCTTCGGCGCGTTCTTCAAGACGCGGTCGGGATTGTCGCCGTCGGTGACAACGTCGTCGCGCATTGGCAGCGAGAGGCCCTCGACGGCGCTGGTCATCGGCTCGACGCCGTCAATGTTCACTTCGTTGAGCTGCTCGATCCAGGCCATGATGCCGTTGAGTTCGGCGGCCATGGGGGCGACGCGCTCCTCCGGCAGGGCGATGCGCGCCAGTTTGGCGACTTTGCGCACGGTTTTTTCGTCGATGGACATGATGCGGCGGGGCTAGCAGCGGTTGCGGATGCGTTCAAGACATATGGACCGCCGGCGCCTCGTGGGCCTACACCGGCGCCGGCCGGCGAGGCGCCGGCGGTCCATAATTGCGCCAGCCCTTGCCCCTGCTTGACCTTTCACAGTTTGCCGCTGCTTTGCCGACGCCAGGCGCGTTGCTCGGGCTCGATCCGGGTGAAAAGCGCATTGGCGTGGCGGTGAGCGATGTGGGGCGGCTGATCGCCTCTTCGCTGGAGACGATTGCGCGGAAGAAGTTCTCGACCGACGCGGAAGCGATCCTGAAGCTCTATGATGGACGCCAATGCGCAGGGCTCGTGATTGGTTTGCCGCTGAACATGGACGGTTCGAGCGGTCCCTCCGCGCAAGCGGCGCGGGCATTCGCGCGCAACTTGCTCGCGCTCCGCGATGTGCCTCTGCTTCTGTGGGATGAACGGCTCTCAACGGCGGCGGTAACGCGGACACTAATCGAAGGCGATGCATCGCGGCGGCGGCGCGGCGAGGTCGTCGACAAGATGGCCGCCGCCTACATGCTGCAGGGCGCGCTCGACGCGATGCAAGAGCGCAAACATGCATGACGTCTTCGGCGAGCTGCTGCCGGTTTTCATTCTGATTGTGGTGGGCTGGGCAGTGCGGGCGTTCAATGTCGCAAGCCCGGAAGCGCTGGGGCACGTCAACCGCTTTGGCTATTTCGTGCTCTATCCGGCATTCCTCTTCACGTTGAGTTCGCAAGCGAGTGTCGCCGGCGGCGAAGCGCTGAAGTTTGTCGGCGGTCTGCTCGCCGGCTTTGCCGTGATGGTGCTGCTGACGTTGGCGCTAAGATTTTTCTTTGCAAAGGGAGAAGGCCCGGCTTTCACCAGCGTGTTTCAAGGGTCGGTGCGGTGGAACGGGTTCGTTCTGCTCGCGGCGGCGCCAGGCCTTTATGGCGCTCTCGGACCGCAGCTGATCGGCATAGCATTCGGCCCGCTGGTGCTCGTTGTGAATACGGTCTGCGTCATTGTGTTGGCGCGTTGGGGTGAGAACGGCGCGAATTCGCCGCGCGCGATCCTTGATCAGATCATCGCCAATCCGCTGATCCTGGGATGCGCTGCGGGTTTGAGCGCGCAGGCGCTCGGGCTGCGCCATCTCGGGCCGCTCTCGAACGCGCTCAACCTGCTTGGGCAAGCGGCGATGCCGGTGGCGCTTGTGTGTGTCGGCAGCGGGCTTGATTTCAAAGCCGTGCGCGCGGCGCGCGTGAAGGTGCTGGCGGCGGCGGTGATGAAGCTGGCGGTGGCGCCTGCCGCGATGTGGGGCATGGCGATGCTGCTCGGCGCGAGCCCACTGGCCGCTGCAGTGGCGGCGGGCGTGGGCGCAACACCGACCGCTGCCGCCGGCTACACGCTGTCGCGCGAAATGGGCGGCGACTCTCGCCTGATGGCGGCGATCATCACCGCAACGACGCTGCTTTCCTTCATCACCATGCCGATCGCCATCGCGCTCACGCTGCGCTAGCGCTCGAAGAGATCGCGCTGCTTGGTGTTGCGCAGAGGTTCAACTGGCTCGCTCGGCCCAACAACCATGCTCGGGTCTTCTTCAAAGCCCGGATGGTTGGTCGGATCGACCACATAAGCGTTCGCCTGAGATGCCGGCTCAAGCGGCGCGCGCGCCTGCGTTTCAACAACCTGCGCTTTGTCGGCCCCCAGGCCGGCTACTACCGCCGCCAACGCGAAGCCCACCGGCTTCAGCGACATCTCTTCCCGTTTGGGGTGCGTTTTCATCGCTCCCTCCTACTCAGCCCTTCCAAACCCGCCGATCCACCATTGGAACAAACCGAGTACAGCACTGAGTCCGGTACGGCAATGCGGCGGAAACGAAATTGTTTGTCATGGTCTCGCCACGCTTGCGGCGGTTCGGTCACAGGGCTTAACAAGCGCGCATGACCGAGAGACCGAGTCCGTGAAGAAAAGCGAAGCACGCACCAGCCCCGTCCGCTTCCGTCACAAGCATCTCCTAGCCATTTCCGATTTGGATCGTTTCGAAGCCGAAAATCTGCTTTCGCGCGCCGAAGCGTTCGCGCCGCTGGCTGAGCAGAAGATCAAAAAGCTCGATACGTTGCGCGGCCGAACTCTCATAAATTTGTTTTTCGAAAATTCGACGCGCACGCAGTCAAGCTTCGAACTCGCCGGCAAGCGCATGGGCGCCGATGTCGTAAACATGAGCGTGAAGTCGTCGAGCGTCGCCAAGGGCGAAACGCTGATCGACACGGCGACGACTTTGAACGCAATGCGGCCGGACTTGCTGGTAATCCGCCACGGCTCGTCGGGCGCCGCGGAATTGCTGTCGCAGAAAGTCGATTGCGCGGTGATCAATGCCGGCGACGGCAAGCACGAGCATCCGACGCAAGCGCTGCTCGATGCTCTCACCATTCGTGATCGGCTGGGCGGTATTGAAGGCCTGACCATCGCCATCTGCGGCGACATCCTGCATTCGCGCGTCGCGCGTTCGAACGTAGCGCTGCTGACCATGCTGGGCGCGCAGGTGCGGCTGGTAGGACCACCGACGCTGATGCCTGCAGGCGCTGAACGCTGGGGCGCGAAAGTCTTCCACGATATGCGCCAGGGCATCAAAGACGCTGACGTCGTCATGATGCTGCGGGTCCAGCGCGAGCGCATGGATGGCGGCTTTTTCCCGTCAGCACGCGAGTTCTTCTGGTTCTATGGGCTGGACGAAGACAAACTGAAATACGCCAAGCCCGGTGCGGTGGTGATGCACCCGGGCCCGATGAACCGAGGCGTCGAGATCGACTCCAGCGTCGCCGACAACCCCAACATCTCGCTGATCGAGACGCAGGTGCGCATGGGTGTGGCGGTGCGGATGGCAGTGCTCGAAGCACTGGCCGAAAGCGGCTCCAACGCGGAGGCGCAGCGCCCGTGACCAAACCGACGCTCATCACAAACGCCAAGCTGATCGATCCCGCGAAGGATAAGGTCAGCGACGGCGCCATCCTGTTCACCGACAAAATCCTGGACGTCGGCGCGGTGACGAGCGCGCCGGATGGCGCGGAGATCATCGACGCGGGCGGCGCGCATGTCGCGCCTGGCTTGATCGACATGCGCGTGGTGATTGGCGAACCGGGCGCCGAGCACAAGGAAACATTCAAGTCCGCAGGCCGTGCGGCGGCGGCGGGCGGCGTCACCACCATGGTGATGATGCCCAACACGACGCCGGTGATCGACGATCAAAGCTTGGTTGACTTCGTGCTGCGCCGCGCGCCGGAGCGCACCGGCGGGGTACACATCCTGCCGGCCGCAGCGCTGACCAAGCAAGATCGGCCTGTTGGCCGAAGCTGGCGCTGTCATGTTCACCAACGGCGACAAGCCGATTGTGGACTCACGCGTGCTGCGGCGCGCGCTCTCTTACGCGACAGCGTTCAGTGTGCTTGTCGCACATCGGCCGGAGGATACGTATCTCTCCGACGGCGGCGTCATGCACGAGGGTGAACTCGCCGCACGCCTCGGCCTGCCCGGCATCCCCGCAGCGGCTGAAGCCATCATGGCCGAGCGTGACCTGATGCTGGCGGAGCTGACGGGCGGACGCATCCTGCTCGATATGCTGTCCTCGGCACTGACTTTGCCCGCGCTGAAGCGCGCCAAGCAACGCGGCGTGAAGGCATCGGCGAGCGTCAACGTGCATCATCTGGTGCTGAACGAGCACGACGTTTCCAACTATCGCACCTTCGCCAAGCTTTCGCCGCCGCTGCGGAGCGAGGACGATCGCGTGGCGTTGGTGCAAGCGGTGAAGGACGGGCTGATTGACGTGATCGTCTCCGGCCACGATCCGCGCCAAGCGGAAGACAAGCGTTTGCCGTTCGAGGAAGCCGCCTTTGGCGCCGTTGGCTTAGAAACGCTGCTGCCCGGTGCGCTTACACTGCATCACAAGGGCGATGCGCCGCTCAACACGCTCTTCCGCGCCATGACGACGAAACCGGCGGAGCTGCTCCACCTGCCGCAAGGCCGCCTCGCCAAGGGCGCGCCCGCTGATGTGATTGTGATCGATATCGGCGCGCCGTTTCGCCTGGACTCCGACAAACTCAAGTCCAAATCCAACAATTCGCCATTTGACGAGAAGACACTGCAGGGCAAAGTGCTGCGCACCTTCGTCGGCGGGCGAAGCGTGTATGCTGCCGAGTAGGTACGGAGGGTGTCGATGCGCATTTTGGTGTTGGCGGCGTTGTTGGGGCTGGCGGCTTGCGGAACGAGCGGCATGAGTTCGCCGGGCGCGCCGGGTTCGCCCGAGTATCCGGGACAACAGCCCTCACCTGTGCCGCTGCCGGCCAACGGGCCGATCGCTTACACCTGCAGCGACGGCACGCAGCTGACGGTCGACGTTGAAGGCAGCCAAGCGCGCGTCGCGATCATCGGCGGGCCATCCATGGTGCTGCCGAGTTCCGGCGCCGGCGCATACTCCAACGGCCGCTACACATTCGCCGGCGGCGGCGCGGCGGGACAATGGGCTGTGGGCAGCGCCACTCCAGTTGCTTGCCGCGGAAGTTAGGCTCTGGGTGCTGATCCGGCACTTGTCTGCAAATGGCTGCGCGGCTGGGCGCTGTCTCGCGGCAAGCCCGCGCCTGAAGCGATCGAGGGCTGCTGGCGCGTGCAGGTCGACGAACCAGACCAGATTGGGCGCTACGTGTTTCCGAATGCTGGCGAGCCAGTACGGCGCCTGACCGCTTCGACGTCACTGGCGCTCACGCCAATCAAAGTGTGCGCCGCACGTGATGAAGTTGCGCCGCTGCTCGCGCCGCCCTGGATGATCGATCGCGTTTTGCCAATGATGACGAAGCCTGCGTTAGAGGCGTCCGAGACAAGCACCGCGGAAGGCTACGCCACCCTCGTTGCCGGCGCAGGCGATGTGCTCATCGCCATGGCCGTAACAAACACGCACGACATCGTGGCAGGCGGGCGTGTCGCCCTGATCGACGACGTCGCCGTCTTCGATCAAATCTGGACCCACGAGGCGCACCGCCGCCGCCGGCTTGGCAGCCGCGTGATGCGGACGCTGGAGAATGTCGCGGTTCAGCGCGGCGCCATACGCGGCATGCTGGTGGCGACAGAGGCTGGCTGCTCGCTCTATTCGACGCTTGGCTGGCGTGTTTACGCGCCCTACACGACAGCGATCGTCCCGATGATTAACCAGCCTGGTTCAACCGTCCGGTCATCGCCAGCGCCTTGAACCATAAGTAAGACGCCTTCGTCGCACGTAGGCTCGACGCGCGATCCTGCGAGACGAAACCGAACTTGGAGCGATAGCCTTCAGCCCATTCCCAATTGTCGATCAGCGTCCAATGGAAATACCCGCCGACTCGCGAACCGGCCTCCATGGCGCTCTTAACCGCCTCGAGATGTCGTCTCAGATAATTGATGCGGAACGTGTCGTCTTGAATGGCGGGATCGTCGCTGAACGGATCGGAGCAACCGTTCTCGGTGATCAGCACATTCGGATTGCCGTACTCCTCGCGCAGGCGCTTCAGGATCTGCCACATTCCGGCCGGATCAACTTCGCGATTGAAGGCGTCGCGCTCGGTGTTCGGCGGCGGATCGGCGGGCGCGATGTGCGCCTGGCTGGCGAGATCGAAGCGCAAATAGGCTGGCGCATAATAGTTGGCGCCGATGAAATCGACCGGCTGATGAATCGCGGCCATGTCGTTTGCTCGCAGGTGCGGCTCGATGAAACCCCGGGTTTGAGCCGGATAAATCCCTTTCAAGAGCGGATCGAGGAAGGCGCCGTTCCAGACCGCGTCAAAACCCTTGGCAGCTGCCTCATTCAAAGGCGCAATGCCATCGTGTGCCGGGCGCGAGGGCGTGATCGCCAGTGTGGTGCCGATACTGAAGTCCGAGCGCGCGGCGCGCAACGCTTGGATCGCCAAGCCTTGTGCGAGATTCAAATGATGCGTCACCGGGCCGATGAGGTTGGCGTTTTTCAGACCAGGCGCATGAATGCCGATCACGTGACCCGCGAAAACATGCACCGAAGGCTCATTCATGATGCAGACGTGCTTGACGCGGTCGCCCAGGCGGGTGGCGATGATGTTGGCGTATTCCGCAAAACGTTGCGCAGTGTCACGCTGCGCCCATCCACCCTGTTGCTGCAGCGCGAGCGGCAAATCCCAGTGAAAAAGCGTCGCGTAGGGCGTGATATGATCTTCAAGTTGCGCCGCGGTAGCGATGGTAGGAGTCGACGGCGACCGCGGCGTCGGAGTGATCGGCGATCTTGTCGCGCGGAAACACATCCCAGATGCTCTGCCCGCGACCATCAGCGTCGAGTGCGCCCTCCGTCTGAAAGGCGGAGGTCGCGACGCCCCAGACGAAGTCGCGCGGAAATTGGCGTGAGCGTAGCGCCGGAAAGGTCGCGGGCGTGTAAGCCGGCGTACATCCCGCCAGTGCCGCAGCGGCGGCGCCCAATCCCAAATCGCGGCGCGTCAGCATGCCCGTCCCTCCAGCGGCGCCAACTTTAGGCGATCACGGGTCGAAGTCTCCACTCCACAGAGCCGCATGAGCCTGTTAGAGACGTGCGGGTGCTGATGTTACCGTTCGTCCTCGCCGCCATCGGCGGCTATTTGCTTGGCTCGATTCCGTTCGGGCTGGTGATTACGCGCGCGGCCGGCCTAGGCGACATTCGCGCCATGGGCTCCGGAAATATCGGGGCGACCAACGTGCTGCGTACTGGGCGCAAGGATCTGGCGCTGGCCACGCTGCTGCTTGATGCTGGCAAGGCGGCGATCGCGCTGCTGGTGGCGCGCTGGCTGACCGGCGGCTCGCAATCCGAAATCGAGACCGGCTTGGTAGCGGGCGGGTTCGCTTTTCTCGGACACTGTTACCCAGTGTGGTTAGGTTTCAAGGGCGGCAAGGGCGTGGCCACCTATTTCGGCCTCATCTTGTTCGGGATGCCGCCGCTCGGGGTGGTCGTCGGCGTGGTCTGGCTCACCATAGCGATGATGTTCCGCTTCTCCTCGCTTGCATCTCTCATCGCAGCGGCGGTGGCGCCTTTACTGGCGATGGTCGGAAATTATTCCATTTCTGAGATCGCGTTCCTGGTTGTCTTGGCACTTTTAATTGTGTGGACTCACCGCGCCAACATCGCGCGCTTGCGCGCCGGTGTTGAGTCGAAGATCGGTGAGAAGAAGGATACACCGATCAGCGTTCAGGCGCGCAACGTCACGGACGATCCGTCGGCTCTTCCGCCTCCCGCCGAGTCATGAACCGCACGCTGTCGCGCCCGGAGCGGATTGCTTGGGCGCGGTTGGCGCGCACGCCGCGTATTGGGCCGCTCACCTTTCATCGTCTTATCGGCCGCTTCAAGAACGCCCGCACTGCGCTTGAAGCACTGCCGCGCATTTCGGACGCCAAACCGCCGGAAGAGACGCGCATCCAAGACGAACTCGACGCGCTCGACACCATGGGAGCGCGGCTGATCGCATCATGCGAGCCAGACTATCCAACGCTCCTGGCGCAGCTCGATGCACCGCCGCCGCTCCTGGCCGTGCGTGGCGATGTGAAATGGCTCAACAAGCCGGCCATTGCGCTGATCGGCGCGCGCGAAGGGTCGGCCGCGGCGTTGATGCTCGCTCAGCAGATCGCAACAGATTTGGGCGCTGCCGGTTTCATTGTTGTCTCCGGCTTGGCGCGCGGGGTCGACGCCGCTGCACACAAGGGTGCGCTGCAGACGGGGACTGTTGCAGTTCTGGCAGGTGGACTGGATCACCCTTATCCGCCGCAGAATCTAAAACTGCACGAGGCGATCGTCGAACGCGGTGCGGTGGTCAGCGAAGCGCCACTCGGCTCAGTGGCGCGGGCACGCGATTTTCCGCGGCGCAACTCAATCATCTCTGGCTTGTCGCGCGCCGTCGTGGTCATTGAGGCGGCGCTTCGATCGGGATCGCTGATCACAGCGCGCGCGGCCGGCGACCAGGGCCGTGACGTGATGGCCATGCCCGGTTCGCCCCTCGATCCGCGTGCGCGTGGCTCCAATGCGCTGATCAAACAGGGAGCGACACTTGTCGAGAACGCGGACGACATCATCACGGCATTGGGCGATGGTGCGCCGCCGCTGAGGCCGCTCTCGGCAGGCCCGCTCTTTGCTGAACGCGACATCGAGGCGCCAGCGGGCCTGCCACGCAAGATCGCTTCGCTGCTCTCACCCACGCCCATTCACGTCAACGATTTGGCGCGTTTGGTGGAGGCGCCCGCGGGTGCAGTGGCGGCTGCGCTGACGGAGTTGGAGCTTTCAGGCCAAGCCGCGTCATTGCCGGGAGGCTACGCCGCGTCGTCCGGGGCGGCGTTTCCGTGACGACCGCGAGCGAGGGCGGCGGCAGCCACGCAATGGGTCTGCTCAAGGGCGCTGGCGAGCGGCTCGAGCCCGGCCCTGCGAGCCATGTCTGCTAACTCCGATGCCATCGCGGCGACGTAGTCCGCTACGTCATCAGCACTCACCACGGCAGGTTCTTCGCTGTATTCTCGTTCTAGTTGCATTTCGTAGTCGTATATCCTCATGATTGCATCGGGCAAACGCTTTTTCTGAACATCGATTAACTTATTGGTCTGCAAAGAAAAATTAGCGCCCCTCTCGCATAAGGGGCGGCTCGGCCCCAGCTCTCCGCGTTGACAAGGCGGAGGGGCAAACCCCAGGTACCGGCCCGCTTCGACCTCGGCAACAGCGGAAAGTCACAATCCAGAATGAACGTCGTCGTCGTCGAATCTCCGGCTAAGGCCAAGACAATCAACAAGTATTTGGGCTCAGGTTACAAGGTCCTGGCCTCCCACGGCCATATCCGCGATCTGCCCTCCAAGGACGGATCGGTCCGCCCCGACGAAGACTTCGCGCTCGAATGGGAAATGGACGTTAAGTCCTCCAAGCGCGTCAAGGAAATCGCCGACGCCCTCAAAGACGCCGACCGCCTGATCCTCGCCACCGACCCTGATCGGGAAGGCGAGGCAATCTCCTGGCACGTGCTGGAAGCGCTCCGGAACCGCAAGGTGCTGAAGGGCAAGGACGTCCAGCGCGTCACCTTCAACGCCATTACCAAGGACAGCGTGAAGGCTGCTATGGCAGCGCCGCGCGACATCGACATGGAATTGGTCGACGCCTACCTGGCGCGCCGGGCGCTCGATTACCTGGTCGGCTTTTCGCTCTCGCCGGTGCTGTGGCGCAAGCTGCCAGGCTCGCGCTCGGCGGGTCGCGTGCAATCGGTGGCGCTCAGGATCATCGTCGACCGCGAAGTCGAGATCGAAAAGTTCAAGCCCCAGGAATACTGGTCGGTCGACGCGATCCTTGCGAATTCCGCCAAGGAAAGTTTCCCTGCCCGCCTCTCCGCGTTCGAAGGCAAGAAGCTGAAGCGCCTCGACATTCCGAGCGCACAGATGGCGCACGCGGCGCGTGACGCGGTGAAAGCCGGAAATTTCAAAGTCAGCGCCGTTGAAGCCAAGCCCACTAAGCGCAATCCGCCGCCGCCGTTCACGACATCGACACTGCAACAAGAAGCGGCGCGCAAGCTCGGCTTCTCGGCTTCGCGCACCATGCAGGTGGCGCAGCGCCTTTATGAAGGCGTCGACATTGGCGGCGAGACGGTCGGCCTCATTACCTATATGCGGACCGACGGCGTCTCGATGGATGAAGGCGCCATGCGTGAAATGCGCACCGCCATCGGCTCCCGCTTCGGCAACAATTACGTGCCGGCGGCGCCGCGCGCTTATACATCCAAGATCAAGAACGCCCAGGAAGCCCACGAAGCGATCCGCCCGACGGATCCGCAACGCTTCCCCGATCGTATGAAACTCGAGGGCGATCAGGCGCGGCTTTACGAACTGATCTGGAAGCGCGCGATGGCGAGCCAGATGGAGTCCGCTTCTATTGAGCGCACCAGCATCGATTTCACCGAGCCAACGGGCAGAGTCGAACTGCGCGCCACCGGCCAAGTCATCCTCTTCGACGGCTTCTTGGCGCTCTACCAAGAAGGGCGCGACGATGAGGAAGACGAAGAAAATAGCCGCCTGCCGCAGTTGAAGCAAGGCGAGCGGGTTGATGTGAAAGAGGTGAAGGCCGATCAGCACTTCACCGAACCGCCGCCGCGCTATTCGGAAGCCAGCCTGGTCAAGAGACTCGAAGAACTGGGCATCGGCCGCCCCTCCACTTACGCGTCTATCCTGAAAGTTCTTCAGGATCGCAACTACGTGACGATGGAAAAGAACCGCTTCATCCCCGATGACCGCGGTCGGATCGTTACAGCGTTCCTTGAAAATTTCTTCCGCAAGTATGTTGAGTACGATTTCACTGCCGATCTTGAAGAGAAGCTCGATGAAATTTCGTCGGGCGAACTCGACTGGAAGAAGTTGATGCGCGACTTCTGGAAGGATTTCTCCGGCGCCATTGACGACATCGGCGATCTGCGCATCACGCAGGTGTTGGACACTTTGAACGAAGTGTTAGGCCCGCACATCTTCCCGCTGCGCGAAGACGGTTCGGAGCCGCGCTCATGTCAGAGCTGCGGCTCAGGCCAGCTCTCGCTGAAGCTCGGCAAGTACGGCGCCTTCATCGGCTGCTCGAACTATCCCGAGTGCAAATACACACGCCAACTCGCGCCCGTTGAAAACGGTCAAGACACTATTCCGGGCGAAGGCATCGACCTCGGCCAAGGCCCGACTGGACCGATGACGCTGAAGAGCGGCCGCTTTGGGCCGTATCTCGAAATGCCGAATGGCGAAGGCAAACCCAAACGCGCCGGCCTGCCGCGTGGCTGGACTCCGGAAAGCATCACGCACGAGAAAGCGCTCGCGCTGTTATCGCTGCCGCGCGAAGTCGGCATGCATCCGAGCGAGAACGAGATGATCTTCGCAGGCATCGGTCGCTACGGGCCCTACCTGCAAATGGGCAAGATGTACGCGAACTTGTCGGGTATCGACGACGTGTTCGAAATCCAGATGAACCGCGCCGTCGCGATCATCGACGAGAAAAAGGCCGGCGGCGGCAAAGGCCGCTTCGGCCGCGCGCCTGTGCCGCCGCTGAAGGAGCTGGGTGAAAGTCCCGTCACCGGCAAACCGGTGCGCGTGATGAATGGCCGCTACGGCCCCTACATCACCGACGGCGAAACCAACGCCAATTCACCGAAAGATAAGAAGCCTGAAGATGTGACGATGGACGAAGCGCTGGCGCTGCTCGCCGCACGCGCCGAGCAAGGCGGCGGCAAGAAGAAGCGCCGGACGCCCGCCGCGAAGAAAGAAGCTGTGCCGAGGAAGGCCGCGGCGAAGCAAGCGTCAGCTAAGAAAGCGGCGAAGAAGGCAAACTAGAAATGAGCAGCGAGTGGCTTCCCATTCGCTACCGCGATTTCTGGGACCTGCCCCGTGCGTTTTCTGTCGACTATGACGGCAAGACCTATTTCTTTGACTGTCCGTTCAACGAGAGCATCGACGACTATCAGCAGAATACACCGTCTATTTGGTGGATGACTTAGCAAAGCGGCAGCTCGAAACTAGCGACTGGAGCAACGTAACTGCTCGCTTGTCGAAGGTCGGTCGGATCGTGCTCACGTTGCAGATGCTCGATCCGACGAAACGACAGAGCATCAGAACTGATGCCGTCGCGAACGCCCTTGCCAGTTGATCCGTCCCTTCTCCCCTTGAGGGAGAAGGTGGCCCGAAGGGCCCGATGAGTGGTGCACCCACGGCTCGGGATGTGGCGCCGACTCCCCCTCACCCGCTCGAACAAAGTTCGAGCGACCTCTCCCCCTTGCGGGGGAGAGGTGACAGATAGAGCCTCATGGCGAAGAATCGTCCCCCACCTGAGCCCCTCACCCGAGATCGCGTGCTTGAGGCGCTCCGCAAATCCGGCGGCGCGGCGCAAAAGCGCGACATCGCCCGCGAACTCGATATTGGGCCGGATCAGAAGAAAGAGCTGCGCCACATTCTGCGCGCGCTGGAAGAAGACGGCGCGCTCGGTCGCACTGGCAAGAAGCGCTACGCCGACGCCCACGCGCTGCCTGAGAGCGGCGTCATGGAGATTGTTGACCGCGATGCTGACGGCGAATTGCTGGCGCGCATGCGCGGACCGGATGGCTTGTTCGGTCCGCATGTGCGGCTGGCGCCTGGTGACGCGCGTGGCACGAAGAACGAAGCAGCGGTCGGAATCGGCGACCGCGTGCTGGCGCGCATTGCACAAACGCCGGACGGACCGGAAGCGCGCGTCATCAAACGGCTCGGCCAAAGCGCGCATCGCATCCTCGGCGTCTATCGCGTCGCCAAGGACCATCGCGGGCGCCAACTCGGCGGCGGACGCATCGAGCCGGCCGACCGCAAGGTGCGGCAAGCGTTGCTCGTGCTGCCGGAGCATGTCGGCACGGCGCGCGATGGTGATCTGGTCATGGCTGAACTCGCGCACGGCAATCGCGGGCATGGGCCAAAGCGCGGCATCGTGCGCGAGGTCATCGGCCGCGAGGACGATCCGCGCGCGGCCTCGATCCTGGCCATGCACACACACGGCATCCGCGAAGGCTTCTCCGAGGACGAAGATCGTGAAGCGCATCGCGCCAAACCGGCCGATCTCAAAGGCCGCGCCGATCTGCGCAAGCTGCCCCTGATCACCATCGATCCCGAAGACGCGCGCGATCACGACGACGCGGTGTTCGCGCAACCCGACGATGACGCCAACAACAAGGGCGGGTGGCGCGTTTGGGTCGCCATTGCGGATGTCGCGCACTACGTGACGCCCGGCTCCGCGCTTGATCGCGGTGCCTTCAGGCGCGGCAATTCCACCTACTTCCCCGACCGCGTCGCGCCGATGCTGCCGGAAACACTGTCTGCGGACTTGTGCTCCTTGCTCGAAGGCGAGGACCGCGCCTGCCTCGCCGTCGAAATGGTGTTCGACAAACACGGCAAGAAGGTCCGCCACAAATTCGCGCGCGGGCTGATGCGCTCGGCGGCGAAGCTTTCCTACGAGGCGGCGCAAGCGGCGGTCGATGGCAAGCCAAACGACAAGACCAAGCCGCTGCTTGAGCCGATCCTGAAGCCGCTCTGGGCCGCCTATCGCTGTGTCTGGGAAGCACGCGAGAAGCGTGAGCCGCTGGAGATCGACGCGCCGGAGCACAAGATCGTCTTCAAGAACGGCCGCGTCGCCGGCGTGAAGCAGCGCGAGCGCTTCGAGGCGCACAAGCTCATCGAAGAATTCATGATCCAGGCCAATGTCTGCGCCGCGGAGACGCTTGAGCAAAAGGGCCGGCCGCTGATCTATCGCGTCCATGATCGGCCGAGTGAGGAGAAGATCGCGGCGCTCACCGACTTCCTGCCCACCGTCAACATGAGTTGGGCGAAAGGGCAAACGGTCTCGCCTTCGCGCTTCAACCGTATTCTTTCTCTGGCGCAAAAGACGCCGAACCAAGCCATCGTCAACGAAGTGATCCTGCGCACACAAGCGCAAGCCATTTATTCGCCCGACAATATCGGGCACTTCGGCTTGCACTTGCGCTCCTACGCGCACTTCACCTCGCCGATCCGACGTTACGCGGACCTGATAGTCCACCGCTCGCTGATCAAGGCGCTGAAGTTTGGCGATGATGGCGTCGCGGACAGCGAGGCCAAGCGCCTCGAAGAGATCGCCGAACACATCACACAGACAGAACGCCAAAGCATGGCGGCAGAGCGCGATGCAGCGTCGCGCTATATCGCCTCATATCTCTCCGATCGCGTCGGCGCGAGTTTCGCTGGGCGCGTCACCGGCGTGACGCGGTTTGGACTGTTCATCAGGCTCGATGAGACCCAAGCGGATGGCCTGGCGCCAATTTCGACGCTCGGCGCCGAGCGCTGGGTTCACGACGAGACGGCGCACGCGCTCGTCGGCGAGCAATCGGGAGAGCGCTTTTCGCTGGGCATGCGTGTGGAGGTGCGGCTTGAAGAAGCAACGCCGGTGAGCGGTGGTTTGTTGTTTGCCGTGCTGACAGATCCCTTGCCGCCCGCGCCGGGCTGGCGCAAATCGCGGCAAAGCCGGCAAACGCGCGGGCGCGAGCGACACCCTGGGCGGGATCGCGGTAAGCGACGGCGCAATTAGCGGCAGCTGAGCCGGACCCCGGGATGGTGCGATTGCACTCAACAGATCGGAACGGCGCCTGGTTACAGGCGTTTCTCCCGCGCAGGCCCACATTCAGGAGAGCAGGTATGTTGAAATCCCTTATCACGACGGCGAGCGTTGGCATGATCGCGCTGACGATGAATGCAGCGCCGGCAGCCGCGCACGATTATCATCACCGCTATTATCACGATGCCCGCGGCTCCTATTACTACGATCGCCACCATCATCGGCACTATGAGA
>JACQAC010000039.1 GCA_016195245.1 Pseudomonadota bacterium
AGCGAAGATGTGCAGCGAGATAAGCGCGACCAAAGACCAACGGCCGACGAGGTGCAGATTCTCCGCGATCTCGTGAATCGTGCGGTCGCGCACAGCGAACGGGCTGGGGAGTGTTATGAAGCCCGCGTTGATTGGATGAGCGCCCGACCAAATCATCAGCGGACCCGAGATGATCTGAATGGCGATCATCAGCAGCAGCAGATTGTGCGTAGCGCGAGCGATGAAGCGGAGCGCGCTGGATTGGCTAGGTTCGACAGGCGCCTTTTGCACATAGTGCGACGCGATGCGCATAACGAATATGACAAAGAAGGCCGCGCCCAGCGCAATATGCACGCCCATGAGTTCGCGGCTTTGTGCGCGATCACCATGGTCTTCGGCGAAGCCAGCGGTGAAACCAGTGAACAGCATGATGAACACGCCAACAGCGGCGAGCCAATGAAGGGCCAGCGTCACCCAGCCGTAAGCATTGCGATCGTTTAGCGTTTGCATCTTGTCCTCTAGGCGAACTCACGTCGCGGTTTACCGCAAACGCACATTGTCAGCCTTGGGGTCCAACGTCGAGCGAGTGATCAGTGGTGTCCTGCGGACCTTGCGACGCAGGCGGTCCGGAGGTGAGCGCTCCCAGCGGAGCGCCAACGGCCGTTACGGCTTGCACCTCTGGTTCTGGTACGCCGCTATTAAAGTCGCTCGCGCTCGGCATATCGAGCGGCCGCGCAGGTTCGTTCCGTAGCGCCACTTGCATGAAACGCTGCCAGATATCCGCCGGGATTGAACCTCCAGTGACGTGATCCATGATGGTGTGATTGTCGTTGCCGGCCCAAACGCCCGCAACGTACCCAGGCGTAAAGCCAACGAACCATGCATCTCTGTAGTCGTTGGCGGTGCCGGTCTTGCCGGCAATTTGGCGGCCCGGCATGCGTGCATGTGTACCCGTCCCCGCTTCGACAACGCGGTTCATCATATAGTCCATCAGCCGCCGGGGGCGATCGGCGATGAGTTGCTCGCGACGTTGAGGACGCCAGCTCCACATGACTTCGTCAGTGGTCGCACGTCGGATCCGGGTGATGCCATGCGGCTCCACGTTGTAGCCGCTGTTTGCCATCGTCGCGTAGCCGCGAACCAATTCGAGCAACGTAACTTCTTGAGCGCCGAGGCCGAGCGAGGGGTAATTGTGCAATGGCGATTGTACGCCGAGCCGTCGCGCCACATCGATGACACGTTGACCGCCGATTTCCTGCGTTAGCCGCAGCGCGACCATGTTGTAGGAATTCTGCAATGCTTCCGTCAGCGTAACGGCGCCATGGAAGCGATCGCCGTAATTCCCCGGAATGTAGTCGGGCTGTCCAGCAATATGTACGACAACCGGCGCGTCTTCGCGCACGGACCACGGCGTAAGACCGTTCTCCATGGCGGCAAGGTAGATGAAGAACTTGAACGACGAACCGGGCTGGCGATGCGCTTGGGTCGTGCGGTTAAATTGCGTGATCTCGTAGTCGCGTCCGCCAATCATGGCGCGGATGCCGCCGGTGTCGTCCATCGCCAAGAGGCCAGCTTCGCCCACATGACGGACTTGCCCTTGTTCGTTGAGTACTGAATTCACTGCATCGTTGGCGGCACGCTGAGCCGAAATATCAATCGTCGTCTCGACGATAAAATCGTCGCGCGTGGTGCCAATAATGCGGTTGAGTTCCGGATCGATCCAATCGCGGTAGTAGCTCAGCACGCCGGCTGGATTGCGGCGGCTAACAACCAAGTCTTCCTGCAGCGCGGCCTGCCGCTGCGCCTGCGTAATATAGCCGAGATTGACCATTTCCTGTAGCACGGTGTCGGCGCGCGCGCGCGCAGCGCGCATGTCTTGGCTTGCGGGATTCATGCGCGATGGCGCCTTGACGAGGCCCGCAAGCATCGCCGATTGCAGCAAGGTTAGATCGTGCGCGGGGCGGTCGAAATAGCGCTCGGCGGCGGCTTCAATGCCGTAAGCGCCAGCGCCGAAGTAAACGCGGCTCAGATAGAGTGCTAGAATTTCGTTCTTGGTGAATTTGGTCTCGAGCCAGATCGCCATCGCCACTTCTTGCAGCTTGCGCCGCCATGAGCGTTCGTTGCTGAGGAAGAGGTTCTTGGCGAGCTGTTGGGTGATTGTTGAGCCGCCTTGCACGACGTGGCCGGCGCGCATGTTTTCGGCGCCGGCGCGCATCATGCCGCCGAGATCGACGCCGAAGTGTTGGTAGAAGCGGCGGTCCTCGATGGCGACGAACGCTTGCGGGACATAGGGAGGCAGCGATGCGAGGTCGACCGGCGGCGCGTTTTGCGCGCCCTCACGCAGAATAACGTGGCCGTTGCGGTCGAGGAACGTGATGCTCTGGCTGCCGCGCGCCTGCCACAGATCATCGGTCGAGGGCATACCCCAGGTAACGAAGAAGAAGAATCCCACCACGAGCGTGACGAAGCCCGCGGCCAGCCAACCCGTCCACACTGCCGCTTCCCGCACGGAGCGCGGATGTCGCACGCCGCGCAGGCGCAGCAACAAGTCGCGCCAGAAAGTGCGCGCGCCACCTATGAAGGCCACATATCTTGGCTCGGCGAACGCTCGGAATTGCACCCATTTCTGCGCGAACGAGCGGTGCGCGCGCGCGGGCAGGGAATTGTCCGGCTCTTCCGGCGGTTCGTCAGGATCCCCCGCCGCGCGAAAATAGTTCGGAGGCAGACTGGCGTTGGATTCCTTGAGCAACAGTGGTGGCGCTAGCGGCGCAGGCGCTGGCGGTTTTGCGTCATACGCGCCAGCTCCTCGAACCGGGTCGCCATCGAGGCTGGATTCAGGGGCTGGCGCCGATCCAAGCGTGGCGTCTTCTGACGGACTTCCGTTGTCTTCCGCCGATGAAGACGAATTCGGGCTTTCAGCAGAGCGATGTTGCTCCTCGGGGGTAGCACTTTCACCGCGTTCAACCGGCGCGCCGTCGGACCGGTCCGTTGGCGCGCCGCTTTCGCCGCGCGAGGGCTGGACAGGAGGATCCTCCGGTCCGCTCGGATCGTCTTCGTCAGCCACCCCGGTTCAACCTCCGCGCCCGTCGTTAGCGCGATTCTGCCCAGCGACCGCCCGCGTCGGACAGGAGCAGCGCCGATGTGGTAACGCGCCGTCCGAGGAACAGTTGCTTTCTGTTTGCCTTTTTCTTGCCGGATTGTGGGCGGGGCGCGTTCGTTCTGCAACCGCGATGGGCGCCTCGTTTTCCTTGCTGGAGTTGGGTCGCGCAGCCATATTGGCGGGGCAGTCCCCTCGGCGTGGTCCGTGGGCCCAGGAGGAAATTGAATGAGCGACTACCACCCGCAGGCGCGAAGCATTCCCGCCGAGCGCGCCGACATGGCGGTCGATGCCGGCCTGCGCAGCTTCATGCTCGGGGTTTACAACAAGATGGGCCTCGGCCTGTTGCTGTCGGGCGCTATCGCGTACGGCGTGGCGACGACGCCGGTCGCGCTACAGTTGCTGTTCGGCGGCCCGCAAGCGTTTGTCGTGCTGTTCGCGCCACTCGTGCTGATCCTGATTTCAAGCTGGTTCTTGAAAAACCCGTCACCGACAGCGGCGAACGTCATTTATTGGGGCGTCGTGGCTACGATGGGATTGAGCCTTGGTCTCACGGTTGCGATCTATGCTGGAGCATCGGGTGCCGGGATGCTCACGATCGTTAAAGCGCTTCTGGTGACGGCGGCGACGTTCGGGGGGCTTTCATTGTGGGGCTACACCACGAAGCGTGATCTCTCAGGCTGGGGCACATTCCTTTACATGGGCGTGCTGGGCATGATTCTCGCGTCAGTGGTGAATCTGGGTTTTGCCTATTTCACCGGCGCGCCGATCAACGGCCTCGACTTCGCGATCTCGGTGATTGGCGTTTTGGTGTTCTCAGGACTGACCGCGTACAAGACGCAGATGATCAAGTACATGTACTATGATCTTGGCGGCAACGCGCGCGCGATGTCGGTTGGCACAACCTACGCCGCGCTTGGCCTCTACATCACCTTTATCAACCTCTTCCTTAGCATCCTGCGTCTGATGGGCGGCCGCCGTTAAGCGCGGCACGATCGTGAAAGACAAGAAACGCCCCGGTCTTGGCCGGGGCGTTTTTCTTTGCGATCTCTTTAGAGCTGGTTGTGCAATCAGTCCGCTACAACCTGCATGCGTTTTGGCTCCAAGACCGAGAGCACGCGCGCCAAGTCGGATCCGCGGCGTAACACCCGGCCGTCGATGGCCTTCACGCAATATTCGCCTTGTTTTCGCGCGTTCTCTGGTCGTTTTTCGATTTGGTAGAGCGGCGCTTCGCTCGTGCGGCGATAGACGCTGAACAGAGCGCAGTCCGGCAAAGCGTCGAGCGCGTAGTCGCGCCATTCCCCCGCGGCGACCATGCGGCCGTAGAACCGAAACAGGCGATCTAACTCCAGGCGTTCGAAAAACACTGTGCGAGCGCTCATGCCCTGTTGAACTCCTGTGGACAACAATAGTGCGCTCAATTCGTCACAGATTACAAATCGGCATTAGACGCGTTTTGCCGCATTTTGAGCTTGCGCGTGCCCAATTGCGGCGCGACCTTGGCTTCGTGGCCGGTCGGAGAAAGGCTCATTGCGGGGTATCCATCAGCCCCCCCAGCCCCCCCCGTAGTGCGCTTCGACCGGTCACGACTTATTTCAAGCAAGCCCGCGATGATCGCGGGCTTTGTCGTATCTGGCGCCAAATTGGCTCTAAACAGCGCTTTTCCACGCAAGCGAAAGCGTGGTGTTTGCGGAACGGGCACAGCCACATTCGACAAGTGACAGACGCTCCCCATGCCATCGCGATTGCGTTTACATGGTCGAAAGCACAGCGCGAAAGCGCCGCACGTGATTCGCCGAGAGCCGCCAAGTTTGGGGATAAGTAGCGGTGGTGTTTTCGCCAAAACGGTTTTAAGAGCGCGGCTTCGTTCTTAGGGGTGCGCAATCCACATGCTGCTGCAGGTCGATGGCTTGCGGAAATCGTTTGGCCGCAGAGTGGCCGTCGACGGTATCGGCTTTTCGCTAGATGTTGGTGAGATTGTCGGGTTTCTCGGGCCGAATGGCGCGGGCAAAACCACAACCATGCGCATGATCGCCGGTTATCTTGAGCCGGACGAAGGTGTCGCGAAGATTTTCAACATTGACGTGGCGCAAGACCGCCGCCGCGCGCAAGAGCGCCTCGGGTATTTGCCCGAAGGCGCCCCGCTCTATGGGGAGATGACCCCGTGGTCGTTCCTACGGTTCGTTGCCGAAGCGCGCGGAATGTCCCGTGAGGCCGCGCGCCACGCGGTGCGTCGCGCGGCGCAAGATGCGCGTCTGGGCGACACGATCGACCGACCGATCGAAACGCTGTCCAAGGGCTATCGTCGGCGCGTGGGCCTGGCGTCGGCGCTGCTTCACTCGCCGCTCTTATTGATCTTGGACGAACCCACGGACGGTCTCGATCCCAACCAGCGTCACGCTGTGCGGGACCTGATCCGTAAGTTGGGCGAAGAGCGCGGACTGATCATTTCGACGCATAGCCTCGAAGAAGTCGACGCGGTTTGCACACGCGCGATTGTCATCGACCAAGGGCGCATCGTCGTCGATCAGACGCCGGCCGAGCTGCGCGAAAAATACGGCAGTTTGGAAAAAGCCTTCGAGACGCTCACACGCGGCGAGGAACGCCAATGAAGAAGCGTCCCGCGCTCGCCAGCATGGCGGCGATCTATCGCCGTGAATTGCTCTCTTATGTAACGACGCCGACAGCCTACGTGTTCGTGGCGGTGTTTCTATTCGCAATCGGGCTGTTCACATTCCAAGTGGGCGGCTTCTTTGAACAGCGCCGCGCCGACCTCTCGGCGTTCTTCGCGTTTCATCCTTGGCTATTCATGGTGTTCCTGCCCGCCATCTCGATGCGGCTGTGGGCGGAAGAGACGCGATCAGGCGCGGTGGAGCTGTTGCTGACGTTGCCAGCGCCGACTTGGTCTTTGGTGCTCGGGAAATATTTCGCGGCATGGACGGTGGCCGGCGCGGCGCTGGTGCTGACTTTTCCGCTTTGGATCACGGTCAACTTCCTGGGCTCACCGGACAACGCGCTCGGCGATGTCGGCGCTGACGCCGGCCCAGGTGGTGGCGTTCGTGCTGGCGGTGCTGTTCTCATTCTTGCTGACGGCACTGGGCTTGCCGCTGGTGTCGGATTTCTTCGCTGGTGTTGTGGGCGGGGGCGTCGCGGAGACGATTTCGCGTTTCTCCATCCTTTATCACTTCGACGCAGCGCAGCGCGGCGTCGTGGAATTCCGGTCAGTGTTCTATTTCCTCTCGCTGATCGCGCTTTGTCTTGGCTTCACCGCCGTTTCCGTCGACGCACGGCGGGGAGGCTAAGCCATGACCGCACGCCGATTTGCGCTCCTGGCCGCTTTGGCCTTCCTGCTCATGTTCGTGGCGGCGAACGTGATCGGAAATTCCTGGTTCCGCTCGTGGCGGCTGGATCTCACCCAGAACCATCTCTACTCGCTGTCGCCGGGGACGCAGTTCACGCTCGATCACCTGAGCGATAGCGTTGAGCTGAAGCTCTATTATTCGCGCGACGCCGCTTCACGCGCGCCGCAAGTGCAAGCTTATGCCAGTCGCGTGCGGGAGATGCTGCAGACATTCGCGGCGCACTCGCATGGGCGTGTGCGCTTCACCGAAGTGAATGTGCGTCCGTTCACCGAGCAGGAAGACCAGGCGCAAGAGGCCGGTATTCAGGGCGTGCGCCCGGACGACAATTCCGATCCGATCTATTTCGGCCTGACCGGCGCCAACGCCATCGACGACAAGCGCACGATCCCGTTCTTCGATCCTTCGCGGGAAGCGTTCCTCGAATACGAGATCACGCGACTGATCTTTGAACTGGAGCACCCCGACCGCACGCGCGTGGCGCTGATCACCGCTCTACCAATGGATCCGGCGAGCGCTTCCAGCGCGCAGGGCGCTCCAACGGGGCAATCGACGTTTGCGACGGAGATGGGCCGGCTGCTCAACGTGACGAAGCTGCCGCAGAATTTCACACAAATTCCGGATGCGGATGTGCTGGCGATCATCCATCCGTGGGCGCTGTCGCCAGCGCAGCTTTACGCCGTGGATCAATTCATCCTGCGCAAGGGACGCGCGTTCATTGCCCTTGATCCTGCTTCGATGCAGGCGGCCCAACAGAGCGCCAGCTTCAATCCGATGTCGCCCTCCGCGCCCGCGCCAACGTCGTCCGCACTTGAACCGCTGCTGTCGCGCTGGGGTGTGGCGATGTCGCAAGACGTTGTGCTCGATGCGGACGGCGCACTCCCGGTGCAAGCGCAAGCGCCGAACGGACAGACTGTGCAAATTCGCCAGCCATTGTTCTTTACAGTTCCGGCGGCGCAGCTCGATCGGCAGGACTTGATGACCGCCTGGTTGAACCGCGGCATCAATTTTGCCTTATCCGGCGCCTTGAACATCAGTCCGCGCGAGGGTCTGCAGTCCCACGTCTTGGCGCACAGCAGTCCACAAACGATGCACATGCCTGCGGTGCAAGCGTTGATGCGCCCGTCGCCGTTTGAGCTCTTGCAGAACTGGTCGTCAGAGAGCCGTGTGGAGACTTTGGCGGTACGACTGTCGGGCACGTTGCAGACGGCGTTTCCAGCGGGACCGCCGGAGGGCGCGGACATGTTGGCGCCACGCATCCTGCGCTCGCAGCGGCCTGCGGAACTGGTGGTTGTCGCGGACACCGATTTTCTGGCCGATGATTTCTATATCGATCCGCAAAATGGCGGCGCCGCTGCGGACAATGCATCATTTGCGTTGAACGCCATGGATGTGCTTGGCGGCTCGGATGCGCTCGTGTCGCTGCGCTCCCGAGCACCGTCGATCCGGCGCATGACCTCCATCGACAACATGGAAGCGGAAGCGCAACGCTTGATTCTACAGCGCCAAGAGCAGCTGCAGGGTGAGTACGAGGATACGCAACGGCGTTTAGCGGAACTGCAGGCGCGAGGGCGCGGCTCGGCCGCCTATGGTGGCAATCTCGGCGCGGAATTGTCGCCAGAAGAAAATGCGGAGCTTCAGCGGTTCCAAGGACAGATCAATGAGGTGCGCGGTCAGTTGCGTGGCGTTGCTCGCGATCTGCGCAGCGGCATCAATTCGCTCGAGGCGTGGATCGTGTTCATCAATGTATGGCTCGCGCCCATCCTGGTGGCGGGCGTCGGGCTGATCCTCTTTTGGCGCAGGCAGCGGCGCGCACAAGGAGCGCGGCGATGACAACGGCTTTGGCTGAGCGCCGCAAAGGCCAGGCGCTGACCTTACTCTTGGCGGCGGCTGGGCTCATCGCGGTCGCAGCCGTGACGGTGGGAATCGAGACGCGTGCGTCGCGGCCCGATTTGGCGTCCGGCTTGGTGGTCCCAGGCCTGCACGACAGCATCGGCGCGGGCCGGCGTATTATCATAACCAGCTCCGATGCGAGCTACCGCATCGAGCGCGCGCAGCGCGGCAACGAGAGCGTTTGGGTGATGCGCGATCGAGGCGATTACCCGGTGCTGAGCGGGCGCCTGGCGGCGCTGACACAAGGTCTGGAGCAGCTACATTTTACACGTCGCATGACCACTGATGCCGCGAAGTTCGAACGACTTGGCGTCGGTGATCCGCGGCATGGCGGCCATGGCGTGCTGGTGCAGATCGAGGATGGTCGCGGGGCGCTGCTGGTGAACCTTATTCTCGGCACGGTTCCGACGGCGGGACAGAACGTCGTTTATGTGCGCCGCCCCGACGACAATCAGACTTGGGCTGCCGAAGGGCCGCTGCCGCCCCTGCGCGATGTAGCGTCATGGCTCAATCTTCGCCCGTTGGATCTGCCAGTTGAACGGCTGGCGCGTGTCGAGATCACGCCACAGCAGGGCCGCGCCTATATCCTCGATCGCGGACCGGACGCCGCTTGGCGGCTGACGTCGCCGCCCCTGGCCACCCCGTCGCAAATCAGCGTGGCGTCGGCCGCTGAAGCGATCACACAACTTGCGCCGGTTGATGTGCAGCCGGCGCCGGCGATCCAGGGCGCTTCGGTGGCGCACCTGCGGGCGACCACCACGGATGGCGTGGCGATCGACGCGGAGTTGATTCCAAGCGACACCAAAGTCTGGATCAAATTGGTTGCGCGGGCGGTCACGCCGGGCAATCCGGCCCAAGAAGCTGCTGCTTTGGCGATCAATGATCGCTCTTCGGCCTGGGCTTATGCGCTGACCCCGATGCAAGTGAATGCGGTCGCACCTCCGTTGAGTGCGCTGATTCCGGCGACCGCACCGTCTCGCTCCGCGGTGAATGAGGCAACGCCGGCGCCGCCTTCAACGAGCGTGCCGCCTCAGTAGATCTGGCGCTGCGGATAACGTCCCGGTCGGGATGTGTAGGCGGCGGATAGAATCTGTCCCCCTGGTCGTTGGACCAGCACCGCGCATTCCGGTACACAATGGTCCCGCTCGAACCACGTCGCGTCGCCGTTCCACGAATCGATCCGCCAGATCTGGTCGACAAGGTTGTAGTGCGAGATGCTGCGGTTGACGTTGACGCCGCTACCGACCACGGCGATCACCGGGCCAGGGTCGAAGGCGATCAGCCAAATGTCCGCGCCTGCGCCGCGCGCGTTGGCGCCGATGGAAACACGGATACGGTCATTGCGGAGGCGCGTGATCGCAACTTCTGAAGCGCCCTCCGGCCGCGGGTCGCGGCGCGAGTCGTTAAGAGCGGCGCGCGCATCATCCCAATCGGATGCGCCGGTCTGACGGACGCCATTGTAAACCAGTTGCGGTGTGACGCGGCCTCGTACGTGCATCGCCGTCGAATAGGCCTGCTGGCGGTCACTGTAGGCGGGACGCGCCAGCGTATCGCGCCATCCGAGATAGTCCCAAATGCTGACGGGGAAGGTTAGGGCAAGCACGCCGGGCTCGCGCGAAAACATGCCCACGAGCCGGTTGGCGCGTGGGCACTGGACGCACCCTTGGCTGGTGTAGAGTTCGAGCACCACTTGTGGATGCTCACCCGTCGGCGACGTTTGCGCGCGCGCTGGCAGGGCGAGCGCCGCCAAGCCCAGCAGCGCGGCGGCGAAAGCGCGGAAAATCATGCCGGCGAACATGACCCCAGGCCGCCGCTGGTTCGAATCAAACCAGCGTTACGGCGCTGCCGGATGGCATCCGTCCGGTCAGGCAGACTTCGCGAGCCCCCGCAAAACATAGTGAAGGATACCGCCGTTTCTGAAGTAAAGAACCTCATTCTCGGTATCGATCCGGCACTGGACCTCTACCTCGTCGACACGACCGTTGTTGCGACCAATACGCAGATTCACCCGCTGCCGGGGCGTCAGTTCCCCGATTCCCCCAATGGAGACCGTTTCGGCACCGGTGAGCTGCAGCTGATCCCAGCTCATGCCGTCGATGAACTGGAGTGGTAGCACGCCCATCCCGATCAGGTTTGAGCGATGGATGCGCTCGAAGCTTTCCGCAATCACGGCGCGGACGCCAAGCAGGCGCGTCCCTTTAGCCGCCCAGTCGCGCGACGAGCCGGTGCCATATTCCTTGCCGGCGAAGACCACGAGATCCTTGCCTTCAGCCTGGTAGCGCATGGCTGCGTCATAGATGAACATGCGTTCGCCAGACGGGTGATGGATAGTGTAGCCGCCTTCGACGATTGAACCGTCCGGGTTGGTTACCATGGCGTTCTTGATGCGGATGTTGGCGAAGGTGCCGCGCATCATCACTTGGTGGTTGCCGCGCCGCGCGCCGTACGAGTTAAACTCGCTTTGCGGCACTTGGTGTTCGTTCAGATAAACGCCGGCAGGCGAGACTTTCTTGATCGAACCGGCCGGGCTGATGTGGTCGGTGGTGATCGAGTCGCCGAAGAGCGCGAGGATCGGCGCGTTGTTGACGTCCTTCAGCGGCGCCGGTTCGAGCGTCATGCCTTCGAAATAGGGCGGGTTCTGCACATAAGTGCTGCCCATGTCCCACTTGTAGGTGCGTCCGCCGGTGACTTGGATGGCGCGCCATTTGTCGTCCCCGCGGAAGACGTCGCCATAGCGTTCGGCGAACATTTCCGGCGTCACCGCCGCGCGTACAGTCGCTTCGATTTCTTGGTTCGAGGGCCAGATGTCGCGCAGATAGACTGGCTTGCCATCGCTGCCATTGCCGAGTGGTTCAGTTTCCAGGTTGACGTAAACCGATCCTGCCAGCGCGTACGCCACCACAAGAGGTGGTGAGGCAAGATAATTGGCGCGAACGTCCTGATTTACGCGCCCTTCGAAGTTGCGATTTCCGGAGAGCACCGACGCGACAACTAGATCCGCGTCGTTGACGGCCTGCGAAATCGCTGGCGGCAACGGGCCGGAATTGCCGATGCAGGTAGTGCAGCCGTAGCCGACGAGGTTGAAGCCGAGCGCGTCGAGATCGTCGTCGAGCTCAGCGCGGCGCAGATAGTCGGTCACCACTTGGCTGCCGGGCGCGAGCGAAGTTTTCACCCACGGCTTCACTTTGAGTCCCTTGGCGCGCGCGTTGCGGGCGACGAGACCGGCCGCGAGCATCACCGATGGGTTGGACGTGTTGGTGCAGGAGGTGATGGCCGCAATGACAACGTCCCCATGGCCGACATCGTGGCCGCCGTCCGCCACCGGCACGCGCTTTTTGAGCTCGCCGCCTTTGCGGAATTCGGTTTCCATCGACTTGGTGAAGCCCTCCGCCAGCGCGCCAACGAGCACGCGGTCCTGTGGGCGTTTCGGGCCGGCGAGCGATGGGCGCACGTCCGAGAGCGAAAGCTCGAGTGTGTCGGTAAATTCCGGCTCGGATTCAGTGCGCCAAAGGCCCTGCTGTTTGCAGTAAGCCTCTACCAGCGCGACGCGATCCGCAGCGCGTCCGGTGGCGCGCAAATAATCGATGGTTTTGGCATCTACGGGGAAGAAGCCGCAGGTAGCGCCGTATTCCGGCGCCATGTTGCCGACGGTGGCGCGGTCTTCGACACTCATATTGTCGAGGCCGGGGCCGAAGAATTCCACGAACTTCCCGACCACACCCTTCTTGCGCAGCATTTGCGTGACGGTGAGCACAAGGTCGGTGGCGGTGGCGCCTTCCGGGAGTTTGCCGGTCAAACGGAAGCCGATCACTTCCGGGATCAGCATGGAGATGGATTGGCCAAGCATCGCCGCTTCCGCTTCGATCCCGCCCACGCCCCATCCCAGCACGCCGATGCCGTTGATCATCACCGTGTGGGAGTCCGTCCCGACCACGGTGTCAGGATAGGCGTAGGTCTCGCCCTCGATCTCTCGCACCCAGACGGTTTGGCCGAGATATTCGAGGTTTACCTGGTGACAGATGCCGGTGCCAGGCGGGACGACGCGGAAATCCGCAAACGCGCCCTGGCCCCAGCGCAGGAATTGGTAGCGCTCGCCATTGCGCTGGTATTCGAGTTCGACGTTCTTCGCGAACGAGTCCGCGTGCGCGAAATTGTCGACCATGACCGAGTGGTCGATAACCAGATCAACCGGCACCAGCGGATTGATCTTTTCCGGGTCGACGCCGAGGCCGAGAGCGGCGTCTCGCATGGCCGCAAGATCGACAACGGCGGGAACGCCGGTGAAATCCTGCATCAACACACGCGCCGGCGAGAATTCGATCTCGACTTCGTTTTTGCCTTTGTTGATGAGCCAAGAGGTCATCGCCAGGATGTCGGCTTTCTTCACCGCAACGCCGTCTTCGGCGCGCAGCAGGTTTTCCAACAGCACTTTCAGTGAGAGCGGCAGCTTCGAGATATCGCCGAGACCGTTCTGTGCGGCGGCGTGGAGATCGAAATAGACATAGGTCTTGCCACCGGCGCTCAGTGTGCGGCGGGCGTCGAATGAGTTCAAAGATGGCATGAGGATGCTCCTGAGATATCTGAGGTCAGAGATCGCAGGCGCTTTGGGGTGCGCCCCAAGGAATCAAATCCAGCGCGCGGTCCTTCGTATTTAGCCCTGTTTTGTGAACGCGCAATTACGACGACTGGACAAATCGTTGCGGCCCCGGCCTGCCGTGGGCCAGGGCCGCCTTCCTATCAGCTTTCGGATGGTGGGTCGGGCTGCTTGTGGCCGAAAAACCGTCCGCCACGTCGCCGGCGCCATGCGAGCAATGCCCAAATGATCGGCACGATCACGATGGCGAACGGCAAGAGGCCCGCGATCAGGACTATGATCGCCGCAAACCCGCCGACCACGATGCCGAGGAAGTTCGCGCCGGCCTGACGCAGTGGTTCGAAGGTGTCGCTGCCGACCGGACGCGGCGCGGACTGATAGGTGATTGTTAGTTCCGACATATCCACGCGCGCCCGCATGACAGCGAGGTTGGATTGCGTGGAGTCGATCTCACCTTGTACGCGAGCAAGTTCCCGCTCGACATCGAGGAGGTCGGAGAGGCGGCCAGGGCGGCTTTGCAGCAATTGCTGCAAACGATCGCGCAACGCAGTCTGCGCGCGCAGATGCGCCTCGGTGTCGACGATGGAGCGCGTGAGATCTTCTGTTGTGGTCGCTTGCGACAGCACGCGACCACCGGCGGCGTTTACCTGCGCGGCGATGCTGCCCATGAAGCTGCGCAGCCAATTGGGCTCGCCGCGAATATCGACCGTGCCGTTCATGGCGCTGTCGGGATCGCCACTGCGGCTGGCGCCGACGAGTTGGCACAAGCGCGGACCCGCAGTTTGGCAAGCGCGTACGTGCGCATCCATAACATTGGCAAGGCGCCCTGAGGGAATCTCCAAACCAGTTTGGTAGGAGTAAGCGAGGTACATCGTCTGCGCGGATGGAGAGATCGCATTGGTTTGGCGCTGCTCGCCGCCAGCGTTTGCGTCGGTAGCGATCTCCTCATCGGCCGAGGCTGGCCCGGACGCCGGCGCATCGCGGCCGCGCTCGGCGGTCATGCTGCTTTGAGCGACCAGCCCGTTAGCTGGCGCCTGTTCCGTGTGGGTTGTGGTGGTTTGTCCACAGGCCGCCAACGCGCCGGCCAACACCAGCGCCGCTACTAGAAGCCGCATGCGATCCTCCCTCGTGTCCGCAGCACTCAGGCTCTTCTCTCCACAAGAGACAAGCCGCCGGTTTCGCGTAGCTCAGCAGCAAAACCGCATTTCACTTTGCTTAGACGCGCTTTAGAAGCGGGCCGGATTATGGGCGCGGGCAGACCTTTCCAAGACAAACCGGGACTTACGGTTCACGACCTCGCTATTGCGCGCGGCGGACGGGCGCTGTTCGAAAACCTAAGCTTTGCAGTTCAATCCGGCAGCTATGCGGAAATTCGAGGTGCGAACGGTTCGGGCAAGACGAGCTTGCTACGCGCCGTTGCGGGATTTCTGAAACCGCGTGCGGGGCAGGTCACGTTCGCGCGTGTAGAGGAGCCGAGCGAGGCGCTCCACTATCTCGGGCATCTCAATGGTTTGAAGGCCGCCGCGTCTGCAAGCGCACATGTGCGTTATTGGGGTGGGTTGCTCGGTGGTTACGAACGCGACGCGCTCACTCGCGTTGGCTTGCGACGAGTCGCGGATCTGCCAGCGCTAGCGTTGAGCCAAGGGCAATCGCGGCGTTTGGCGTTGGCGCGGCTGCTGGTGGCGCCGCGGCCCATCTGGTTGCTGGATGAACCGGCTGCCGCGCTCGATGTAAACGGGCGCAACGTGTTGGCGGAGCTCATCTCAACGCATTGCTCCAGCGGCGGCTTGGTGCTGGCGGCGGTGCATGAGCCTCTGGGCGTCAAGCCTGATCAAGTCGTGACGGTGGGGGCATGAGCCCGCTTGCAGCGACGTTCCGGCGCGATTTCGCGCTGATGTGGGGCGCCGGCGGCGGCGCCATGGCGCCGCTGGGATTTTTTTTGGGCGCGGCGACGTTGGTGCCGCTAGCTATGGGGCCGGAACACGCTTTGCTTGTTGCGGCTGGGCCGCCCCTAGTTTGGATCGCTGCGGCGCTTGCCGTGCTGGCGACATTGGAGCGACTGTTTCAGGCCGACCTCGAAGACGGATCTCTGGATCAGTTTCTGCTCTCGCCCGCGCCCCTCGAAATGATCGTTCTAACCAAGGGGGCCGCGCTGTGGTGCGCAATTGGTCTGCCGATTGCGCTCGCGGGCGCGCCGGTGGCGATTGCGCTACAGGCCCCTTTGGAACTGGTGCCGGCGATTGTTATGAGTTTGGGCCTCGGGATGGCGGGTTTCATCGGCGTAGGGCTGGTGGGAGCGGCTGTGACGGCGGGTGTGAAGCGCGGCGGCGTCTTGATTTCGCTCATTGTGCTGCCTTTCTTTGCGCCGCCGATTATTTTCGGCTCTGCGGTTGCAGGCGGCGCAGGGTTTGGGCCGGCATTCTTGATTTTGGCGGGTTGCGGGCTCGCCTATAGCGCCTTGGGGCCCATTGCGGCAGCTGCGGCGTTACGGCTGCAGGTGGAGTGAAACATCAATGCCGGCTGTCAGGTGTCATCTTGCCCTCTGCACGCCCCGACTGACACCTGATACTTGATATCGGCATGTTGTCTGTCTTCGCCAACCCCGCCCGCTTTATGCAGCTTTCCGGGTGGGCCGCGCCGCTGTTTGCGGTTCTTGCGCTGGTGCTGTTCGCGGTTGGAGTGCCGTGGGCGCTGATTTACTCGCCGGCGGACTATCAGCAAGGCGAGACGGTGCGGATCATGTACGTGCATGTGCCAGCCGCGTGGTGGTCCCTGGCGATCTACGGGTTTATGGGGGTTGCGAGCTTCGTGGGGGTGGTTTGGCGTCACGCGCTGGCTGATGTCGCCGCACGCGCCGCAGCGCCGATAGGCGCCACGTTCGCGGGCCTGTGCTTGATCACTGGCTCACTCTGGGGCGCGCCGACTTGGGGAACTTGGTGGGAGTGGGATGGACGTCTCACGTCCATGCTCGTCCTCTTCATCATCTATCTGGGCTACATCGCGCTTTGGAACGCGGTGGAAGATGAAGAGAAGGCAGCACGGTTGGCTGCGATCTTGTGTTTGGTTGGCCTGATAAACCTGCCCATCGTGCATTTCTCGGTTGTCTGGTGGAGCACGCTCCACCAGCCTGCAAGTGTGTTCCGACCGGGCGGTTCCGCGATCGATCCTGCGATGATGGGGCCGTTGTTCGCGATGGCGTTCGCATACATGGCGCTATTCGGCGCTCTGTTGCTCACCAACATGCGCGCCGCGATCAACCGGCGGCGTGTGGAGGCGGCGCGGATGCGTGGAGCGAACGCAGCATGATCACCGGCGGTTGGCACTTCGTCGTCGCGGCGTACGCCGTGACCCTCGGCGGCCTCGCTGTGCTGGCGGTGACCGTGGCCCTGCGTGCGCGCGGTTGGGCCAAACGGGCGCGTGAGCTCGATGCGAAGCGGAGCGCAGAGCAGTGAGGCGAGTTGGCGCCTTCATTCCGCTCATCGCGCTGGCGCTCATTGTAATTGTTGGCGGGGTGCTTCTACTGCGTGGCGGTGGGCCGCCAGCCGCCATTACTGCCGGTGATGTCGGACGCCCGGCGCCAATCTATGCGCTCGCTCGTCTCGGCGGCGGGGCGCTGCTCCGCGATCAAGACATGCACGGGCGCGTGCATATCATCAACATGTTCGCATCTTGGTGCGTGCCGTGCCGGGCTGAGCACCCCCAGCTGATGGCGCTTCACGGACAAGGGGTGGAGATCATCGGAGTCGCTTATAAGGATCAACCAAGCGACACCAGCGCCTTCCTTGAGGAACTCGGCAATCCGTTCCGGGAGGTTGGTTTTGATCCGGATGGGCGGTTTGGCCTGCAGCTCGGTGTTGCTGGCGTGCCCGAAACCTTCGTGGTTACTAGGTCCGCGAGCTCGGCCAGAATAGCGACCAGTGCTCGCCGCTTGGGTTTGGACAGGAAGTCGAGGATCGCGGCGTCGGCGGCGCGCGCGTGCTTGTCCATGCCGCGCAGCATTGTTGCGCCATTCTGCGAGAGATGGATGGACAATGCACGGGCGTCGAGCGCAGAGGCGGTCCGCGTGACCAATCCACGCTTTTCCATGCGGCTCATCATGTCGGCAAGCGTCGAGCGATCGATGCCGGTGATGCGTACCAGCGCGCTTTGGCTCAAACCCGGATCAGTGGCGATTGCGGCGAGCACGGAGAACTGGCGTAGCGTCAGCGCATCTTTCGCAAGAGCGGCAAAACATTCGGAAGCCAGTTGCTCGGCGCGATGCAGCAGATGGCTGGCGGATCCCGCAAGCACGTAGCGCTCGGACTCAGCGTGGTCCGTCATGGTGCGAGCCATAAATAGAAGCCCCCAAGAGTGAGTGGAGCTTATCGCCGCGAGCGGCGCGATCAATCATGGCGGAGAGCGTGATACGCCGATGAGGCGAAAATCAGCCAAAAAGAGTTATGGCTCAGTTGGGGGTTGGTGAAGAAGTAGGCTCGTCTTCAATGTGATGTTTCATGATGAATGGCAGATTGGCGAGCACGAAAACGACGGTGAGTCCGAACAGAATTGGGAAATGCCAAGTGATCCACCCGGCTGTCGTCAAAGTGTAGCGCATAATCTCATTGACGATCGCCAAGGTTGCAAAGAGCGCCGCCCACCGCCAGGCGTAGATCGTCCAGGCACCCTCCGACATGTTGAGCGCGTGACCGAAGACAAGACGCAGCGCATTCTGACCCATCAGCAATGAGCCAGCGATCGCAACGGCGAAGAAGCCGTTCTCAATCGTGTTCTTGACCTTGATGAAGGTCTCGTTGTGGAGCGCGATGGTCAGGACGCCGAAGGCGGTGATGATCACGCCAGTGACGATGAGCGCCGGCGGAATGCGCCCGCGGGTGATCTGGCTATAGATCATGGCGGCAATGATGGCGACGACGAAGACGCCGGTCGCGATGTAAACGGCGTTGTCCTTGTAAGCCGGAAAGCGCTGCAGCAGGACAAAGCTCAGGACGAAGAGCAGCACCGGCCCCAGGTCTATGATCCATTGCCCGGGCTGGGCGTGCGGCGGGCGGTGCGGCGTCGGTTCACTCATGTGGCGCTTGATACGCTGAACGTTGCTTGCCCCGCCAGAGCTTGCGCTGCCGGCGGCGAGCGGCCCAAACTGCAAAAAGTTGGATTGGGGGAACCGATGCGGTTGCAAGCGATGTGTGCGGCTTTGGTTCTGGCGGCATGCGCCAATGCAGCGGCGCAGGCGCCGCCGGCGCCCGCCCAAACGGCGCAGCCCCCGTCGATGGCGGACATCCTGGCGCATTCGCCGGTCAGCGATTGGCGCCCGCTCGATCCCGAGAACACGCTCTACATGGAATTGCCGGCGGGCCGTGTGGTCATCGAATTGTCGCCCGACTTCTCGCCCGAGCACGCCGCCAACGTGCGGGCGCTGGCGCGGGCCCACTATTGGGACGGCGCGGCGATTACGCGCGTGCAGGACAATTACGTGACGCAATGGGGGCGTGCGGAGGGCAGTCCGCACGATCGCGGCAACGCGCGGGCCGATATTCCCGTGGCGGAATACGATCGTTCTGCGAGCGGCTTGCCGTTCACGCGTTTGCCGGATCCGGATTCCTATTCGCGGCAGACGGGTTTCACCAACGGCTTCTGGGCGGCGCGCGATGGGGCCGGAAGAACCTGGATGCCCCACTGTTACGGCGCCATTGGCGTTGGTCGCGACAATCCCCCGAACACCGGCGACGGCTCTGAGCTCTACGTGGTGATCGGCCAGGCGCCGCGTCACTTGGATCGCAATCTCGCCATGGTGGGGCGCGTCGTGCAGGGCATGGAGTTGTTGTCGGGCTTGAAGCGCGGAACCGGTGCGCTTGGCTTCTACGAAACGCCAGCTGAGCGCACGCCGATCAACTCAATCCGTTTGGCGTCGGATGTACCCGAGGCGCAGCGCGTCAATCTGGAAGCGCTGCGCACCGACAGCGCCACCTTCCGCACATTGATTGAGTCGCGCCGCTTTCGGCGCGAGAGTTTCTTTGTGACCCCAACGGGGCACATCAATATGTGCAATGTGCCGCTGCCTGTGCGCGTGCGGCCAGCGAGCTAGTCACTATGCGGATCACGGGCGGTTTTATGGTCTGCCTGTGTCTTGTCGCGTGCGGACAGGACACTCCTGGCATCCAGACCAACTCGCGAGATGAACACCTTGAACGAGCCTTGTCGCAGGGTGATCGCGAGAGATTGCCTCGTTTGGCGGAACACGGCGATTGGGCGGCGGCGCGATCATTGGCACTAGATCTTTTTTTCAATCGTCCAACCCAAAATTGGGAGTCCGTGAGAGCAGGGAACTCCGGAGGGAGGTCCAATGCTGGCCGAGGTGCTGTCGCGGAGCTGTGACGGCGCTGATCGGCGTGAGGCGGTGGTGGTTCTGCAACGTTATCTTGCGTCGGAATACGCTGCTCGCAGTCCCACCGCTGTGTGCGGACCTTGCCCCACCAGCGTGATTTCGGGGTGCGTGAAATCCAGTCACATGCGCTGTGAGGTTTTGTGCCTCGCGCTGGCGCGGCCGCCTTCCCCACCTGCTGGTCGGGAGATTTCCATGTCTGACAAATCCAACAAGCGCGGCGCATCGGTGCTGTTCGAACTGGCGCTGACGTTCAGCGCCGGCGCGTTTGTATTCTTCACCTTCTCCGGCCTGCTGCACGCCTATGCGCCTTGAGCTTTAGTCGATGCCGACCAAGGCGCGCGCGAAGCTCTCGGCGTTGAACGGTTGCAGGTCCTCGGCCTTCTCGCCGACCCCGATGAAGTGGATCGGAATGGCGTGCCGCTGCGCCAGCGCCACCAACACGCCGCCCTTGGCGGTGCCGTCGAGCTTTGTCATCACCAGCCCGGTGATATCGGTGACCGATCGGAAGCTCTCGACTTGGCTCAGCGCATTCTGGCCGACGGTAGCGTCGAGAACCAGCAAGGTTTCGTGTGGCGCGTCCTCGTCGATCTTGCGGACGACGCGCACGATCTTGGCCAGCTCCGCCATCAGCTCAGTCTTGTTTTGTAGGCGCCCGGCCGTGTCGATCAGTGCGACATCGGCGTTCTCGGCTTTGGCCCTGGCGACCGTCTCGTAGGCGACGCCGGCTGCGTCCGCGCCCTGGGCTGAGGCAACGAACGCCGCGCCGGAGCGGTCGGCCCAGACATGCAATTGCTCGATAGCGGCGGCGCGGAAAGTGTCCGCGGCGCCAATCACGACCTTGGCGCCGGCGTCTGTGAGCAGTTTCGACATCTTGCCCAGCGTGGTGGTTTTGCCGGAGCCGTTGACGCCGATCACCAGCACGACGCGCGGCTTGGGGCCGTTGTGCAAATCGAGATGCGCTTCGCGCGGTTTCAAAACAGCCGCGACTTCGGCGGCGAGTGCTTCGCGCGCTTCGTTGGGATTGTCGCGACTGAAACGTCTATCGGTGAGGGCGTTGGCAATGCGCTGGGCGGCGGGCGCGCCCATGTCGGAAGCGATCAGCGCGTCTTCCAAGTCCTGCAGCGCGGCGGCGTCGAGCTTGTCCTTGGTGAAGACGGCGGTGAAGCTCTCCGCGAGCTTTGACGACGATTTGCGCAAGCCATCGAACAAGCCTTTGCGCTCCGCCTCTGCGGCTTGTGGCGCGCTCTTCTTCTTGTCGAACAGTCCCCAGATCATACGGCTACGCCAATCAAATGCGCGCCGTCGTGATGCGTGAAGCGCAGGCGAATATGAGCCCCCGCCCCCTTGTGGGGCGGGGGCAGGGGGTGGGGGGCGGTCAGAATTGAGCTCGCCGCCGCTGGCGCTTTGTCCTGATCGCCCCCGCTCCCAACCCTTCCCCCCAAGGGGGGAGGGCACTTCTCGGCGCGCCGCTCAATCAAAACGCCGGTAAAGTCAGGCAGCCGCGCGCAACCATCGCGCTCGACAACAGCGATTGCTTCGCGTCCAATCCAACGATCGAGATGCTTATTGAGCGCTTCAGTCGCTTTAGCCCGCAGTCTCGCCGCACGATCCTTCACGATGCGCCGATCCACTTGCGGCATACGCGCGGCAGGCGTGCCCGTGCGCGGGCTGAAGGGGAAGGCATGCACAAAAGTGAGGGCACATTCTTCGATCAGCGCCAGCGTGTTGGCAAAATGCGCTTCCGTTTCCGTCGGGAAGCCGGCGATCAGATCCGCGCCAAGCGCGATTTCGGGGCGCGCCGCCTTGAGGCGCTGACACAGCTCGATCGCTTGTGCGCGCGAATGGCGCCGCTTCATGCGCTTCAAAATTAGATCATTGCCGTGTTGGAGCGAGAGATGCAGGTATGGCGCGACGCGCTCATTCTTAGTGATCAATTCGAACAACTGATCATCCATCTCGATCGCGTCGATCGACGAAAGACGCAGCATTTTGAGATCGGGCGCATGCTTCAAAATGCGCGCAACGAGGTTGCCAAGCGGCGGCGCACCCGGGAGATCGCCTCCCCATGAGGTGAGGTCGACGCCGGTGAGAACCACTTCGGGAGTCCCGTTGTCGACAAGGCGGCGGACTTGCTCGACCACATCTCCAGCTGCGGCCGAGCGCGAATTCCCCCGCCCGTACGGAATGATGCAGAAGGTGCAACGGTGGTCACAGCCGTTCTGAACCTGCACGTAGGCCCGCGTACGTTCTGCGAACCCTTCCACCATGTGCGTAGCGATCTCGCGTACACCCATAATATCCGCGACTTGCACGCGCTCATCTGTGCTGAATGCATCAGCGCGCATCTTCTCGGCGTTGCCGATCACGCGTGCGACTTCCGGCATCGCGGCGAAGCTTTGAGGATCGATCTGCGCGGCGCAGCCGGTGACGATGATTTCTGCATCGGGGTGTTCGCGGCGCGCGCGGCGAATGGTTTGGCGAGCCTGCCGAACCGCTTCGCCAGTCACTGCGCAGGTGTTGACGATGACCGCGTTGCTGAGCGCCGCGTCGCTAGCAAGGGTGCGCATGGCCTCGCTCTCGAACGCGTTCAGCCGACAGCCGAGCGTGATGATCTCAACGCTCTCGTCGCTTGCGCGCGGGGGTAGGGCTGGTGCGTTCATCAGATGAGGTCAGGTGAGCGCCGGGGCGGGCGAGGTCAAGCGCGACAAATGAAAAGCCCCGCGTTTCCGCGGGGCTTTGAAAGCTAAAATTTGGAGACGCTTATTTCGCCTCGCCGCCCTCGGATTCGCCTACAAAATCTTCTTCGCGGGCGCCGCCGGCGCGTTCGGAGATGCGGGCCGACTTGCCGCGGCGATCGCGCAGATAATAGAGCTTGGCGCGGCGGACAGCGCCGCGGCGCACGACTTCGATGGAATCGACGGTCGGTGAGAACAGCGGGAACACGCGCTCCACGCCTTCGCCGAAGCTGATCTTGCGGACCGTGAAGTTGGCGTTGAGGCCAGCGCCAGCGCGGGCGATGCAGATACCCTCATAAGCCTGCACGCGCTCACGGTCGCCTTCCTTGATCTTCACGTTGACGCGGACGGTGTCGCCCGGATCGAAGGAGGGGACGGTTTTGCCCTTGGTGACGCGGGCGATTTCTTCTTTTTGCAGCGTGTCGATCAGGTTCATGTCAGCACAACGGGGACGCGAGTTCGCGCCCTCCTCAAGAAATGGGAAGCGGGGCGTATAGGGGATGCCGCACGCCCTGTCGAGGGGCGCGCAGGCCCTTAATTCACGGTCGCCGCACAGCCCACATAGGTCACTGGGCTACCGGTCGGGACAGTCAGCCGCAGCATGGAATGACCAGCCGCGCGGCCAAGCGTGATCGCGATAGGGTGTTGCTGGGCATCATGAAGGGCGACCTCACCGGTACCG
>JACQAC010000266.1 GCA_016195245.1 Pseudomonadota bacterium
CCATGATGAGACGCCGGCTGCCGCGAACGACGGCTTGGTCGAGTTTGCTCGTCCAGAACCGAAGCAAGCGCCGAAGCAAACGTCCGCGAACGTGGAGGCGGCGCTCAAGGTCGGCGCGCTTGATCTGGTGGCGGACGCCGGCGTCGATCTCGGCGACGTGCTTGCCCCGCCGGCACTCGAGCGCATCGCCGTCAGCTCACGCAATGGCGCCTCGGCACGGCGCCGCACGGTGTCGGAATTGGCCCCGGCCGCTGTGAGCCGCGTTACCCGCCACATGCAACGCAGCGAGCACGCGCTTGAGCTCGCGACCCAATTCCGCTCGCGCCCCGATCTCGCCAAAAGCGAGAGCAAGGCTCAGAGCTCGGACTTGGTTCGCGCTTACCTGCTGATCGACGCCGCTCTGGCGTAGTCAGAGCTCCGGCAAACACTCTTGGCGCGCTGCCCTCACCGGCAGCGCGCTTTTTTACGGAGCGCCGGCGCCTCGCCCGCCGGTGCTATATTCTGAAGGTTTCGCGCATACCGGCGAGACGCCGGCGGTCCATAGCGATGGCGTGCGTCATCGTCTGCAGATCCTCAACCGGAAAGGCCAAAGTAAAGTTCAAAGCCGCTGCCGCACGTGATCCACTTCAACGAAAACGGCCACGACGTCTGCGAAATCCACCCTGGCGCCTGACGTTCGCCAACGATCCGCAGCGTAGCGCGCTACTGCGCTCTGGGCGCGTTCGTGGGCGCTTGCGAGGCCCTGTCAGCGGCGAACAACGCGATGCGGGCCGCGCCTTCGCGGGCAGCTTGGGTGAGTGCAGCGGCGGCGTTGGTTTGCGAGCGATCGGCGACGGGCGCGGCAGCTTCGATGATCTCCTGGGCGATCACTTGGCGGCCGGGCGCTTGCGTGAGCTTCACGTCGGCGCGCAGACGCGCGGTCATGCTGGCGCTGTCGATTTGGAAATTCAAAATTTCCCAGCGGACCTCGTATTGCGCGCCAGCCTCGCCCGAGCGCACGGCAGCACGGAAGCGATGCTGGCGCGAAAGCGTTTCCACCAGCATGGCCTGCAGCGCCTCGTCGGCGTGCGCCGACCATTGCGTTTGAGCGACATAAGCGACTTCGTTGCCGGTGCTCCACACCATGTCCGTCCCAAGCAGCGCGCGCTCGCCGGAGGGTTGGGCCACCGCAATCACCGCATCGATCGCCTGACCCGGCGCTTGAGCCACGTCGCCCGCGCTCAGCATGAAGGTGCGCGGCGGCGGCGGCGCGTTCGGCAGGAGCGAAATGCACCCGCTCAGCCCAAGCATGGCGACGAGAATGAATGCGCGACTCATCGCGGCAGCTCCACGGTCGGCCGCGGCGTACGCGGCGTAAGGACGGACGGATTATCCTGCAAATTGCGGGCGACGTCATTGATGGTGGCGGAGGCGCGGGCCAGCTGCTCGGCGGCGTGATTGATCTCCGGCAAGGTTTCGCCGGACACCGAAGCGGATGCGGTGCGCAGGTTGCGCATGATGTCCTGCAAGTCGGCGAGGTCATGTTGGGTCTGCGCGGCAAGCGCAGCGACATTGTCTCCGGCGCGTGCGAGCGAGGTGGCGGCGCGACCGCCTTGCGCGATGACGCCGCGTTGGTCGGCGAGCTGGTTGGAGATTGTGTCGAGGTTGTGGATGATGTGGCTGACGCGGGCGATGTTTTCGTCGGTGAGCAGATCGCGGACGGCGGCCATGGCTTCGCTGGCACGCAGCACGATGTCTTCGGAGCGTTCAAGGATGATATCGATCTGGCTGCCGTGACCGGTAAGGCGCGGCGGCGGACCGGCGAAGCTGGAGCGCAGCAGGCGCGCGTTGGGCGAACCCGCGGTGAGCTGAATAAGGGTGACGCCCGTTAGGCCGATCGGTTCGAGCCGCGCGTCGCTATCTTGGCGTACCGGCACGTCGGCCGAGATGCGGACGCGGGCGATGACGCGATTGGTGTTATCTGGATCGATGCGCAATGAGCGTACTTCGCCAACTTTGATGCCGTTGAACCGCACTTCGCCGCCATCGGCCAAACCGCGCACGGGATCCGCGAAGACGATGTCATACTCGTTGTAACCACGGCTGAATTCGGAATTGGCCATCCACATCGCGAACAAGAGCATCAGTACAACGCCGACAACGGTCGCCGCGCCAATAAGGATGTAATTGGCTTTGGTTTCCATGACTCAGCCTCCTGTCGCGCCGGCGTGCGCGGCGCGACCGCGCGGTCCAGAGAAATAGTCCTTGATCCAGCCCTCTGCATTCTTGGCGACGTCGCCGATCGGCCCGATGGCGGCGATCTTGCCGCGATAAAGCACGGCGACGCGGTCGCAGACAGCGTACAGGGTATCGAGATCGTGTGTCACCAGAAACACCGTAAGGCCCAAAGAGCGCGCAAGTTCCTGCACCATGCGGTCGAAGCGTTCTGCCGCGATGGGATCGAGCCCGGCAGTGGGTTCATCTAGAAAGAGAAGTTCGGGATCGAGCGCCAGCGCACGCGCCACCGCCGCGCGCTTGCGCATGCCGCCGGAAATGTCGGCGGGCTTCTTGTAGAAAGCGTCGAGGGGAAAGCCGGCCATGTTGAGTTTGAGGCTGGCGATCTTCGTGCGAAGCTCCGGCGAGATGCGCGTGTGTTCACGCAGCGGCGCTTCCACGTTTTCGAGGATGGTGAG
>JACQAC010000274.1 GCA_016195245.1 Pseudomonadota bacterium
CACTCTTCGCCAAGCGGGATCGCCTCCCGACCAGTCCCCGCGACGCTGGGGTTCTCGAGCGCCCTTGGCGCCTAATCTTCCTTGCCGATCGATGTGCAGGCAAACCACAACATGTTCGCCTGGACCTTTCGAGTTTCGTTTTCTCTCCTCGAAACTGCGGTGCCCGATCTCGCGACCATCTTCCGCATCACACTCAAATCACATCTCTTGAACTGATTGGCTGTTGGTACCGTCAGCCTCCCGACAAGAGACCGAGGCAGTGTAAGCGCGTTTCAAACCGGTCGAATTGGAAACGGCGCTTTCGTTGATGGGTAAGGGATTCTGCGGCGAAAAGTGTTGGATTGGCACCGGGTCAATCCCCCGATTTGACATCCGTTATGGAAGCGACAAGTCGGTCATTGGGCTGTGCAACGGCAGGAGCAAGGGCAAAGGTGCGCCTGCCCAATTTGGGTCACATCGCATCATTTTTGAATTCACGCTTAACAAAGACTTCACCGTATTCGAAGAAATTTGCGCGTAGTGGTGCGGCCAGGATTATGGGGCGATCTGCTAAGAGCATTGGTGGCGCGCCGTTCGATGGGCGTTGGCTTTCAGACTTCAATTTCCGAGGCGATACGCTGCTCGGCCGGCTGCTTCGCCTTTACGCAGTAGTGCTCGTTGCAATCCTCCTTGCCGGCGCGTGCGTCATCACCTTCGCGATATGGCCTCACTACGAACAGCTTGAACGCCAGGAATCGGAACACCGGTTGCACGGCGTGCTACAGGCGATCCAATCGGAACAGGACCGCCTGCAGGAACTCGTCAACACGAATGCGGTTTGGGACGACGCCTTCCAATTCGTGCAGGACGAAAACCCCAGCTTTCCGGCGGTCAATTTCTCTCCTGAAGCCCTCAATCAGATCGGCGTCGATGCGGCCCTGGTGCGGCGCAACGACGGCTCTAGCCTCTTCAGCGGCGGACAGCAGAGCGTCTCGAGCCTCGTGCAAGCGACCGAAAGCGCCGTCGCCAATGCCGATGGGTTGCGTCTCAATTCTACACGAGATGAAGCACACGCTCTCATCATAGATCACCAAGGCGTCGCAATCGTCGCGCTTCGAAAAATCGTGAGGGCCGACGGCACCGGGCCATCGCAGGGCGTCCTTGTTTTCGTGCGCCGCGTGGGACCTGAGCTATTGGCCCGCATGCGTGCGCTAACTGGATCGCCGTTTCTGATTGCGCCAATCGCGCAGACGGGCAGTCATCAAGACGCGGTTCGTATCGCGACGACCTTTGATGACGCATTCAGCCGGCCTTCAATCAGCGTTGGCGTATTGGGCTCACACGAGGTCCTGGCGGTCGGAAGGACTACCATTCTCGCTCTGATCATCGCCGCCGCGATCATGTTGGCTTTGCTGGCCTCGGGATTCGCGGTTGCCTTGGTCTCGGCGGTGGTTTCGCCGGTGTCGGCTCTCCGCAAAGCTGTAACAAGGGCGGCCGAAGCACAGATCGCATGCGCCACGCCGCAAGGCGCGCCCGCCGATATCGCGGACCTGGCGACGGCGTTCTCGGCAGCTCTGGCCCAGGCGCGCCACCAAGACGAGCTTCGCTCGCTTGCCGTGACTGAAAAGCGGATTGCCGAGCAGGCCAACCTCGCGAAATCACAATTCATCGCCAATGTCAGCCACGAATTGCGCACGCCATTGAACGCCGTCATCGGCTATAGCGAGATCATTGCCGAGAACGCCGCCGACGCCGGGCGCGAAGACGATGTCCAAGATGCGCTACGCGTGGTTCGAGCGGCGCGATCGCTCTTGGCTTTGATCAACGCAATCTTGGACTTCTCGAAAATCGAAGCCGGCAAGATGGAGCTCAGCATCGAGACCTTTGACCCCGAACCGCTTCTGCAATCGGTCTTGGAAATCGCGGCGCCACTGGCGTCGTCAAAAGGACTGACGCTCCGCTTCGAACGCGGTGATGAGCTCGGCAGAGTGACCAACGACATCCAGAAGCTACGCCAATGCCTCATCAATCTGCTGTCGAATGCGATCAAGTTCACGCACCAAGGCGAAGTGGTGCTGCGTGTGTCACGCTTTGCAAGATCGGGCGCGCATGTGCTTAGATTCGAAGTGATCGACACTGGTATCGGCATTGAAGAATCAGCGCAGAAGCGGGTGTTCACCCCGTTCTCTCAAGCCGATGCGAGCATTTCCAACCGGTTCGGCGGCACCGGCCTTGGGCTGGCGATTACGCGGGACATGGTTCGGCTGATGGGCGGGCGCATTGGCGTCAAGAGCACGTTGGGTGTGGGAACGCGTTTCGTCATCGAGTTGCCTGCTGAAGCGCAACCGCCTATGCGCGCCGCCGCTTAGCACCCGTCCCCACGCAGGTCATGACGTTTGCACCCTGGTTGCGGACCGCATAAGTTGGCCGCTGGAGGGGACGCGATGCGTAAGAGGCTTCTTGCAGCGCTTGGGGGCTTCGTGCTGGCGGCGTGCTCGGGACCGGTGCTGGCGGACACGCCTTCCCTCTTCGCAACGCTAACGCGGCCTGGCGCGTGCTTCGCGCGGACGTATGACAGCGCACACCTGACCGCGCATCCGCGCCAAACGGTGAGACGCTTCTTTGTCCGCGAGCCGGGCGCTGAATGGCGCCCGACACAGGCCCCCGGACATTTCGACGTCGCCTTCGGGTTTCAGATCATCGGCAGCAGCGACACTTATGCTGGCATGGGCATCTGCACGCCGAATGGCGCGCGCGCTGCCTGCGACATTGAAGGCGACGGCGGCAGCTTCACCATTTCGCGCCACGGCGATGGGTTGCGCATCGACACGGCGCGGATCGAGGCTGAAGGCGCGCACGACTTCAGCCCCGACCTGGCGGCGGGCGACAATCGCGTGATGCTGCTGAGACCCGCCGCCGCGCCGGCGTGCGCGGCGCCCTAGCTGGCCTTCTGCCGCGCGCTGAAGAAGACGGCGATCTTGTTGCCATCGAGATCGCGGAAATAGCCGAACTCGCCGAATTGGCCGCGTGGGCCCGGCTCGCCTTCGCTGGTCGCGCCAAGCGAAAGCGCCTTTTGGTAAATCCGTGCGACATCCGCTTCCGAGTCGACATTGATGGCGAGCATATTGCCGTTGCCGCAGGCGGCGGGCTGCTCATCGTATGGGCGCGTGATCATGATCATTGGGCCCGCGCCCAAACGGTACATGACGCCATGCGGGGTCGGGAACAGCTTCTTGCCGCCGAGCTCGGGCACGAGCGCATCCCAAAAGGCGCAAGCGCGATCGAAATCATTGGTACCGAGACAGATGTAGCCGACTTGAGCCATGGACGTTTCACTCCGTTGTTAGGCGGCGTGTTTCGGCGCGAGGACCGTTAGCGTCAAGGCTGACGTAACGGCCTAGACAGGCTCGTCGGCGGGATTGTCGAACATGTCCGCGGGGAGCGCGGACCGGGTGGCGCCAAAATCGTGCTGGGCAAGTGGGGCGAGGCGCGTCAGCAAAGGCGTGATTTCGGCGGCGGTTTCGACGGCGAAGTCGAAGGCGGTCTTGCGCGTTTCATTGAGCGCGGCGCGCGCTTGTTGAGAGTGGTCGGCGCTGGCCGAAGCGCCATCGGCGGGCGCTTTCTCGAGCGCGGAGAGCTCAGTGGTGGCGTCGGTGACGCCGTCCAGTGAGAACGACAGGCGCGCGATGAGGACGCTAATGTTGGCGCGGATTTGCGCGTCGCGAAGATCGAGCAAGGTCTCGCGGTTGCGGGTGCAGATCTCCACTTCGCGCTGCATGGCGCGGACGAAACGCAACGTCACGGGACCATAGGGATCGCCGCGGCCACGGGCTTCGTTGGCGAGGCGCATCATCACCCGCATGGCGCTGAGGATTTCACCAAACAACAAAGCAGCACTGCGCGCCTTCTCACGCCGCCGCATCAGCCGCTCGACGTGACGCTCCGTGAAACCCCCGACCGTGGCCAGCGCCGCGCCAAGCACGACGGCGAGCAGTGTTTCTGTATCTGGCTGAATGATCATTCCCCACCCCCGCCGCGGACCTGTCACTCTAGGCGGAGTCAGCGGCGGAGGCGAGCGAGCGGCGCTTGGTGCAGCATGGCTCAAGGCCCTGACAGCGCGGCGTAATGGGTCACGACGTCAGGTCTGGAGGTGTATTCCAGTCACTCGGGCGCCGGTGCGGAGGCCGAGTAACGCCCCAGGTCGTGTAGTCCCAGGCGCTGCTCGATCTGCAACACTTGATCCACAGCCATATCGAAGCCATCGCCGTGAAACTGGGTATGTTCGATGTCCTCGAACTGATCGCCAACTTCCCTCAGTTGGCTTGCAGACATCGTCGCCTTCCAGGCCTGAAACACGATGGTGTCCTCGTAGGCGGCGTGAACCTCATACATGCGCGCGAACCCCACCAGGGTTTGTGAAAGCCGCTCGACTTGAGCGGCCGGGACGCGTCCGGATGCACATGTATCCTTTATGTAAGTCGTTACCTCGCGGCCCTGAGCGTGCTGCGCCATCAGGGTGTCGATCAAGTTCGCTGCTTCTCCATGGGTACGCCGGACAGCGGGGAAGATGTGTGCCTCCTCAAGCTGACGCTCGTGGTAATCTTCACCGAACGATTTGAACAAATCAGCGGTGGCCGCGAGCGCGCCAGCGTCGAAACTTGGCGCGTTCGCGAGCAGCATCGCCGCGCTCTCGCGGCATATGACGAGCAAACGACGCAAGACGCCATGCTCGCGCATCAAGTCCTCTGTCGCCGAAACGCCTTCATCCGCGACATCGCTCTTTGCGCACCCGGGCAAAATGAGCGTGGTTGCGATGGCGCCGCCGAGCGACAGGCCAAGTACCGATCGGCGCGGAACCGAATGCCCTTGCAACGCCATTTGGACGCTCCTTATTAAGCCGCTGGCGCACGGCGAGCGAGGAGCCACCTACTCAACCACCGGCCTGGCGCGCCGCTCTTGACGTGCCGTTCAGTGGGTCGCCGGCAACCTGCTGTGCAAGAACGTTCCAATCATCAGCACCGCAGGTTCTTGGATTTCCATATCGTTGAGCGAGTCGCCGACCGCTTCTTCAGCAAATGCGATCGCCGCCTGGTCGTGCGCGCGCCGCCCGGCCGCAAGGAGCTCGTTGGCCGCTTCTGTAAGCTGTGTGTGCTCCGTGAAGATAACTTCCTGATCGGCGCGGACTCGATCTGCCATCGCCATGGCCCACGCGTCATCTTGCGTTATTTCCCTGGTCGTTAGATCGCCAAGCAAGGTCAGGGGCGGCAGGATGTATTCGCGCTCGCGCGCGGCGTGTCGTTCAAACAGAGCCATATATCTTTGCGCCACAACCCCTACGGCCCCGTGTCGCCGCGCCAAGATCGCAAGATGATCGAGTGTTCCCTGCTGCTCCAGCACCAGCGACTGAGGAATAGGGTGCGTCGGCGGCGATGAGGCTGGCTCGCTTGAGGCGCTCTTTGCGGAACCAACCCAGGCGAGCGCTGTCATCGCGACGACTGCTACAGCCGTAGTCAACATTGCACGCATGCTTGCCCTCCGAAGGCTGAGAGGCGGCAGCCACCTGCCCATCGTCATTCTCGCACGATAATCTCAGCTGCGCATTGACTCTGATCAACGCCACGCGGACGCTGTCACGCCTTTTACTTACCCTGCAACAGATCCATGAATGGCGGGAAGGTGAGCAGAAACCCGACCCCTAGCATCGCGAGGGCTGCGAGGTTTACTCGGCTCAACGCCACCTCCTTGTTTCGCCAAAGCTGGAACAAGAGCAGCCAAGTCACGAGCCAGACAACGATCGCGATGGTGGTGACGCCGGAGAGAGCGCCAGCGGGACTGTAAAAACTCAGGACGCTCTTGATCGCTGGCGATGCGTCGCTCGCGAGCGCCAGAATTCCCAGCATCGCTGAGCCGACTCCCGCCGCCAGGATCGCAGCGGCGCCCGGCCCGTTCGGCAAGGTCGCGGCACTCCCGTTTGGGTTGTCTGAATCCGAAGGCGCGCTCATCGTTCGCCCTCCATCAGTGTAATTGGTGTCCCGCCATGCACAGGCGCAATCTTGTTGAGAAAGGCGCCGAACGCCCCCGCAACGCCAGTCGCCGCGAATGCGGCGATCGCGAACGTAAGCACTGCGATGCGTAACTGACGATGTTGAACGATGCCGCGGCCGTAGGTCAGCGCAACGTAGGCGACCATTGTCATGGCGATCGGCGCTAGCCACGACACGTGCTCCTTCCACTCCATCCCGAGGTTATGCCACTCAGATGTCCTTGGGCTGGACAGCAGAAGTGCGCGAGGAAAGCCCGAGAGATCGGTAAGGCCAGCCGGCGGCGTCGCTCGATACCAAGGATAGACGAGATAGGCGCCTGAGAAGACGGTGAGCCAAGCGAGGACCACCATCACGCCGAGATAAAGCCGGAGCAGGCCGTGCTCTCTTGAGCTCATGCTGAACGGCGGGCCCGGGGTGGATACCCGATAAAGCTCAACCAGCGCTCCGGAAAACGCCAGCATGAAGAGAGCGCCAAATCCCATCCCATGCATTACCGTCAGTAGATCGCGACTGGTGATCTCCATGGTCTTGCCCCTCTTCGCCGACGACTGCGCTTATCTCGACCTTGGGCCTCGACACCACCGGGTGGTTTCACTCACTCGGTCAATGCAGTGTAGCGAGATAGGCTGTTAGCGCAGCGACCTGCTGCGGATTGTGAAGGCCTGCGAACGGCATTCGCGTGCCAGGCACGACGTGCGTTGGCGCCTGTACAAACGCCGAGAGCTGATCGGTCGTCCAGGTGAGGTTCGCGTGCTGCATGGCCGGCGAATACGCGAAGCCCGCAGCGCTAGCGGCGCGGCGGCCAACGATGCCGAACAGGTTCGGGCCAACCATCGCGTGCCCGTTGGCGACAGCCTGATGGCAAACGGCGCAATTCGCTTGGAAGACCGCCCTGCCCTGCGCGGCGTCCTGGGCTAAAGCCATGCCAGGCGCCGCGCCGAGTAGGAAGAGTGCGCCAACCAGAGAGATCAGTAAGCGACCCATGCGAAGATCCTCAGCGTATTGTTGTCGGAAGCATCGCGGCCCGCGCCGTCATAATTGTGGCGGGCGCCGTCGAACTCCGTGTAATACACGTACTGCACGCCGAGCCGGGCATTAAAGCGCGGCCCCATTGGCGAGTGGCCGCCGCCATAAGGCGTGAAGTCGGCTTGCAGCATCAGGCCGGAGCTGTTTGGTGAATTGGTGCGGCTATCGGCATAGACCAGCGCATCTGATGATCCCCACGTATCGAACAAGCCGACGCTGCCGCCGAAGCCGCTGTGCGAATAGTAAGAAAGATCGGCGCGCAAATCGTTGAGTGAGTTGTCGCGGTTGGCGGCGAGACCGAGGATGGTGCTCGCGTTCAGGCTCTGCCGTTCATACGTGTAGCGCCCGTTGAGCGTCCACATATCACCGGCGCCGCTGGTGAGCTGGTAGGAAGCATCCAACCCCCAATCGTGATAGCGGTCGGTCGTGCCGGCGCTGTGGTCGCGGCCAGGATAAACATCGGCGAAGAACCCGAAGGCGCCGACTTCATAATTGTGATCGCCAGCATTGCCTTGATAGGCGACGCGAACGTACGGAGCAGCCCCGCTGATCTGGTTGGTCTCATCCGGCGAAACGCCCATGCTATTCAAGAATGACGCATCCGGCGACCAGTAGAAGCCAAGCTCCGTGTAAACGGCGCCGTTCCACCACATGTAGCCGTTGAGCCCAAGGGCGTTCTGCGCGAACGCGTCAGCGATTTGCGGAGCAGCAGCCGGTCCAGGCGCCACATCGGATCCGGTGTAGGGATAGCCCCACGCCCCGAGTGTATTCCAAGGGTCGGTGACGGTTGGTGAGTTGTTCAGAGACACACCAAGCACGGCGTTGGAGCCGAACAGCGTGGCGTTGGTAACCGCGCGCAGGTCGACGTTGTCCCACGAGAATGCGCGGCCAACGCCGTCATAGGTGGTCTGCACGAACGCGCCGAAGTGCTGTCCGAATCCACCGGCAAAGAACAGACTCACTTGATCGAGCGCGAAATTGTCGTTGGTTGCAAAGTGGGGCGCGGGCGGGCTGTCTTGATCGCGCGAAGTGCGGATGTAGGAGGCCACCGCCATCATCGAGACGGGCGCAACATCCCATTGCCCTACGGCGCGCATCGTGTAGCCGTTCATTTTGAACTCACGCCCAAACTGGGTCAGTTGCGGACCAAAGCCGCCAACATGGCAGGATGAGCACGGCTGGTTGGTCTGCATGGCGAAAGCCGGCACAGCCTCGGCCGAGCCCGCACCGGCGAGCCAGCCGCCGAGCGTGAAAGCACCAATGGCGAGAGTTGCAGCGCCGCTCTTCGTCAGCGAATTGATCCACATCATGGGAGTCCTCCCTATAACAACAGGTGAAGCCAGACTGGGAAACAGGCTTTGACTGCGATCAATACGCAAGATGAATTGCCGATTGGCTTACGAGCCGTGGTCTATGCGCCACACTTGTCCGAGGCATGCAGCCGAGTCACGCGTGTTCACCGGCAGCTCAGGCGGCGACGCTAGGACAGACCTCGACACAATGAGGGGAAAGTCATGATCAGGCAGCTTTGGTTGGCTGGCGCGGTGGTGCTGAGCCTGGGCGCGTGCGCGACGGCGCCGGCGATTTCCAGCACGCAGGTGCGACAAGTTGTGTCGACGACCTCGTTTGGGATGTGCGTGGGCTATTGCTCGACGCGGCTGGAGATTTCGCAAGCGGGCGCGGTGCTGACGCGTTCGTCGCGCGGCGGACGCGGCGGGGCGAGCTTGCCGGATCAGCGGTTCGAGGCGGCGTTGAGTGCGAGTGAGTGGCGGGAGATTTCGCAGCTAGCGGCGCATACGGATTTGAGCCGCTTGCCAGATACGATTGGCTGCCCGGACTGCGCCGATGGCGGCGCGGAGTCGCTGACCATTGCCGGGGCCAGCGAGCGGACGATTTCGTTCGAGCGCGGCGCGGCGATTGCGGAAGCGCAGCCGTTGCTGGATCGCGTGCGGGCTCTGCGGGAGAGACTGACGCGGGCGGAATAACACGCAGGTGGCGATGCCAGCGGACCGCCGGCTTCCAGCCGGCATCGGTGTTTCATTCGGTTGTGATGGTTGAAAGCTGAGGCGCAGTATGCCGGCTGGAAGCCGGCGGTCCGCAGCTTAGGCAAAGTACTCCTGCTTGCAAGAATTTGGCGCTCTCCTCTCGGTCGCGCGCTAACGCACGCGCCACCTCCCCTAACGGGGAGGACGAGAGTCATTTCATGTATCGTACTCGCCGCTATCCCATGGCGCATAGAACGCCATCGTATTCCCCGGCTCGAAGATGACTTGCCATTCCCCGTCTTCCGTTTGCTCAGGAATAAGCCCGAAAGCCTGTCCGTCGAAGTCCACCGAGAACGGCTTTACCCAGAAAGGTTGCGGATCAATCACTCCGACGGCATCGGCGTGAGATGCCCAAATCCTCTTGGCGCCGTCCTCGTCATAAGCTCCGCGAATTCCGACCTCGTCGATGCGGTGCGCGACGAGATGCCCGCCATTGTCAAACCAAAATGTGCAAATGAAGTCTTTCGTCTGCCCTACGCTCGGTATGAGTTGCGTGGTCATGATTACATTGCGGCCGTCGGCGCAGCGACCAGCGTCATCCAGATGAAACTCGTCAGGAACGATGAGGAGTTTCTCTGGCGGCTTCACTAATACACACGCTTCTTCGGCGGGATCGGTTCGACTTCGTTGGTCATCGTGTTCGAATGCACGGGGCGGTAGTCGATTCGCGCCTTGCCCGTCGTCATGTCGAGCCAAGCGAGTGTGTGCTTCATCCAGTTGACGTCGTCGCGGTCGGGGTAATCTTCGCGGGCGTGGGCGCCGCGGCTTTCGGTGCGGTTGAGCGCGCCGCCGACGGTGACGACGGCTTGGGCAAGAAGATTGTCGAACTCGAGGGTTTCGACGAGATCAGTGTTCCAGATCAGCGACCGGTCGGTGACGTGGATATCGGGCGCATCGGCCCACACCTTCGCCATCTGATCGACGCCCTCTTGCAGGACCGGGCCGGTGCGATAGACGGCACAGGTGTTTTGCATGTCGCGCTGCATGCGCTCGCGCAGCACGGCTGTCGGCGTGCCGCCGTTGGCGTTGCGGAATTTGTCGAAGCGCGCGAGGTGGTCTTCGCCGGCGTCTTTCGCGAGTGAACGCTGCGAGGCGTTGGCTGTGAGCTTTTCGGCGCAGCGCAAGCCGACGGCGCGGCCGAACACGACGAGATCAATCAGCGAATTTGAGCCCAGGCGATTGGCGCCGTGGACCGAGACGCACGCGGCTTCGCCGACGGCCATCAAGCCAGGCACGATAGAGTCCGGATCATTGCCCTGCTTGGTCAGCACCTCGCCGTGATAGTTGGTGGGAATGCCGCCCATGTTGTAATGCACGGTCGGCAGCACTGGGATGGGTTGGCGCGTGACGTCGACGCCGGCAAAAATCTTGGCGCTCTCGGAGATGCCTGGCAGCCGTTCATGCAGCACTTTCGGATCGAGGTGATCCAAGTGCAGGAAGATGTGATCCTTGCGCTCGCCAACGCCGCGGCCTTCGCGGATTTCGAGCGTCATCGCGCGGCTGACCATGTCACGTGGCGCGAGATCCTTCACCGTGGGCGCGTAGCGCTCCATGAAGCGCTCGCCGTTGGAGTTGGTGAGATAACCGCCTTCGCCCCGCGCGCCTTCGGTGATGAGGCAACCGGCGCCGTAGATGCCGGTGGGGTGGAATTGCACAAACTCCATATCCTGCAGCGGCAGGCCGGCGCGCAGCACCATAGCGTTGCCGTCGCCAGTTTGGGTGTGTGCGCCAGTGCAGGTCAGATAAGCGCGGCCATAGCCGCCGGTAGCGACGACAACGGTTTGCGCGCGGAAGCGATGCAGAGAGCCGTCATCGAGGCGCCATGCGGTCAAGCCCCGGCAGACACCGTTCTCCATGATGAGATCGAGCGCGACATATTCGATGAAAAAGTCGACGGCGTGCCGCAGCGATTGGCCGTACATGGTGTGCAGCATGGCGTGACCGGTGCGGTCGGCGGCGGCGCAGGTGCGCTGGATCGGCGCTTCGCCGTAATTCTTGGTCATGCCGCCGAAGGCGCGCTGATAGATCTTGCCTTCCTCGGTGCGCGAAAACGGCACGCCCCAATGTTCGAGCTCATAGACGGCGGCTGGCGCGTTCTTGGTGAGATATTCAATGGCGTCTTGATCACCCAGCCAGTCCGACCCTTTCACGGTGTCGAACATGTGCCATTGCCATTTGTCTTCGCCCATGTTGCCAAGCGCGGCTGAGATGCCGCCTTGGGCCGCGACCGTGTGCGAGCGCGTGGGGAAGACCTTGGTGATACAGGCGGTTTTCAAGCCGGCTTGCGCGCAACCGAGGGCGGCGCGAAGGCCTGAACCGCCGGCGCCGAGCACAACGACGTCGAAGGTGTGATCGATCCAAGTATAGGCGGCCAAGAGATCAGGCTCCGAAGTTCACGATCAGCACGGCGAAGATGGCGCCAACGCCGAGGGCGATGAGAACGAGTGTGTTGAGCAGCAGCAGCAACGTCTTCGTCGAGTGCTTTTGGATATAGTCCTCGATGACTTCCTTCATGCCGATGCGCATGTGGTAGAAAGCGGCGACCACCAGCAGGATGACGCCCACGGCGTTGAGCGGTGAGGTCAGGAAGTCGATCGAGTCGACAAAGCCAGGCCCGTGCATCTGCAGCACGACGCTGATCAGGAACCACAGACCGAGGATGACAAGCGCCGCGGCGGAAACGCGCTGACCAATGAATGTGCCCGTGCCTTGGCCGCTGGCGCCATAAGCGCGGACGCGGCCGAGCGGCGTGCGCATGCTGCGTTGAGGTGAACTCACCGGTGCAACCCTCCGAAAGTTACGAGCACCCAGAGGCCAACCGGCGCGGCGATCGCGAACAGGATCGCGAACCAGGCGGTGCTGTCAGCGTCGCTGGGTTTGAGGCCAGCGCCGGTATCGAAGATGAAATGGCGGATGCCGTTGGCGAGGTGGAAAGCGAATGCTGCGACGAGCAGATAGAGCCCAAGCTGACCGACCGGCGATGCGAGGAGACCGCCGACGTAACGGTAACTCTCAGCGCCCGCGGCGATGGTGATCAACCAAGCCGCGAACAAGATGGCGCCGCCATAAAGCGCTACGCCGGTGGCGCGGTGCAGGATCGACGTGGCCATGGTGATGTGCCAGCGCCAAACCTGCAGATGCGGAGCAATGGGCCGCTCGCGGAATTTGTCTTGCGGACGGGTCGCGCCGGCCATCGAGCGCCCTCTTCTTCTGTTTGATGTGGGTGCGGAATCTCGCGCCGCGAAGATAGGCAGGCCAGTCATCAAGTCAATCAAACAGCTTGTCGCTCTTTGGCTTTCTGGAGGGCGCGGCGCGGTGCTAGGAGGGACGCCAAAAGGGGTGTTTCATGATCCGTCAGATGGCCGCCGGCGCGGCGCTCTTGATTGTGGCCGCGTCCGGGCCTGTGCTTGCGCAACAGCAACAAGGTAATGCGCAGCTGGCGTCCGCTGTGGCGGCGTACGAGCAGATACAGCGCCGCTACGATCCGCTGACGGCGGGCGGCGAAGGCGACCGCGCCGCGCTCAGGCGGCTGCCGGATGCGTCGCCGGAAGCAGCGGCGGCTTTGAAGCGTGAACTGACGGCGCTGCGTACGCACTTGTCGCAAGTGCCTGACCACGGACTCAACGACGCGGATGCCATCAACCGCGCTTTTCTGCTGCGCGAAATCAATGAGGGCATCGAGGGCATCGACTTCGACACCGCACGCATGCCAATCAGCAATGGCGACGGCTATTTCACGCTGATGACGGGGCTGGCGTATCAGACGCCGATCCAAACCGCCGACGACGCGGAAGCATGGATCGCACGGCTGCAGGCGGCGCCGCTTTGGTATAGCCAAAACCTCGCCAATGCGCGGCGTGGGATTGCGTCGGGCTGGGTGCAGCCGCAGGTGGTTTCGGAGCGGGCGCTGGCGACGGCGCGGGCCGAGGTCGACTCGATGACCGACACGCTGCTGCTGCCGTTCGCGCAGATGCCCTCGACGATATCGGCGGCGGATCAGCAGGGCTACCGTGACCGCGCGCGGGCGATCATCCGCGACCGGATCTTGCCGGCGCAACGGGCCACGGTGA
>JACQAC010000275.1 GCA_016195245.1 Pseudomonadota bacterium
TCGAAGTGGAAAACGTCGGCCACGCGCCGTGCTTGGATGAGCCGGAAGCCTGGGATGCGATTTTGGATTTCTTGGCGCAGGTGGATTAGTGGATCGCGGGCGTCCCGCCCGCTCTTTGGCGACGTTTGGCGCTACTTTTCTGAATTCGATTGCGCTAAACCCCGCCCATGAATCTCAAACCCAATATCCTTGCCGCCATCGGCAAGACGCCGCTCGTCAAGCTCAACAAGATCGTGCCGAAGGACTCCGCCGAAGTTTGGGTGAAGTGCGAGTACCTCAATCCCGCGGGCTCCATCAAAGACCGCATGGCCAACTACATCATCGAGCGTGCCGAGAAGGAGGGCATCCTCAAGCCCGGCGGCCTCATCGTTGAGAACACCTCCGGCAACACCGGGCAGGGCCTGGCCATGGCGGCGGCGATCAAGGGCTATCGCTGCGTTTTCACGATGCCCGACAAGATGAGCAAGGAAAAACAGGACTCGCTCAAAGCCTACGGCGCCGAAGTCATCATCACGCCGACCGACGTCCCCGGCGATTCACCGGAACACTATGTCAACGTCGCCAAGAAAATCGCTGAAGACACGCCGGGCGCCTTCTACGTCGATCAATACCATTCGCCCTGGAACATCGAGGCGCACTATTGGTCGACGGGCAAAGAAATCTTTGAAGATACAGACGGCGGCAAATTCGACGCCTTCGTCGGCGGCACTGGCACCGGCGGCACCGTCTCCGGTGTCGGCCGTTGGCTCAAGGAACATGCGCCGAACGTGAAAATTATCGGCGCCGATCCGCTCGGCTCCGTGCACTATCATCTCTTCCACACCGGCACGTTGCCGACCGCGCACGTCTACATGGTCGAAGGCATCGGCGAAGATATCGAGTGTCGCGCCATGGATTTCTCTGTCGTCGACGACATGCGCCAAGTAAACGACCGCGACAGCTTCGTCACTGCGCGGCGCCTCGTGAAAGAAGAGGGCCTCTTCTGCGGCGGCTCCTCAGGTTCCAACGTCTTCGTGGCGCTGCAAATCGCCAAGGAGCTTGGCCCGGGCAAGGTCGTCGTCACCGTGCTGCCGGATCACGGCAATCGTTACGTCTCCAAATTCCTCAACGACGCCTGGATGCGCGAGAAGGGCTTCACTGAAACCGAGCAAGAACTTGGCTTCGTCGAGGAATTGCTCAAGGTCGCGAAATCCAAACCGATCACTGCAAATGCCGAAGCGCCGCTGCGCGACATCGTCAGACTCATGCGGGAGAATGGCGTCAGCCAAGTGCCGCTGATCGAACGCGGCAAGCTCAACGCCATTGTGCATGAGAGCGACATCTTGAAGCGCATGGAAAGCGGCGGCCTCGATCTCGACGCACCCGCCACAACGGCGGCGTCGCCGATCGCCGGCCTCATCTATCCGAAGGCGCGGCTCGAAGAACTCTTCCACATCTTCGCCACCGATCATGTCGCCATCGTCGTCGATGCGTCCAACGTTGTGGGCGTTATCTCGAAGATCGATTTGATCGAATATTTGGATCGGAAAAATCGTTGAGCCGCTCTCGTCATTCCGGAGCAATGCGAAGCATTGAGCCCGGAACCCAGGGGATGACAGAGCGCTGCGTATTGCCCCTGGGTTCCGGATCGCGCTCCGCGCGCCCGGAATGACGAACTAACGGTGAACCAGGAATATCGACATGCATCACAACAAAGGCTTCGGCACGCGCGCTATTCACGCCGGCCAAGAACCCGATCCGACAACCGGCGCCATCATGACGCCCGTCTATCAAACCTCGACCTACGTCCAGGAAAGCCCGGGCGTCATCAAAGACGATTACGATTACGCGCGCTCCGCCAACCCAACGCGCAAAGCGCTGGAAGCGAACCTGGCTTCACTCGAAGGTGGACGCTATGGGCTCTGCTTCGCGTCCGGTCTCGCGGCGCTCGGCGCTTGTATTCATCTCTTACAGAGCGGTGATCACGTCATTCTGTGCGACGACGTTTACGGCGGCACCTATCGCTCGTTCGACAAAGTCTTCAAGCAATTCGGCATCACCTACGATCGCGTCGACATGACCGATCTGAACGCGCTCGAAGCTGCATTCACCCCAAAAACTAAAATGGTCTGGCTCGAAACTCCGACCAATCCACTCTTGAAGATCATCGACATCAGAGCTGTTGCCTCATTGGCGAAAGGCAAAGGCGCCATCGTTGGCGTCGACAACACGTTTGCATCGCCCGTGTTGCAGAACCCGCTCGCGCTCGGCGCCGACGTGGTCCTGCATTCCTGCACCAAATATATCGGCGGCCATTCCGACGTGATCGGCGGCGCGCTGATCGCCAACGACGACGAACTCGCCAATCGCCTCAAGTTCACCCAAAACGCCGTTGGCGCCATCATGGCGCCGTGGGATTCGTTCCTGCTGCTGCGCTCGACCAAGACCCTGCACGTTCGCATGCAGCGCCATTGTGAAAACGCCGCCAACATCGCCGACTATCTCGCCGCGCAGCCGCAAGTCGGCACCGTCATTTATCCCGGCCGCGAAGACCACCCGCAGCACGCCGTAGCCAAGAAGCAAATGCACGGCGGCTATGGCGGCATGATCACCGCCACACTGAAGGGCGGCTTGCCCGCCGCGCGCACATTCCTCGAACGCGTGAAGCTCTTTTCACTCGCGGAATCGCTCGGCGGCGTCGAATCGCTCATCGAACACCCCGCCATCATGACCCACGCCTCGATCGACAAGCACCTCCGCGAAGCCATCGGCATCGGCGACGGCCTGGTGCGTTTCTCCGTCGGCATCGAAGATGTCGAGGACTTGATCGAAGACATCGCGGAAGCGCTCGCGGCGATCTGACATGAGCGATATCCGACGCATGCTCGAGAGTGGAAAATCGGGTGAGCACGAGCGAATGCCCGCGCACCGCAGCACACTCGCCGGAACTACCCGAACAGAGTTTTCTTCAGGATGAAAAACTCTGGTGTGCCCCAGCTGAATTCGAAGCCGTCATGCCGATAGCCGCACAACCCTTCTGCGAGAGCCAAGGGGATGTCTGAAACATAATCAACACCCGCCGAGGTGCCTCCCGCTGCGTTTTGGTCGGCAACGAGTTGATCGCGAACTAAGGAAAAGCTACTCGGCAGGTTTCCTGTTGCAGTGAGATCGTAGATGTCGCGTTGGGCGTCGTGGCTCACCGACCATATTTGGTCGCCGTTGGGTTGGCCTCGTCCGGTTCGCTCGTCTCGCGCATTTTGAGTGCGCGCAAGAGCGACCGCTTCTCTATGTCTCGTGCGGCAAGCCAGGAAACGGAATAGCCCATTAGAACGCCCGCTTAAACAGCTCGTCGAACTTTTCGCCATCGAACGGGATAGCATTGGCCGCGGTCGCGATATCGGAAATCGCGTACTCGCGCGCCGTTGGCCAATGCGCTTCGGTCACACCCATTTGCGACAGCGAAGAGGGCAGGCCGATGCGCTTGTTCAAGTCGCTGATCGCCGCCGCCAAATCCGCATCCGACGCCAAGTCCAGCGCGCGGCGAATGCGCGCGAACTTTTCCTCCGCGTGTCCCGCAATCATCGCCAGCGAGTGCGGCAGGATCACTGCGTTAAGCGTGCCATGATGCAACTTCAGCTCCTGCACGCGTCCGAGCGCATGTGAGAGCGAATGCACAACGCCCAAGCCCTTCACGAACGCCAAGGCGCCCTGGAACGAAGCCATCATCATGTGCCAGCGCGCGTCGCGGTTGCTTCCATCCGCCACCGCAACTGGCAGCCACTTCCACGCCCGCTCGGCGCCATCCAGGCCGATCGCCTCCGCTGGGGGATGCACCACCACCGACAGCACCGCCTCAATGCAATGCGTCATCGCATCCATGCCGGTCGCGGCCGTGAGCATGGGCGGCAAGCCAAGCGTCAACTCCGGATCGCAAATCGCTTGGGTTGGAATGAGGAAGGGCGAGACGAACGTTTCCTTGCGCCCGTTGTCGAGAATGACCACGGCGCCAACCGATACTTCGCTGCCGGTGCCCGCCGTCGTTGGCACAGCCACCAGCGGCGGAATCTTCGTGATGAAGCGCGCGCCGCGCACCGTCCCGCCCAGGCGCTCGAACGGGCCCTCGTGCGTCACCATCAGCCCGAGCGCCTTCGCCAGATCCATCGACGAGCCGCCGCCCAGCGCCACGATGCCATCCGCTTTGGCGGCTCGGTAATCGACCGCCGCTCGCCGCGCGGCCGCTTCGGTTGGATTGGCCGGCGTATCGGCAAAGACGCCCGCCGGCGCTTCGCCCAATGCCGCAATCAGTTTGTCGAGCAGACCATTCGCCTTCAGCCCCGGGTCGGTCACCACGAACGGACGCGAAATGTTCAGGGTCTTCAGCACCTTCGGCAATTGCGCGACGGCCCCGAAGTCGAAAATGCACGGCGTGAGGTAGTTCATAACGGCCATGGAACGCACTCCTGCCGCCTTGTCCCACAGCGACACCCGGCACGCTACCGCCCTGATAACCCCGGTTATGGACTTGGAAGGACTCGCCGCTAGTCTCCGCGCCGCATGGCCGAGACCGTCCTTGAACTCAACAACCTTGCCGTAACGTTCGACACCCCGGACGAGGAGGTTGAAGCCGTCAAAGGCGTGTCGCTCAGCATCGACAAAGGCGAGTGCCTTGGCATTGTCGGTGAAAGCGGATCCGGCAAGAGCCAAACCTTCCTCGCCGCCTTTGGGTTGAGTTCGAAGAACGCCATCGTCACCGGCCAAGTGAAGTTCCGTGGCCGCGAAGTGCTGACGCTGCGCCGCGACGAACTCGACAGCATCCGCGGCCGCAACGTCGCCTTTGTGTTTCAAGATCCGCTGACGGCGCTGACGCCGCACCTCACTATCGAAAGCCAGATGACTGAGGTGCTGTCGCACCATTTCAAAGTCACCGGTCAGGTCGCGCGAGAGCGCGCGATCGAGTGGCTGGAACGCGTCCGTATTCCGGAGGCGGCGCAACGTCTCAGATCTTATCCGCATGAACTTTCGGGCGGCATGCGTCAGCGTGTGATGCTTGGCATGGCGATGATGTGTGAACCAGTGTTGCTGATCGCCGACGAGCCGACGACTGCGCTCGACGCCACCGTTCAAGCGCAAGTGCTCGACCTGATCGATGATCTCCGCCGTGACACCGGGACTGCGGTAGCGCTCATAACCCATGACATGGGCGTCATCGCCCGCATGGCGCAGCGTGTCGCCGTGATGCGACATGGCGAAGTGGTCGAAACCGGCGACGTTGGCGAAATCTACGCCAGGCCGAAGGCCGACTACACGCGCATGCTCTTGAAAGCGGTGCCTCGCATCGAGGGTGAGCGGGTCCAAACCCTGGCGTCTATTCAGGATGGGCCGCCGATCCTCAGCGTTGATGATGTGCGCGTGCATTTTCCGATCAAGATCAATGCCGGCTTCTTCGAGAAACCAAAATCGCTACGCGCCGTGGACGGCGTTTCCTTCGACCTGAGAGCGGGGGAGACCCTGGGCATCGTTGGCGAATCCGGGTGTGGCAAATCCACGCTCGCGCGCGCTGTCGTGCAATTGCTGCCGCGGACAGCGGGTAGCATTACTTTTCTCGGTCGCAATATGTTGCCGAGCGAGAAAGAGGCGGTACGCCGCGCTCGCGAGGATTTGCAGATCGTTTTCCAAGATCCACTCGCCAGTCTCGACCCGCGCATAACGCTTGGCGCGTCGATTGCCGAGCCGTTGCTTGCATTCGAGCCGCATTTGAGCCGTGCCGAACGCGAAGAGCGTGTCAAGCTGATGATGGATCAGGTGGGGCTCAACCCCGATCTCATCAATCGTTATCCGCATGAGCTTTCGGGCGGACAGAACCAACGCGTCGGGGTGGCTCGCGCGATGATCCTGAAACCGAAACTCGTCGTTTGCGACGAGGCGGTGTCGGCGCTGGACGTTTCGATCCAAGCGCAAATTCTGAAGCTGCTCGTCGATTTGCAGCGCGAGTTTCACACCAGCTACCTTTTCATCAGTCACGACCTCGCGGTGGTGCGCCAGATTTCACACAACGTGTTGGTCCTTTATCTCGGCCGCGCCGTTGAGTTCGGTTCGTCCGAGATCATCTTGGGCGACCCGCGTCATCCCTACACGCGCGCACTGCTTGCGGCCGCGACCACGCCCGACCCGGCGCTCGCGCGTGCAAAGCCGCGCGTACGTCTCCTCGGTGACTTGCCCAGCCCGCTCGACACCCGCGCCAGCCTGCGCTTCCTGAAGTCGCGCCTGATCGATGATCCTGACGCCGTGCAATATCGTCCGCGCTGGATGGAAGTCGCGCCTGGCCATTGGGTCGCCGAGCACGACGTCGCCGAGACGGCCGCCGCCTAAAGAAAAGGCCGCGCACCCGAAGATGCGCGGCCCCATCTTTGTTAGTCGCGAGTGCTTAGCGAACCGGCTCGAGATAGTCGTTGTTTACCCAGCCGTCGTTGTCATTCTCGTCGTGGACGCGCCACCACATGCCTTCACGGTCGCCCGTCGGATAGACGGTGGAGCCGGACGCCAGATTGCGCAGTGTGCGACCCGTGCCTGGGCCGGAACGGAGCGCGGTGGCGCGGGTCGTGCGATACGAGCGCGCAGGCGCAGCTGCCGCTGACGATGGGCCGCCTGCGGTGTCGAGCACGCCGAGCTGGCGAACAAGCTGCGTGTAGGCGTCAATGAACGCCACCGTCACGACACGGCCGATATCGGTATCGGTGTAGCCTCCAAGGCCCACGCCGCCGACGCCGGTGCTGCCGCCAAGGAAGCCAGCGCCGCCCCAGGTGAAGTTGCGGTTCGAGGCGTTGCCTTCAGCCGAGAACGATTCCGTCGTGCGTACATTGGTGAGCGCCAGTGTCGTCTGCGCCGTTTGGCTGCGTACGCCCAAGCCGCCGATGATGCCGCCGACCGAACCGCCGATCAGGCCGCCCACCGCCGCGCCCACGCCGCCGCCGCTCGAGTTGTTGTCTTGCGCAACGACATCAGCGAGCAGCACGTAATCAGCGGCGCGGATTTGACCGCCGCCGACATTCGAGCCGTGCTGCAATTGGCCGCCGCCCGCAAGGTCGCGCTCTTGCATCGCCGCATCGAGACCGGCGCCGCGCTCAACCACAGTGAAGCAACCCGATTGCTGGATCACCACGCGCAGCAAGCCCGCGGGCGGCGCCAAGCGATAATAATTCCAACCCGCTGTATCGCCATTGCGGATGGAGATCGTGCCGACGTTGCGCGTGCAGTGTGGCACTTGCGGCGTAGTGCTCGCTGTTGCGTGCGGCTCAGCCTGAGCCTCCGCCGCGACAAAGCCCGCAACGGCGCAGGCCATCGCCAACACTTTCAAAGTTTGACGCATTCTTACCCTCCAGGACGCGCGCTGTCAGAGTTCAGTGGCGCGCCGACATTCCCTCTGGCGCCCGATTACCACGCCGACAGGGGCCGGTCACGCAAGATCGAACCGGACGTGCGCGCCTAGAGACCTCGGTCACGCCGTCGGAATGCTTCGCCAAAAGGCTGAACCGATTGATGAATTCGGGTTTGCCAAGCGCGGACGGCGCCATCAGGGATGGGCGGCGTTCGCGGGCGCCGCGGCGGGCGCTGGTGTTGGCGCCGTCGTCTCGGAGCGACTCTCGTTCGAAATCCGCACTTCGACATGGCGGTCCATCATCGGCCCCATGCCGAATATGCGGCCGCCGAACATGGGCGCGGTTGCGTGCGCAACGATGATGAGAATCGCCAACACCAGGAGCCAAACGCCGACGACATTTCCCAGCAGCTTCACCAGCCCCGTCGCCTTCTGCGCCGCAAACAGCACGAAGAACGACAGCACCAGAATGAGTGTCAGATGCAGGATCATACCGACCAGAAACATCGGTCCCCCGAAAAACATTGCATGCATGCTCGCCCCCATAATCATATGGCGGGAGCCAGTTTAGCCGCAAAACCCGTGCCCGGTAAGAGCCCAAACGTCCGTGAACACTGTGTTGCTAAGGCTTACGTCCGGTTGCGGAGGCCAGAGCAGCGCTGAGTCCCAAAATCTGCGCCCGAACGCAGGTTGTCGGCATCCATGAAATTTCTGCTCTCAGAACCGCCGCACGAAGTGCTCATGTACGCGTCCAGTCGAAGGGAACGATTCGGTTCCAACACAAGGCGTAACATGGACTTCGCTTAAGCGCCGCACGCGCTGTGACCTTTCCGCTGGAAAAAGCGGGCGAAGCGGCGATAACATTGCGCCAATGCAGGATGCTCGCTCTGAAAGCCTTCCAGCGACTTTGCGGCCCACCTTGTTTGCGTTGAACGAACTCCTGTTCGATCTGCTCTATGTCGCGCAATCATACTACGGGCTGGACCTCGAAAGTCTCGCGATCCATCTCTGCGTGAATGATGCGACAATGAAACCGTTCATGTCTCTTGATGCCGCCGAAATTCCCTCCGTGCCTTCTTTGCCAGAGCAAATGCGAGGGTCGATCTCGCGGCGCGCCGTTTCAGAAGTTACGGGCCTGCCGCGAGAGACCGTGCGGCGCAAAGTACAAGCAATGGTCGACCGCGGTCTCATCATAGTCGACGAAAAGGACCAACTCCGAACTCCGCCTCTGCTCGCTGAGCCCGCCGCTCAGCGCGCGATAGAAAGCGGCCGTGCAGCGGTGCTTCGCTGCCTTCAGCGGCTGCGGGAGTGTCGCGCGGTCTAGCTGGCGCGGATTAGGGGAATTGTCGCCCTGTAAATCCAACAGTTTTCACCCGAAAATCCCTTACCCATCAGCGAAACCGCCGTTTCCAATTCGACCGCATTGAAACGCGCTTACACTGCCCTGGTCTCTTGTCGGGAGGCTACAGTGCACAATGGCTGACAGTTCAAGAGATGTGATTTGCGTGTGATGCGGAAGATGGTCGCGAGATCGGGCGCCGCAGTTTCGAGGAGAGCAAACGAA
>JACQAC010000050.1 GCA_016195245.1 Pseudomonadota bacterium
CAACATTGTAGCCCTTGGCGCGCATCTGCTCGACCACGTAACGGTCGCCGACATTGGTGCGCTCGAGCCTCAGCTTCAGGCCGTCAAGGAAGCGCTCCAAGCCAAGATTGCTCATGACGGTGGCGACAATGCCAGGCTTAGTGAGCGCGCCGCTTTGCTTCCAGCTCTTGGCGATGAGGGCCATGAGCTGGTCGCCGTCGATGGAATGCCCCTTCTCATCGACGATTGCTACGCGGTCGGCGTCGCCATCCAGAGCAATGCCGAGGTCGGCACGATATTTGAGCACAGCGTCTTTCAGCGCGCGTGTATCCGTGGAGCCGACTTCCTCGTTGATGTTGAAGCCATCCGGTTCGACGCCGATCTTGATGACCTCGGCGCCCAGTTCATACAACGCCACGGGCGCTACCTTGTAGGCGGCGCCGTTTGCGGCATCGATGACAATACGAAGCCCCTTCAGCGTTAGCTTCTTCGGAAATGTCGCTTTGACAATTTCGACATAGCGGGCTTGGGCGTCGTCGATACGGCGTGCGCGGCCCAGCATGTTGGGTGCGGCCAAGTGCTCGTCCAGCTTGGAATCCATCAGACGCTCGATTTCGAGTTCGGCTTCGTCAGAAAGTTTATAACCGTCCGGTCCGAACAGCTTGATGCCGTTGTCGGCGAACTTGTTGTGCGAGGCCGAGAGCATGACGCCGAGATCGGCGCGCAAACTGCGGGTCAACATGGCGACCGCCGGGGTTGGCAATGGACCAAACAGCACCACGTCCATACCCGCCGCTGTGAAACCGGCGGTCAACGCCGGTTCGAGCATGTACCCCGAGAGCCTTGTGTCCTTGCCTATCACCACCAGGTGGCGGCGATCGTCGGCGCTCATGAAGCGCTTGCCGGCGGCAAGACCGACGCGCAGGGCCACTTCCGGCGTCATCGGATGGCGGTTGGCCGTCCCCCGAATGCCGTCGGTGCCAAAATAGGCTCGCCTCATACTCGCTCCGTCCTGAATTCCGTCGCATGTTGAAAGACTAATTGAGGTGCAAATCAATGGCGCCGAGGGCATGAACCGGCCGGGCGCTGCAGGGACCTAAGGCTTTAACCATGTGCGGCATTATTGGAATCCTGGGCAAGGAGGCCCCGGCTGCGCCACGACTCGTGGAGGCGCTGCGGCGGCTTGAGTATCGCGGCTACGACTCCGCCGGCGTAGCGACGCTGGAAGGCAGGGCAATCGAGCGCCGCCGCGCCGCTGGCAAACTTGCAAACCTGGAAGCCGAATTGGCAAACCACCCACTCGCCGGCGTCTCGGGCATCGGCCACACGCGCTGGGCCACGCACGGCGCGCCAACTACTGGCAACGCCCACCCGCACGCCAGCGACAAAGTCGCCATCGTCCACAACGGCATCATCGAGAACTTCCGCACCTTACGCGAAGAGCTGATCAACGCCGGTCACAAGTTCGCATCGGAAACCGACAGCGAAGTCATCGCCCACTTGGTCACAGATTATCTCGACAAGGGCCAGTCGCCCGAAAAAGCCGCCATCGCTGCTGTGCGCCGGCTTGAGGGTGCGTTCGGCATCGCGGTGCTGTTCGCCGGTCACGACGACGTGCTCATCGGCGCCCGCAAAGGCTCGCCGCTCGCGGTCGGCGTTGGCGACGGCGAAATGTATCTGGGCAGCGATGCTATCGCCGTTTCGCCCTTCACCTCGCATGTTATGTTTCTGGAAGAAGGCGACATCGCCGTTCTATCACACGCCAAAGCCAAAATCCTCGACGCCAACGGCATGGTGGCGGAGCGTCAGGTGCATATCTTCGCCGGCGGCGTCGCCGCGGTAGAAAAAGGCAATTTCCGCCACTTCATGCAGAAGGAAATCTACGAGCAGCCGGAAACCACCGGCCGCACCATCACGCGTTACGTCAATGCGTTCGACGAGAAGGTTGAGATGCCGGATCTCGACGGCGTCGATCTGGCGGCGGACTCGGCAATCGTCATCGGCTGCGGCACCGCACACTATGCAGGTCGCGTCGCGGAATATTGGCTGGAGCAGATTGCGGGTTTGTCGGTCGAAACCGACATCGCGTCGGAATTCCGCTATCGCAAACCGGCGTTCGGAAAAAAAGCGTTTTCGGTGTTCGTCTCGCAATCCGGCGAAACCGCCGACACGCTGGCGGCATTACGCTATTGCAAAGAGCAGAAGCTGAGGACACTGGCCGTTGTGAACGTGCCGGAATCCACCATCTGGCGCGAAGCCGATGCAAGGCTGCCAACATTGGCTGGGCCGGAGATCGGCGTCGCTTCAACGAAGGCCTTCACCGCGCAACTCTCCGCGCTCGCCGCGCTGACCATCGCCGTCGGCCGGGCGCGTGGTGCGCTTTCCTCTCAGGAGGAGGCGCGCCTGGCGCACGCGCTGATGGAGACGCCACGCCTGATCGCCGATGCGCTGAAATCCGAGCCGGAAATCGAAGCCATTGCGCAAACGCTGCAGCATGCGCGCGACGTACTCTATCTCGGCCGCGGTGCGAGCTACCCGATCGCGCTCGAAGGCGCACTGAAGCTCAAGGAAATCTCCTACATCCACGCCGAGGGCTATGCGGCCGGCGAACTGAAGCATGGGCCCATCGCACTGATCGATGAAGAAACGCCGGTGGTTGTCGTCGCGCCGCACGATGCGTTGTTCGACAAGACGCTTTCCAACATGCAGGAAGTCGCTGCGCGCGGCGGCAAGATCATTCTGATCTCCGACGCCGCCGGCATCGCCGCCGCCGGCGACGTTGCGCATCAACACATCCTGGCGCCGGCATGCGATCCGTTCGTGGCGCCGCTGGTGTATTCGATCCCGATCCAGCTGCTCGCCTACTACACAGCTGTGCTCAAGGGCACCGACGTTGACCAGCCGCGCAACCTCGCCAAATCGGTGACGGTGGAATGAGCAAGCCCAATGTTCGTCTTAGGGCAGGCGTGCTCGGCGCGGGCGCCTTCGGGCGCATCCATGGGCGCAAGTATGCCGAAGACGCGCGCGTGACGTTTGTCGGCGTCTACGATCCCGACGATGAGCGCGCGACCGAGCTCGCCAACACGCACAGCGTCGAGGCGTTCGCGTCCCTCGACGCTTTGCTGGCGCAAGTCGATATTGTCACCATCGCCTCGCCGCCGTCCTTTCACGGCGAAGCCGCACGCAAGACACTCGGCGCCGGCAAGCACACCTTGATCGAAAAACCGCTGGCGACGGATGTGGCAACAGGGCAAGCGCTTGTTCAGCTGGCTGCTGACAAAAAGCTCGTTCTCGGCTGTGGCCACCAAGAGCGGCTCGTGTTCCAAGCCATGGGGCTGTTCGATGCGCCGGAGCGGCCGACGCACATCGAAAGCGTGCGCGAAGGCCCTTGGACTGGGCGCAGCGCTGACGTTTCGGTGACGCTCGACCTCATGGTTCACGATCTCGATCTGGCGCTGCAGCTCTTGAAGACGAAACCAGCGAAGGTCAGCGCCGTTGCCCGCAGCGAACATGGGTGCACGGCGGATCACATCGAGGCACGCCTGGCGTTCCAGAGTGCGGAAGCGATTTTCACATCATCGCGCGTGGCCAAAGATCGCCGCCGCTTCATGCGCGCGATTTATCCGTCCGGCGAAGTGAAGATCGATTTCAGCGCCCGCACTTTCGAAAACACAACGAAATTCCCGCTCAACGCCGCCTTCGCCGAAACCCGCATCGGCGCGGACCCCCTCGGCGCCAACGTGGCGCAGTTCATTGACGCCGTGCTCGGCGTCGCCGCGCGCCCTGTGGTCGATGGGCCGGAGGCGCTGGCTGTGCTTGAGCTTGCGCTGCAAGTGGATGAAGCCTCCGGGCTTCCGTCGTTGTCATGATGAAGCGCCTCTCTCCTACCACTCCCCTTGTGGGAGAAGATGTCAGCGCGCGCAGCGCGATGACAGATGAGGGGTGTCCTCTCATCGTCCAACCCTCGCGCTCAAACCCCTCATCCGGCGCTTCGCGCTACCTTCTCCCCTTGTAGGAGAAGGACCAGTTTCACTCTAGCTTCGGAAGCATCACATGATCCCCTTCATCGACCTGCAAGCACAGCGCGCGCGGATTGCCGACAAGGTCGACGCCGGCATCGCCAAGGTGCTCGCGCACGGGCAATTCATCTTTGGTCCGGAGGTGAAGGCGCTCGAAGGCCAACTCGCGGCCTTCGCGCAAGCCAAGCATTGCATCGGCAACGCCAACGGCACGGATGCACTGGTGCTGCCGCTATGGGCGTGGGGCGTTGGCGACGGCGATGCGGTGTTCACGCCCTCCTTCACTTTCGCGGCGACGGCGGAGATCGTGCCGTGGGTGCGCGCCACGCCCGTGTTCGTCGATGTGCTTCCGGACACCTACAACATGGATCCGAAGTCGCTGGAAGCGGCGATCGCGGGCGTGAGGAAAGACGGCAAGCTGAAGCCTAAGGCGGTGATCGCCGTCGATCTGTTTGGCCAGCCTGCCGACTACGAAGCCATCAGCGCTATCTGCAAGCGCGAGGGGCTGAAACTGATCGCCGACAGTGCGCAGGGCTTTGGCTGCACCTTGAACGGCAAGCACCCCATGCACTGGGCCGATGCGCAGACGACCTCGTTCTTCCCGGCCAAGCCACTCGGCTGCTACGGCGATGGCGGCGCCACGCTCACCAATGACGACGCAGACAATGTGCTGATGCGCTCGCTCGCCTTCCACGGCGCCAGCGGCGACGACAAATACAATTGCGCGCGCATCGGCATGAACTCGCGTCTCGACACCATCCAGGCCGCGATCCTGCTCGAGAAGCTGGCCATCTTCGCCGACGAAATCCGCGCGCGCAATGAAGTCGCGGATCGCTACGCGCACATGCTCGAAGGCGTGGTGACGACGCCGCGCGTAATCGAGGGCGGCGTCTCGACTTGGGCGCAATATGTGATCGAAGCTGATGATCGCGACGGCCTCGCCGCGCACCTGCGCGCCAACGAGATTCCGACAGCGCAATATTATCCGAAACCGCTGCACAAGCAGACGGCGTACGAGAGCTTTCCGGTTGGCGCCGGCGGCCTAGAGGTCAGCGAAACCATCGCCCGCCGCGTGCTGGCGCTGCCGATGCATCCGTATCTCGATGGGCAGACGCAAACGAAAATTGCGGCTGCGGTGCGGGAGTTTGTGAAGGCGGGAGGATAAGCCGGCCGCTGTCCACTCATGCGGGACCCTTTACCTATGACCATCGCAAGAATACGACCTGAGCCTTGCGGTGGGGGTTCCGGAGTGAAGGGATGCGAGGGGCACTCATAGTATTCTTGGTAACTGTTCTGGGACTTGGGGTGGCGCGAGCGCAGGCGGCTCGCGATCAAAGCGTTGATCAGCAGTGGAATTATTGCCGAAATGAGGGAAGCGCATTCCCTGCCTCAGCACAAATCGACGGATGCACTGGCGTAATACAATCAAGGAACGTGGACGAAACGAGGCTCGCCTACGCCTTCTTCTTGCGTGGCTGGGTCTATCACGGACAGAACAATTTCGATCGGGCTATAGCCGACTACGATCAGGCGATTAGCCTAAATGCGCAGTTTTGGGACGCGATTTATCATCGAGGCCTTGCCTATTTCAACGAGCAAAACGCGACGCGCGCGATTGTAGATCTCGACGAGGCGATCAGGCTGAATCCTGAATTCGCCCCGGCTTTCAGTGTTCGTGGTCGAGCATATTATTCCCTGAGGCAGTGTGCTCAAGCGGTCCCGGATTTCGATCGTGCACTTTCGCTATATCCGCAAATAGCCAACGCGCACTTCTATCGGGGCCGCTGCTATGAAAGACAGGGCGATCTCATACGCGCACGTTCCGACTATGATGAAGCTATCAGGCTCCAGCCCGATTACGTCGAAGCTTACATGCGTCGCGGCGACACCTACGCGATCGCCCCGCCACACGACTTTGCTCGCGCCATCGCGGACTATGACAGTGCGATCCGTTTGCAGCCCGACAACCCCGATTGGCTCAATTCTCGTTGCTGGGCGCGTGCGCTCTTGGGCCAACTTGAGCCTCCACTTGCTGATTGCGATGCGTCGATTGCCATTCGCAGCCAACCAAAGACATTGCAGAGCCGCGGGTTCGTGCACCTTCGTCGGCGGGAGTTTGAAGCAGCTTTCGCCGACTACGACGCGGCAGTTCGCGGGGACTCCAGTATTACTATGGCTCTCTATGGTCGCGGAATCGCTCAGCTTCGCCTTGGGCACGCGAGCGACGGACAAGCCGACATAGCTGCTGCGACCGCACGCGACCCCGGCTTGCCGGCGTTCTTCGCAGAGTCAAATATCCGACCGTGAGCGCTGGCAAAGAGCGGACTGTTACTTCTTCACCTCAACGTGCCCGCCAAAACTGTGTCGCATCGCGGAGAGCAGCCGTTCCCCGAACGTGTGCTCCACGCGTGAGCGGTAGCGCGTGAACAGCGCCGCAGCGAGCACAGGCGCCGGTGCCGCCTCTTCCATCGCCGCGTCGAGCGTCCAGCGGCCTTCGCCGCTATCGGAGACAGCGCCGGTGAAGGCATCGAGATTGCCATCTTTCGCCAGCGCCGCCGCACTCAAATCCAGCAACCACGACGACACGACGCTGCCGCGCCGCCAGACTTCGGCGATGTCGGCCAGGTTCAAATCGTAGCGCTCATCTTCCGGCAACACGTCGGCATTCTTGCGGGCCAAAATGTCGAAGCCTTCGGCGTAAGCTTGCATGAGCCCGTACTCGATGCCGTTATGCACCATCTTCACGAAATGCCCGGCGCCCGCCGGTCCCGCGTGAATGTAGCCCTGCTCGGCGCGCGGATCGGCGCTCGCGGCGCGCTCGGTGCGCGCGGCCGTGCCCAAACCCGGCGCCAGAGATTTCAGGATCGGGTCAATATGCGCAACCGCTTCCTTCTCGCCGCCCACCATCATGCAGAAGCCGCGCTCAAGCCCGAAAATGCCGCCCGACGTGCCGATATCGACATAGCGCACGCCCTTCGCCGCCAGCGCTTTGGCGCGGCGCACGTCGTCTTTGTAGAACGTGTTGCCGCCGTCGATGACGATATCGTCGGCGCTCAGTGCTTCACCGGCGATCGCTACCGCGTGGTCGGTGATATCGCCCGCCGGCAACATGATCCAAATGACGCGCGGCGCGGCGAGCTTGTGGGCCATGTCGGCGACGCTGGTTGAGCCCTGCGCGCCATCCTTCACCACCGCCGCAATCGCATCGGCGTTGACGTCATAGACGACGCACTGATGCCCATCGCGCATCAGCCGCCGCGCAATGCCCGCACCCATCCGGCCCAACCCAACAATCCCGATCTGCATGCTGCGCGCTCGCTCTCGATTCGACTGACCCGCTTATGTCATGAGCCGCGCGCGCCGTTAACCGCGCGGCTGGCCTAAAGCGCGGAACTGGCTAAAGCAGTTCCATGGCTGCCGCTGACACCTACGACATCGATTGCCTTGTCATCGGCGCCGGCGCCGTGGGGCTGGCGTGCGCTGTGGAAATGGCGCGGCGTGGTCGTGAAGTGCTGGTCGTTGAAGCCACCGCCGCCATCGGCTCCGGCATTTCCTCGCGCAACAGCGAAGTCATCCATGCCGGCATCTATTATCCCACAGACAGCCTGCGGCATCGGCTCTGCGTCGCCGGTCGGCGCAAGCTCTATACCTATCTCGCCGAACGCAACGTCGCGCACCGCAAATGCGGCAAGCTGATCGTTGCCACTTCACCAGAAGAAGAGACACAGATCGCCGCGCTGCATCAACGTGCTCTGGCGAACGACGTTGAGAGCATGTCGCTGCTGACCCGTACGGAAGCGCTCGCGCTAGAGCCCAATCTCGCTTGCGTCTCCGCCCTGCTCTCCGGTGAAACCGGCATCATCGACAGCCATGGCTACATGCTCGCCCTACAAGGTGAACTCGAACAGCTCGGCGGCATGGTCGCGCTCAACGCGCCGATCGGGCGCGGGCGTGTGGTGAACGGCGGATTTGAACTCGACATCGGCGGCGCCACACCAGTCGCCGCGCGCTGCAAGTCACTGATCAATTCCGCCGGTCTCGGCGCCCACGCAATCGCGCGAAACCTCGAGGGCTTCGATCCGATCCACATTCCGCCGCTCGTGCTCGCCAAAGGCTCCTACTTTGGCTGCGCCGGCCGCCCCGCCTTCACACGGCTGATCTACCCCGCCCCCGTCGAGGGTGGCCTAGGCGTACACCTGACGCTCGATCTCACCGGCCGAATGCGCTTCGGCCCGGATGTCGAGTGGCTCGAAACCAACGACCCCGCGCGGGTCGATTACCGCGTCGACATTGGCCGCGCGCAATCCTTCTATTCAGCGATCCGGCGGTACTGGCCGGAGCTTCCGGACGAGGCGTTGACTCCCGACTATTCAGGCTGCCGCCCCAAGCTCTCCAGCCCCGGCCAACCGGCTGCCGATTTTCGCGTCGATGGGCTGGAAACCCATTGCATCCCCGGCCTCGTGAACCTGTTCGGCATCGAAAGCCCCGGCCTCACCTCTTCTCTCGCGCTGGGCGAATATGTTGCGGACTTGATGGAGGGCGTCTCAACGATCTGAGAACAGGCGGAAAATGCCTGGACCTAGGCGATCAAAGGTGCGTGGTAGCGGCGACCGCGCCCGTCTGTTGTGGCAGGCTGACCTGCCCGGCCTGACCCTCTAAGAACAGAAGCTGGGATGGATCGGCGAACGGCTGGGTCGGGGACTTCGGGACGGAATGGCCAGAGCTTCGAACGAACAACTTGACGGCAACGTCCTGCACAATGCGCTGGCGGCGTGCCGACGTCATCTGACCTTCGTGATCATGTTCAGCTTCGCCCTGAACATCCTCTACCTGACGCCGTCCCTCTTCATGCTGCAGGTCTATGACCGCGTGCTGGCATCAGGCGACGTACTCACTCTGGTATTCCTTCTGGTGGTGCTCGTGCTCGCCCTGGGAACGCTCGCGTTTCTCGACGGCACGCGGATTCGCCTGTTGGCGGCGATGGCCAAGCGGTTCGACCGGCTGGTCGCGCCCTACGTGTTGAACGCGGCTCTCAGCAAGGAAGGCCGCGCGGCGGCAGGCCAAGTGCAGTTGGTGCGCGAACTCGATACGCTGCGATCGGCAGTATCTGGGCCACCGGCGCTGGCCGCCATCGATGCGCCGTGGACGCCTGTCTATATCGGCGTCTGCTTCATGATCCATCCGTGGCTTGGCGCGCTGACCTTGGGAGGCGGCGCGCTGCTGCTGCTCATCGCCTTCATCAACCAACGCGCCAGCTCGCGCGCGCTGCGCGCCAATCTCCAGGCCAGCGGCGCAATGTATTCGCTGCAACAGGCCGATTCAGCTCAACTCGAAACGGCGCGCGCCATGGGCATGCGCAAAGCTCTGGTCATGCGCCAACTGCGCGCACGCGAGACGATGTCCGACGCCATGCGCAAGCAGGCGCGTAGCGGCGCCGTATACACCTCATCGACAAAGTTCTTCCGGCTGCTGCTGCAATCGTCCGCGCTCGGCCTGGGCGTCCTGCTGGCGCTGGAGCAGCAGATCTCCGCGGGGGCGATCGTCGCCGCCTCCATTCTCGCCGCCCGCGCCTTTCAACCGATCGAGCTCATCGTCGGCGCTTGGTCGCAATTCGAGCAGGGGCGCCAGGCTTACGACGTCCTCAAAGCCGTGCTTAAGACCGAAGACAATGCGCGCGACCACACCGGCCTGCCCACGCCACAAGGCTCGCTTAGCGTTGAAAGCGTCGGCGTCCGCGCGCCGGGCAGCGACCGCGCGCTCGTGTACAACGCTTCTTTCCGCGTCTCTCCCGGTGAGATCATTGGCGTCGTCGGGCCAAGCGGCGCGGGAAAATCCACGCTGCTGCGCACCGCCGTCGGTGCGATCACGCCAGACCAGGGCGTCGTGCGTCTCGACGGCGCGAAGCTCTCGGATTGGGATCCCGAGCAACTCGGTCGCTACGTCGGCTACCTGCCGCAGGACATTGGCCTCCTGCAAGGCACAGTGGCGGACAATATTGGCCGCTTTAGCCGCGAGGCGCACAACGACGCTGATATCGTCGCCGCCGCTCAGGCCGTCGGCGCACACGAGATGATCTTGTCGTTGGCGAAAGGCTACGACACCGAAATTGGCGCCGGCGGGCGTGGCCTTTCGATCGGCCAGGCGCAGCGTGTGGCGTTGGCGCGGGCTTTCTACCGCGATCCCATGTTTCTTGGTCTCGACGAGCCTAATGCGCATCTCGACGGAGATGGCGAACGAGCGCTCATTGCGGCTTTGCATGCCGCGCGGGCGCGCGGCGCGGCGTCGGTCGTCGTCGCCCATAGCTCGGCTATCGTGGCCGTTGTCGACAAACTGCTCGTCGTTCGTGACGGCCGCATTGAAGCGTTCGGTCCGCGCGACCAAGTCGCAGCGCGTCTCGCCGGCGGCCAGGCGCGCCCCGCCGTTGTCGCGTCGGGTGGTGAAACGGTGGGCCGTTCATGACCGTACATGACCTCCCCGCGCCGATCGCTGACGATTCCGGCAAGAGCGAAATCCGCGCCGGCGTGATTGCGCTGCTGATATTTTTCGGCGGCTTTCTCGGCTGGGCTGCCGTTTCGCCGCTGGACGCTGCTGTAGTGGCGCCAGGCGTGGTGGTAGTTTCAGGCAACCGCCAGACCGTGCAGCATCCGGAAGGCGGCGTGATCTCACGCCTTGCCGTGCAGGACGGTGATCGTGTGCATCAAGGGCAGGTGCTGATAGAACTCGGCGCGCCAGAGCTGGTCGCTCAGGAACGCGCGCTGCTCTCGCAAGTCGTCGACCTGCAAATGCAACGCGAACGGCTAAGCGCCGAAGAAAATCATGCGGCGCAATTGCAACGCCCAGCGGAATGGGCCGCGCTGCCGCCGGAAGATCAGGAAATCGCGGAAGCCGCGTTCGTTCGCAATCAGAACGAAGTGGCATCCGGCCAAGCCAACATGTGGAGCGTTTACGATACCCGCATCGCTGGATATCGCGGCGAGATCGCCGCGATCGGGCGCCAGGAAGCATTGCTGCAAGACGAACTGAACGGTATGCGCCAGCTTGCTACTGAGCAATTGGTGCCGCAGACGCGCGTCCGTGCGCTGGAGCAATCGCTGGCCGAACTGCAGGGTCGGCGCTCTGAACTAAACGGCTCGATCGCCGCAACTCAAGAAGATCGCCTCCAACAGATGCGCACTGTCGACGCGCGCATGGCGGAGCTTTCACCACAGCTGGCGGGGGCGCGTGAACGCCTCGAACGCACGCGCCTGAGGGCGCCTGTCGATGGCGTCGTGGTTGGGTTGCAAGTTCACACGGTAGGCGGCGTCATCTCCGCAGGTCAGCGTGTCCTCGATATCGTGCCGCAGAACAGCAATCTTGTTATCGAAGCTCAGGTTCGCCCTGAGGACGCAGACAATTTGCGCCCGGGTCAGACCACCGAAGTTCGCATCACCGCGTTCCGCGGCCGCAATTTGCCGCTGGTGCATGGCGTGCTGCTCTGGATCGTCGTCGGGTGCTCGAGTCTGGCGGCCATTGCGAGCGGTATCGCCCGCTGAAAATCCCCGTGGTAGAACCGCCGGCATGTCCGGACATGGTCCCCACGCTGACGCCCACGATCCCTTCCAGAAAAAAGTCGCGCTCGCGATGGCGATCTACGCTGTGATGCTCGCCTTCGTCACGATGTTGACGAACCAGGCGCGCACCGAGGCGCTGCTCATCTCGAACGAGGCGGCGAACCAGTGGTCGTTCTTCCAGTCGAAGAGCACGAAGG
>JACQAC010000040.1 GCA_016195245.1 Pseudomonadota bacterium
ACGCCGATGGAATTCGTCGTTTATGTCCTGGAGCGCTTCTTCAACAAGACGCGCGACGAGTCGACGACGATCATGCTGCACGTCCATCAAAACGGCGTCGGCGTGTGTGGAATTTTCACCTACGAGGTGGCCGAGACTAAGGTCGCCCAGGTGCTCGATCTCGCGCGGCGGCACGAGCATCCGCTGCAATGCACGATGGAAAAGGAATAGAATGGCGACTTTCTCACGCACGCTCGAACACACGCTGCGGCGGGCGCTCTCGTTGGCCAACGAGCACCGCCACGAATACGTGACGCTCGAGCATTTGCTTCTCTCGCTCATCGACGACGATGACGCGTCGCAAGTGATGCACGCATGCAAGGTCGATCTCGACAAGCTGAAGCTTAATCTTGAGTCCTACTTGTCGACCGAACTCGACAGCCTCGTGGTGCCCAACCGCGAGCATGAAGAGCCGCGACCTACCGCAGGCTTTCAACGCGTCTTGCAGCGCTCGATGTTGCACGTCGACTCAAGCGGCGGCCGCGAAGTGACGGGCGCGAATGTGCTCGTCGCGCTGTTCAGCGAACGCGAAAGTCATGCTGCGTACTTCCTGCAAGAGCAGGACATGACACGCTACGATGCGGTCAACTTCATCGCCCACGGCTTGCCCAAGCGCGCTGGTGCTGCGCAACCGCGCCCGGTACGGGGCGCCAATGAGGAAGAGGGCGAGCGCGTGGTGAAGTCGGGCTCGGAAGCCCTGGCTGCCTATTGCGTGAACCTCAACAAGAAGGCCAAGGAAGGCAAGATCGACCCGCTGATAGGCCGTGAGCCGGAAGTGCTGCGGGCGATCCAGATTCTTTGCCGCCGTCAGAAGAACAACCCGTTGCTGGTCGGCGACCCCGGCGTTGGCAAAACGGCGATTGCCGAAGGTCTGGCGCGCAAGATCAACGAAAAGCAGGTGCCGGAAGTTCTGGCCGACGCGACCATCTTCTCGCTCGACATGGGTTCGCTGCTCGCTGGCACGCGCTATCGCGGCGACTTCGAAGAGCGCTTAAAGAGCGTGATGAAGGAGCTTGAGAACCACCCGAAGGCGATCCTATTCATAGACGAGATTCACACGGTGATCGGCGCTGGCGCTACGAGCGGCGGCGCCATGGATGCGTCCAACCTGCTCAAGCCGGCGCTGCAAAGCGGCCAGCTGCGCTGCATGGGCTCGACCACTTACAAGGAATATCGTCAGCACTTCGAAAAGGATCGCGCTCTCGCGCGGCGCTTCCAAAAGATCGACGTCAACGAACCGTCGATCCCGGATGCGATCAAGATCCTGATGGGTCTGAAGCCGTATTTCGAAGAGTATCACAAGGTGAAATACAGCGACGACGCCATCAAAATCGCCGTCGAGCTTTCAGCGCGTCACATGGGAGACCGCAAGCTGCCCGATAAGGCGATCGATGTCATCGACGAAACCGGCGCCTCGATGATGCTGCTGCCGCCGAACCAGCGGAAGCAAATTATCGACGTTGCCGAGGTCGAAGAGGTTGTCGCGCGCATGGCGCGCATCCCGGCGAAGTCGGTATCGAAGGACGACAGCGAAATGCTGGCCTCGCTCTCGTCTGACCTGAAGCGTGTCGTGTTTGGCCAAGAAAGCGCCATCGATCAGCTCACCGCCGCCATCAAGATGGCGCGCGCCGGTCTGCGCGAACCGCAAAAGCCAATCGGCTGCTATCTGTTCGCGGGCCCCACCGGCGTCGGCAAGACCGAAGTTGCGCGTGCTCTCTCGAACATCATGGGCATTGAACTGCTGCGCTTCGACATGTCGGAATACATGGAGCGGCACACGGTCTCGCGTCTCATTGGCGCGCCTCCGGGTTACGTCGGTTACGACCAAGGCGGCCTGCTGACTGACGGTGTCGACCAGCATCCGCACTGTGTGTTGCTCCTCGACGAAATCGAGAAAGCGCACCCGGACCTGTTCAACATTCTACTGCAAGTGATGGATCACGGCTCGCTCACTGACGCGAACGGCAAGAAGGTCGATTTCAGGAATGTCATCCTGATCATGACCACCAATGCCGGCGCAGCGGACGCGGCGCGCCAAGGCATTGGCTTTGGACGCGGCAAGAAAGACGAGGAGAACGAGGAAGCAATCAAGCGCTTGTTCTCGCCGGAATTCCGCAACCGTCTTGACGCTTCAATCCACTTCAACGGCCTCCCGCCTGAAGTCGTTCGCAACGTCGTGCAGAAATTCATCATCCAGCTCGAGGCGCAACTCTCGGAACGCAACGTGCAAATCGAGATCACCGATCGCGCCGCCGATTGGATTGCTACCCGAGGCTACGATGAAAGCTTCGGCGCTCGTCCGCTGGCGCGGCTCATTCAAGAACAGGTGAAGAAGCCGATGGCCGATGAGCTGTTGTTCGGCAAGCTGAAGAACGGCGGCATCGTCAAGATCGACATCGACACACAGGACAGAGACAAGCTCAAGTTCCAGTACCTTCCGGAACAGCGCGGCTTGCTCTCATTCGGCAAGAAGCCGGAAAAGGCGTAAGCGCACGTCGAGAGACGTGGGCAAGAGCGGCGGTCGCGAAAGCGGTCGCCGCTTCAGTCTACAGGGCCGCCGCGATCGACTGCGCGATCCTTTCCAACTCCGCGATGTCCGCGCGCTTCTGATGGCTATGTCCTGCGAGGCCCACGCCTTCATAACGCGGGATGATGTGGAAGTGCGGGTAGAAGATCGTCTGCCCGCCCGGCGCGCCGTTATAGTGCGCGACTACAACTCCGTCGGGTTTCAGCGCCCTGGTTACCGCTTTCGCCACGCGCTGGACGCGTTGCAGATACGCGCCGATCGCGGTCTCCTCCATTTCCAAGAAGTTCTTCACCTTCTGTCCCTTTGGTATGACCAGCGTATGGCCGCGTGATTGTGGGAAGAGGTCCATGAAGGCGAGCGCGACGTCATCTTCGAATGCTTTCACGCTCGCCGCCTCGCCGCGCAAGATCTTGGCGAAAATGTTGTTGTCGTCGTAGGCGCCGTGAAGGCTCATGGAACGTACTCCTCTTGAGAGTGACCGTAGCGACGGGCTTGAGCAAAGCAAAGCAGCAGGTCGATGTTGCCGCTGACCGAGCGTCGGAAGCCTGTGAAGTGAACCAAATGAATCGTCCCCTTGGTGACGTAACAGAGCCTCTCACCGTGCTCGCTCGTCCAAGGACGTGATGGTCAAGTGAAGCGGCTCACTGAAGACTGCCTTTGCGCCAGAAGTTGAGTTCCATTGCTGCATTTGTGAGACGCGCCGCCGGAACATGCGCGCGAGAAGGATGTTCGGCGAGAACGGGGCTGAACCTTCAAAGGGAAATCAGCATGAAACGCACTCTCTTGGCGCTCGGCGCCATCGCAGCGTTATCGCTTGCTGGAACCGCCTCCGCTCAAGGCCATGGCGGCGGAGGCGCCGCAGCCAGCGCGAACGGCGCTTCGCATGCGAACGCGAACTCCGCAGTTTCAACTCAAATCACGTCGCCGACTGTGAGTGCGGCTCCGGCGACGAACGCGCCGCCCGATGCTGCCCTGCACGGCCCGGCGCAGACAGGCCAGCCGAATGCCGAATGCGGTAGCGCAACAGCGCCGAATACGCCCGGTAACGCTGCGAGTGCGCCGGGATCGGCCTTCAATCCGAACGGCACAGCTGGGCAACATTATGCGGGTGAGCAGCCGCAAAACTCAAGAAACACGGCTTCCGTCTCGCAATACGATTCGGCGTGCGCACATCAACCCACGCCGCACTAAGCTGATCGTCTGGCGCTCCTGGCGGCGCGAGCAAACGCTTGCGCCGCCTTGGCCGCGCTTCGCCGAGGCGGCTAGGCTGCGTTCTTGATTTCCGCGAGCGCGGTGCGCCATGCGGCATCGACGTCTGGCGTCCATTCATCGCCGAGCATGGCGCGGATGGTATCGCGCACCAAGGCGAGGAAAGTATCGTAATCATCTGAAACCACGCCAAGCCCGCTTTCATGGGTTACACGCTCGGACTGGAAAAAGTGCAGCCCATAAGTCTGCGCGGCTTCCATATCCATCAGCGCTTCGAAGACGTGCGCGAGCATGTTGCCGCGGATCACTCCGGTGCGATCAAGCACGAACAAGGCTTCAAGATCTGGCCGCCGTTGGAACAGTTGAGCATAGACGGCATCGGTCGGATCGCCGTGCAATTCGCTCACGCGTTCAAGGCTCCACGCAATCAAGGACTTCCGGTGCGGCACGTGACGCTCCTGCTCGCAGCGTCCGCGAAAGCGCGATGATCTGTCAATGCATCCCATGCGGCTCACTCACCGCAGCGGCATCAATGGGCAATGGGGCCGACGTCACGATCGAATAGTTAGGCCGGCGACTGGACGTTGCGGACGATCTTCAGCAACGTCTCGCGTGGGAGGTACTTTCCGACGCCGGCGATGAACTTGTTGTTCATGCCGGTAACCACCACGCGCTTATTGCGCTTCCAGCCTTCGTAGCCCATGCGCGCGACGGGCGCGGAGGCCATGACCTTTGACGATTTCGCAAGTCGGGTTTTGCCCGTTCCGGCGCGCTCGCGGAATTTCGACTCCGTTGGGCCAGGGCAGAGACAGCTCACGTGTACACCCGTGCCGCGCGCCTCTTCCCAGAGCGCTTCGGAGAAGGAGAGTACGTAGGCCTTGGAGGCGTAGTAGTTGGCCATCAGCGGGCCAGGCTGAAACGCTGCGGTCGAAGCGACATTCAAGACGCCGCCTCGCTTGTTGGTGAGCATCTTGTCCCAGAAGAGATAGGTGAGCTCGACGAGCGCGCGCACATTGAGATCGATCATGCCAAGTTGGGTCGGCAAATCAGAAGAGGTCAGGGCGCCGGCGTGTCCGTAGCCGGCGTTGTTCACGAGCACGTCGACGCTGAGATTGCGCATGCCGATATTGTTGACCAGCGCCGTGCCGCCGCCGATCGCGCCTAGATCCTGAGCGATTGTCGTCGTCTTCACGCCGTGTGCGCCGCCAAGGCGCTGGGCGACGTCGTTGAGCGCACCTTCGCTGCGGGCGGTAAGAATGAGGTCGTAGCCGTCGCGCGCAAAGCATTCGGCGAGATCGACGCCGATGCCGGCAGACGCGCCCGTAACGAGCGCCGTTTGTCCTTGTCCTGGTTTCCGCCGCGCCATGTCAGTCTCCCTCGGCTGCGACGATACGCGGTGAACGTCTTGGTTCCAACTTGGCCGCGAGATCGTGCTAGCGTGTGCAGGCGATGAAAGAGCCGGCCCAATTCAAACTCAATCCCGATGAGGCGGCGTTCGATGCCAAAGGCGCGGACAAGGCCAAGGCGACGCGCCCGCGCGATGCGGCCACCCTCATACTCGTGCGCGACAGGCGCGAAGTGATGATGGGCCAGCGCGCCAAGGGGCACGTGTTCATGCCGGACAAGTGGGTCTTCCCTGGCGGCAGGGTCGATCCGGGCGACGTGCGCGCCGCGGCGGCAAGAGAGTTGCGGCCCGAGACCGAGGCGCTTCTGAGGCTCGGCAGGGTCCGCCGGGCGCCCCGGGCGTTCGCGCTGGCGGCGGTTCGGGAGACCAAGGAGGAGGCTGGCCTCGTCCTCGGGGACGGCAAAGGGCCGGACCTTTCGAAGCTGGATTTCGTCGCTCGCGCCATCACGCCGCCGCACCGGCCAAGGCGCTTCGACGCCCGGTTTTTCATGGCCGACGCCCACTCGGTCGGCGCCCACGAGGAGCCGGCGCCGAGCGAGGAATTGCTGCATACAAAGTGGTTTACGCTCGATGAGGCCATGGCATTGGACCTGCCATCGATCACGCGGTTTGTGCTCAAGGAGGTGCGGGCTCGGCTCAACGGGGAGCACCTGGACCCGCCATTTTTGCGCTTCGCCCGGGGCGGGCACCAAATGGACCGCCTCAAAAGTTGACCGGCCAAGTTGACTTTGAGGGCGTTCTCCGTATTTTCCGCCGCTCTCAAATCCTTGAACCCCTCGGAAATGCCGTCATGGCCAAGCCAGCTACGATCAAAATTCGCCTGAACTCGACGGCCGACACCGGCTTCTTCTACGTCACCAAGAAGAATCCGCGCACCAAGACCGAGAAGCTGAAGTTCAAGAAGTACGATCCGGTCGTGCGCAAGCACGTCGAGTTCGTCGAAGGCAAGATTAAGTAAGCACGCGCTCGCGCCTATTGCTGCTGCAACATCGCCGGATCCAGGCCCATCGCTTTCATCAGCGGTTCAAACAGGCTCGCCTGTTGCGCGCCCGTGCGCCCGACGGTGATGCCGCCGTCTACCGTTAGTGCGATGCCGTTCACGAACTTGGAGCCGTCCGAAGCCAAGAAGAGCGCGGCTTCGGCTATGTCTTCGGGCAGCCCTGCTTTCGGAATTGGCTGGGCGTGTTGTGCCACCTCGGCAATGCCCGCCACGGTCTGATCGGCAACCTGCGTCGCCATGCCGATGGCGCGCGCAAAGATCGGCGTCGCGATGAAGCCCGGGCAAATGCAGTTCACGCGGATGTTCATCGGGCCGATTTCGGCGGCCGCGAGCTTGGTCATGTGAATGATCGCGGCCTTGGCCACCGAATAGAGATAGGGGCCGTAGCCGTTCTGGAGGCCGGCAATTGACGCGGTTGATATAATTGAGCCGCCGCCTTGGGCCTGCATGATCGGTGTTGCATGCTTGATGCCGAACATCGCCGCACGCACGTGCAGGTGCATCACGGAGTCGAAGTTTTCGGCCGTCAGATTCTGTGCGTTTTCACCCATCATTGCCGCGCCGGCATTGTTGAAGAGAGCGTCGAGGCGACCGAACGCGCTTTTGGCGAGATCAAGCGCAGCCTTGATCTGGGTTTCATCGGTCACGTCGCAATGAATGTAGCGAAGGGCGCCGCCGTGCTCCTCTTCCAGCCGCGCGCCCTTGTCGTCCTGCACGTCCGCGGCGACGACTTTCGCGCCTTCCCTCACGAAAAGATCGACCGTGCCGCGCCCGATCCCAGAAGCTGCGCCGGTGATCACCGCCACCTTGCCTTGCAGACGTCCCATCGGGTGCTCCCTCGGTTCTTTGGTTTGGTCTAGGGATACATGATCTTGCGACCTGCGAAAGCGCCGTCAGATTCTGGATCGCGCTCTCAGTCGGGATGACGGAGAAGGGTGACCCGACTACAGTATCGCCATGACCGCCAAAACCGTCCGCGCCGCCGTTTTGCTGATCGGCGATGAATTGCTTTCGGGCCGCACGCAGGACGTAAACCTTCAGACCATCGCAAAATTCATGGCGCCGCTTGGAGTGCAGATCACCGAAGCGCGGGTGGTGGCGGACGTGCCGGAAGAGATCGTCGCGGCCGTGAACGACTTGCGCGCCAAGTACGATTACCTCTTCACGACGGGTGGCATCGGTCCCACGCACGACGACAAGACCGCCGACGCGATCGCCGCGGCGTTTGGCGTCGGCATTGATGTCCATCCCGAGGCGCGTGCAATTTTGGAGGCGCATTACAAGGGGCCGGGCAATCTGAATGAGGCGCGTCTGCGTATGGCGCGCTTGCCGCTCGGCGCGAGCCTGGTGCCGAACCCAGTCTCAAAGGCGCCGGGTTTTCAGATGGACAACGTATTCGTGATGGCGGGCGTGCCGTCGATTATGCGCGGCATGCTCGAGGGCGTCGGTCCACGCATCAAGGGCGGCGCCGTCGTGCGTTCGCGGGCGGTGCGCGGCAAGGGCGTGCGCGAGGGCGACATCGCCGCGCCGCTCGAAGCTCTAGAGGCAGCGACCGATGGTGTTGTGACATTCGGCTCGTATCCCTGGTTCGGCCCGGACGGTTACGGTCTGCAGCTTGTTGCGCGCTCTTCGGACGCCGCCGCCTTGGAGAAGGCGGCGGAGGATTTGAAAGCACTGATTAAGGCCCAAGGCGCCGAGCCCGAAGACGTAGAGCCCAGCTAGTTGCCGGCTGGCGTCTGAACCAGCGCGCCCGCACCGATAACACAAGTGTGGCTGTCGAGCGGGCATTGGCCATTCCATCGCTCAATCTCGCGCATGCGCAGGACTTGAGGATTCGCAGCGAGAGCAGCGTTGATTGATGCGTTCGCGGATGGTGTCTGGCAGCGCCGGCGCACCGACGAGGTTGATGTTGTCGATGATGACGCCCTCGCGGCCGAGGCGCTGGTTGAGCAATTGAGTGACGTCGGTCAGCAATTGCGAGCCTTCGCCGGAAACCAGCTGTTGCGACGTGTAGTGCGGCCCGAGCCGCACGAACGCGTCTTGCAGGTCGCGTTGAACCGGGCCGCGCACCATGTCCTCGAAGCCAAGACGATAGCGTTGCACGGCGTTGCTCGCGCGCTCCGGATCGATTCGAACCTGGACGCTGACGGCGATCCGCGTCGGAACGCCATCGCCGTTGTTGAATTGGAGCGCCTGACCGATCGCGTCGTTGTTATTGTCCGCCCACACTTCCGTGCGCGTCGTCGTCGGAAAGGTGAGAACGTACGAACCCGGCTGCGGGAAATACCAGCCCACGCCCAGCTCGTGTTCTTGCACACCGGCATGTGGCCCAAGGTCGACGACGCGCACGCCGACCTGCCCAGAGCGAATGCGCGTACCGGAGCAGGCAACAGCCGTGCCCAGGCAGATCAACACAATGAAGATCAACGTCATCATATGGCGCCCCGACCAACCCGGTCGAAAGCGCGGCATCGGCGGCATGTGAGTCATCGGTGGCTGTCCTCCCTCAGCAAAGTCCAGAGCCGTACGCCGGCGATGATTGGCGTAGCGACACAAAGCAAGGCGCCTGCGGCGAACGCGATGTCGTTTCTGACATTCAGCAATGTCAGGCCCGCGCAGAAGGCGGCGATCGCGATCACCAGGACCGCGACGCGAACGCCGATGCGGCGAATGAGTGTGACTTCGTTCATCTCGCTCTCCGTTGATCGTCCGCACCGGACGACGAAAGAGGAGCGAAAACCCCCGTTGCGTGAAACCCCGCCTAACCCGTGGCTTTAGATGGGGATGGCGCGACAAGGCGCAATCGCTGAAATCAGATCATGCTGGCCGCGAAGTTGATCGCCAGCGCCAGGATCACCGTGTTGAACACGAACGCGGCGATGCCGTGCACAGTCACGATGCGGCGAATGGGCTTGGACGTAATCTGCACGTCCGCTGTTTGATTGGCGACGCCGATC
>JACQAC010000267.1 GCA_016195245.1 Pseudomonadota bacterium
GGTCCTTCTGCTACCTCAGCGAGAGAGGAACGCTATCACTTCCGCGCTGGTTTCGCCACCGCCGCCCGCTTTCGCTTTCTAAGTGCTGTGGAAGACTGGGGATGGAGGCGGGCGTTTAGAAATATCCAATCTTTCGGCGCTTCTAGCCGTTCTCGGGCGCCGGCGCCGGGACGTGGCACAATCACCACGGGAATCGCCTCGGCGACCTCGCGCCAGTTCTTCCACTTGCGGAAATTGGCGAGATTGTCCGCGCCCATGACAAGAAAGAAATCCAACCCCGGATAAAGGCGCTTCAGCTCGCGCAGCGTCTCGAAGGTATAGCCGCAGCGCAGGCGCTTCTCGATGTCGGTGACGATCATCTTCGAACCGCGCGCCGCCTTTTGCGCCGACCTCATTCGCTTCGCGAATGAACTCGATTGCGGCTTCAGTGGGTTCTGCGGCGACACCATCCACCACACGCGATCCAGCTGCATGCGCTTGAGCGCAGTCTCTGCAACATGCTGGTGGCCTTCGTGCGCAGGATCGAAGCTGCCGCCGAAGAGGCCGATGCGCATGCCGGGATAGGCGAGTGGCAGATCGCGCATCAGGGCGTCCAATCTTCCGGTGCGTCTTCGCGCTCTGTCGGCTCCTGCAATTCGCCGGAGCGGCGCGCACGCAACATCTGCGCAATCTCGTTGCTCAGCTCGCGCACGCCGGTGCCGGAGACGCCGGAGATGAGACGCACCTCTTTGCCGATGGCGCGCGAGAGCGCGGCGCGCTTGCGGTTAGCTTCGGCGGGCGTCAGTGCGTCGATCTTGTTTAGCGCCACGATCTCTGGCTTGGCGGCAAGCTCTTCGCCATAATTTTCCAACTCGTGGCGCACGACGCGGTAGGATTCCGTGGCGCCGTCTTGTGTGGCGTCGATCAAATGCACGAGCGCCACGCAGCGTTCGACGTGGCCAAGGAAGCGCGTGCCAAGCCCCGCGCCTTCCGCGGCGCCTTCGATCAAGCCGGGGAGATCGGCCATCACGAAACGCTCTTCGTTGACGGTGACAACGCCGAGATGCGGATAGAGCGTTGTGAAGGGATAATCGGCGACCTTCGGCGTGGCCGCACTGACCGCGCGCAGGAACGTCGACTTGCCGGCGTTGGGCAAACCAATCAGTCCTGCATCGGCGATCAACTTCAAACGCAGCCACAACGTGCGCTCTTCGCCTTCCTGCCCAGGGTTCGCATGTGTCGGCGCGCGATTCACCGATGATTTGAAGTGCTCGTTGCCGAAACCGCCATTGCCGCCGCGCGCTAGCAGCACGCGCATACCCGGCTCATGCAAGTCGGCGATAATTGTTTCCTTGTCTTCTTCCAGCACCTGCGTGCCGGTCGGCACCTTCAGCGTGATGCTTTCGCCGTTGGCGCCGTGACGGCTGCGACCCATGCCGTGGCCGCCGGTCGCGCCCTTGAAGTGCTGCTGGTAGCGATAGTCGATCAGCGTGTTGAGGCCGTCAGCGCTCTCGATCCAGACATCGCCGCCGCGCCCGCCGTCGCCGCCGTCAGGCCCGCCATACTCGATGAACTTCTCGCGCCGGAACGAGACGCAGCCTGCGCCGCCGTCGCCGGAGCGCACGTAGATCTTGGTCTGGTCGAGGAA
>JACQAC010000052.1 GCA_016195245.1 Pseudomonadota bacterium
GTGGTTGAAAAAGCCGTCGAGCGGATGATGCCGAAAGAAAGCCCGCTGGCTCAGCGCCAATTGGCGAAGCTTCGCGTTTATGCCGGCACGGAGCACCCGCACACGGCGCAGAACCCGAAGACGATCAATTTCAAATCCAAGAACCGCAAGAATTCGAGGATCGGCTAATCATGAGCGACATCAGCCAAGGCCTTGAGTCACTCGGCCAACTCACGGGCAATCCTTCTCTCGCCAACAACGCTCCGCCCCCTGTGCGCGAGAAGAAGACCGATAAGTTCGGCCGCGCCTATGCGACCGGCAAGCGTAAGAATGCCATTGCGCGGGCTTGGGTGAAGCCGGGCAAGGGCAAGATCACGGTCAATGGCAAAGAATCGGATGCGTACTTCGCCCGGCCCGTGCTGCGCATGATGATCAACCAACCGTTCCGCATCACCGATCGCGAAGGTCAGTTCGACGTCAACGTCACCGTCGTGGGCTCAGGCCTTTCCGGCCAAGCCGGTGCGGTGCGCCACGCTATTTCGAAGGCGCTCTGCGATTATGAGCCGCCGCTGCGGCCGGCGCTGAAGCATGCCGGTTTCCTCACCCGCGACAGCCGCGTAGTCGAGCGAAAGAAGTATGGCCGCAAGAAAGCGCGCCGCAGCTTCCAGTTCTCGAAGCGCTAAGGCGTTTCAAGGTTGGACTTCAAGCGGGCGCTTCGGCAACGGAGCGCCCGTTTTGTTTTGGAGTTGGCCGACGACAGGGATCGAACCCGCACCTCGAAGAGGCCCGTTGTAACGGAGTGTCTACCAATTCCACCACATCGGCCGATTTCGAATATAAAGTTTGGTTGAGATGGCGAAAGTCTTCATCGATGGCGAAGCGGGCACGACAGGCCTCCAGATCCGTGAGCGTCTGGAAGGACGGCGAGACATTGAACTTGTCTCGATCGACCCGGCCAAGCGTAAAGACGCGGACGCGCGCCGGGCGCTGCTGAACAGCGCTGACGCGGTGATCCTGTGTTTGCCGGACGATGCAGCGCGCGAAGCGGTGGGGCTGATCGAGAACGATGCGGTGAAGGTGATCGACGCCTCGACCGCGCACCGGATTGAGCCGGATTGGGTTTACGGCTTCGCGGAAATGACCAAGGGCCAACGCGAGAAGATCGCGGCGGCCAAGCGCGTCAGCAATCCGGGGTGTTACCCGACGGGCTTCATCGGGCTGATACGTCCACTGATCGAAGCGAAGCTCGTGCCGGCGGGCGCGCAGACGTATGTGAACGCCGTCTCGGGCTATTCGGGCGGCGGCAAGAGCATGATTGCCGAGTTCGAGGACGAGACTTCGCCGAACTACGCACGCGCGCCGGTGCGCATTTATGCGATGAGCCAGCACCACAAGCATGTGCCGGAGATGCGCGTGCAGGCAGGCCTGGCGCGGCCGCCGATCTTCATGCCGAGCGTCGGGCGCTATTACAAAGGCATGATCGTTGAAGTACCGATCGCGCTGCAAAACCTGTCGGCCACGCCGACGCTCAGCCAAGTGCACGCGGCGATTGCTTCGCACTATTCGGGTGAGCGGTTTGTGGAGGTGGCGTCGCTTGAAGAAGCCGCGGCGCTGAAAACGCTCGATCCGGAGGGCTTGAACGGCACCAACCGGATGAAGCTGTTTGTGTTCGGGCACGATGGTGAGGCGCGTCTGGTGGCGCTGCTCGACAATCTCGGCAAAGGCGCGAGCGGGGCGGCCGTGCAGAATTTGAACTTGATGTTGGGTTTGGAAGAGAGCGCGGGGCTCTGAAAGAGCGGAGCGCGCGGCTCCTGCCGCGCAATGCGGCGGAGCGCCGCGCTCCAACCTACTTCTTGCCGCGCAGGAACGCCGGCATGTTGTCGCCGAAGCCTTGAACGCCTTCGCGTTCGGGTTTCGGTTCGCGCGGCGTTGGTTCACGCCTCGGCGCGGCGGTTTGTTCGCGGGCGGGATGGCGGGCGCGGGGTGCAGCATCTTCGCGTTTCACGGGCTCGCGCGCGCGCTCTTCGCTTTGCTGAGCAGGTTCGGTTGAAGCTGTCGGCCGCTCCGGATCGCGCTTCACGTAACGCTGCTTCTTCTCGGAAATGCGGCGGCTGTGTTCCTTCTTGAGCTCTTCGGCGCGGCGGCCGCGGCCGCCCGTGTCGCGCGGATCGCCAATAGCGTCGGTGGGTACGCCTTCGATGATGGCTTCCTCGATCTTCGTGCACATAAGCTTTTCGATTTCGGCGATGCTTTTGCCGTCGCTGCGCGCCACGAGCGTAAACGACGCGCCTTGCTTGCCGGCGCGACCGGTGCGGCCGATGCGGTGGACATAGTCTTCGGCGTGGCGTGGCGGTTCGTAGTTGAAGACGTGGCTGACGTCGGGAATGTCGAGGCCGCGGGCGGCGACGTCGGAGGCGATCAAGAATTGTAGATCGCCAGAGCGGAAGCGGTCGAGCGTCTTGGTGCGTAGGCTTTGATCGAGATCGCCGTGAATGGGCGCGGCGTTAAAGCCGTGACGTTTGAGCGAGAGCGCCACCACGTCGACATCGGTCTTACGGTTGCAGAAGACGATGCCGTTACGGACGTTGGCGCTTTGCATCACGGCGCGCAGAGCTGCGCGGCGTGTGCGCGGGTCGTTCCCCGGTAGCGGAATGACGCGCTGTTCAATGGTGCCTGCAGCCATCGCCGGACGTGACGCTTCGATGCGCTTCGGGCTGGACAGAAATTGTTCGGTGAGGCGCGTAACCTCCGGCGGCATGGTGGCGGAGAAAAAGAGCGTCTGGCGCGTGAAGGGCGTCAGTTTGAAGATGCGCTCGATGTCGGGGATGAAGCCCATGTCGAGCATGCGGTCGGCTTCATCGACCACCATCACTTGCACGCCGGTGAGCAGGAGCTTGCCGCGCTCGAAGTGATCGAGCAGGCGGCCGGGCGTGGCGATCAGCACGTCGACGCCGCGCGCCAGCAGTGCGTCTTGGTCGCCGAAGGAAACGCCGCCGATCAGCAGTGCTTTGGTGAGTTTCTGGTACTTGCCGTATTTGTCGAAATTCTCCGCGACTTGCGCGGCGAGCTCGCGTGTCGGCTCCAGGATCAAGGTGCGCGGCATGCGCGCGCGAGCGCGGCCGGCGGTCAGGATGTCGATCATCGGCAGCACGAAGGCGGCGGTTTTGCCGGTGCCGGTTTGTGCGATGCCGAGAATATCGCGGCCCTTCAGCACTTCGGGGATGGCGGCGGCCTGGATCGGCGTGGGCGTGTTGTAGCCGCTCTCGTGCACGGCGCGGAGCGTTTCGGGGCTTAAGCCCAAATCGTCGAAACTGATCGACGACGTATCTTCTGTGGTCATTTATTCTCTCTTGCGCGGCAGACCCCGCTCGCGAGGCGAGGGCGGGTGACGCTTCGGTTGGCGCTCAGCCGGGCTCGTCACGGACTGACGAAACGGCGAAAGCTGAAAGGGCGCACGCCCTTTCGGCGCGCAACACGGACAAACGGGATGTGGGGGGATTTGGAGGATAAGTCAATGTTTTGCGCGCCTGACCCTACAAGCTTAGGATGCGGGCCAGGGAGGGAGCATGGTGCGGTTGGTGTTACTCGGTCTGTGCGTTTGGCTGGCGGCGTGTTCGGCCTCGCAGGGCGACACTGCGTCAACGACCGATTCGCGGACCGGCTCGCAGATGCGTCACTACGACCGCGAGTCATTCACCGTCGTGATGACACATAGAGGCGTCGTGACTGGCACGACAACGACTTACGTGCGGAATTGGGGACGCCAGCAAGCTGTTATCAACGACACAGTGGCCGCGGTCGGTGACACCCCATGGCGGACCCAGAACCGAATCGTCAGTGATGGCCTTCACATCATCACAATCGAAGCCAACGGCTCTATAACCGGCACGACGATCTCCTATGACGATCGGACTTTGTCAGAAAGGCGGGGGCGTTCACTCATGGAATACTATGAGTTTGTCATGAATCGATCTGGAGCACGGCGCACCGGCGAGGCCGGCTCGTTTGCAGGTCAAGCATGCGACTACTGGGAGATGCCTTCGGTTGGCGCCCGTTGGTGTGTCACTTCTTGGGGTCTGGATTTGTATCGCACCAACACAATGGCGAACGTTGACGAGGAAACGGCAACAGAAGTGCTCATTGGCGACGGCGGGCCGGATTCAGCCTTCGCGTATGATCCGTCACGCGTTACCGAGGTTTCCCCGTGGCCGACGCTCCCGCCGGCGCCAAAGTGCGAGCAACGTGGTTCTGTGTTGTACTGTTCTGAGACGCCGCGCTAAACGTCCACATCCTCCACGAACTTCGCGTGTTCTTGGATGTAGTTGTAGCGGAGCTCGGCTTTTTTCCCCATCAGCGTTTCGATCAGGATTTCGAAATCCGGCGCGCCGCTGTCGTCGAGCACCACGCGCGCCAGCGTGCGGGTGGCGGGGTTCATGGTGGTGTCTTTCAAATCCGCCGGCATCATTTCGCCGAGGCCTTTGAAGCGGGAGATGTCGACCTTGCGGCCTTTGAACTCGCCGTTGATCAGCGCCTCTTTGTGGGCGTCGTCGCGGGCGTAGACGCTCTCTTTGCCGGCGGTGATGCGATAGAGCGGCGGCATGGCGAGGAAGAGCCGCCCGGCGCGGATGAGCGCGGGCATCTGCTTGTGGAAGAAGGTGATCAAAAGCGACGCAATGTGGGCGCCGTCGACGTCGGCGTCGGTCATGATGATGATGCGCTCATAGCGCAGATCGTCGACCTTGAACTTCGCGCCCATCTGAACGCCGAGCGCCAGCGCCAGATCCGCAAGCTCCTGATTGCCGCTCATCTTGTCGGCGCCGGCGCTGGCGACGTTCAGGATTTTGCCGCGCAGTGGCAGGATGGCTTGCGTGTCGCGGTTGCGCGCTTGCTTGGCGGAGCCGCCGGCTGAGTCACCCTCGACCAGGAAGATCTCAGTGTCCTTCTCGCCGGAACGAGCGCAATCCGCCAGCTTTCCAGGTAGGCGCAGTTTACGTGTCGCGGTTTGGCGCGAGACTTCTTTTTCTTTGCGGCGGCGGACGCGGTCTTCGGCTTGCTGGATCGACCAGTCGAGCAGGCGGTTGGCTTCGTTCGTGTTGGCGGCGAGCCAGTGATCGAACGGATCGCGCACCGCTTGCTCGACGATCTTCGCGGCTTCGGTTGAAACCAGGCGGCCCTTGGTTTGGCCCTCAAACTGCGGATCGCGAATGAAGACTGAAACGAGCGCCGCGCCGGTGTTCATCACATCGTCCTGCGTGATCAGCGAGGCCTTCTTATTGTTCTTGAGCTCAGCGTACGCTTTCAGCCCCTTGGCGACGGCCGAGCGAAAGCCTGCTTCGTGGAAGCCGCCATCGGGTGTGTAGATGGTGTTGCAATAGGAACGGAGGAAACCGTCGGCTTCGCCGAAGCCATCGCCAACCCAAGTGATGGCCCACTCGACGCGGCCGTGGGGGCCGCTTTTTTCGCTCCGACCGGCGAATGGTTCGCTGACGATGGCGCGCTTGTCCTTGGTGAGTTCGTTGAGGAAGTCGGTGAGACCATTTGGGAAATGGAGCACCGCTTCCGCTGGTGTGTCGTCCTTGATCAGCGCTGGCGTGCATTTCCAACGAATTTGCACGCCGCGCTGCAAGTAGGCCTTCGAACGCGCCATCTGGAAGAGACGCGCGGGTTTGAAGGCGGCGCCTTTGCCGAAAATTTGATCGTCCGGATGGAAACGCACTGTCGTGCCACGGCGATTGTGGGCTGGGCCGACTTCTTGAAGCTTTGATGTTGGCGCGCCGCGTGAGAAGCTTTGTCGATAGAGCTTACGATCGCGCGCAACCTCCACTTCGACTTTGTCGGAAAGCGCGTTGACGACGGAAACGCCGACGCCATGCAACCCGCCGGACGTGTGATAGACCTTGTCCGAAAACTTCCCGCCCGCGTGTAGCACGGTCATGATGATTTCGAGCGCGGATTTCTTCGGAAACTTTGGATGCGGGTCGACAGGCATGCCGCGTCCGTTGTCGGTGACGCGCAGCGTGCCATCGGCTTCGAGTTCAACTTCGATGCGATCGGCGAAGCCCGCGACCGCTTCGTCCATCGAGTTGTCGAGCACTTCCGCGAAGAGGTGATGCAGCGCGCGCTCATCGACGCCGCCGATATACATGCCTGGGCGCTTGCGAACCGGTTCAAGGCCTTCGAGCACCTCGATGTCTTTAGCGGTGTAGCCGCCAGCGGCGGCTGGCGGCGCCTCGGTTTCGCCGAACAGACTGCCGTCCCAGAGAGAGTTGTCGCTGTCTTTGGCCATCGGAGATTTCTTCTGCGCCTGCGCCATATCCAAGTTCCTTAAGGCGCTTCGTGTGCGAACCGCAACATTTTGCCAATGTTTTGCAGTGCGACTTCAACAGCGATGTGTTCGCCGAACGTTAATGCGCGCCGTGCGCGAATTAAGTGTCGCATGAGCAACGGTTCTTTGTTGCGCGCAGGAAATGGCAGCTTGCGCCGAAACCTTGCCTCAGAAAGGCCGTTCGCCCTCGCACAACAGGCGGCCTTCACGGGGGCCGTAACGCGAGGAGCATGGTATGAACAAGTTTGCACTCTTGGCCGCTGCGGCAGTTGCGGCGACGGCTGCGATGATGGCTGCGCCGGCATCGGCGCAGGATGTCACCAACGGCAATGTGTACGCCAATTTGGGCTATACGCAGTTGGATACCGAACGCGGGGACCTCGGGGCTCTTACGGGGCGCTTGGGCTACCAATTCACGCAGTATCTCAGCGCCGAGGGCGAATACAGCACTGGTGTGAATGATTCACACGAAGGTAAGCTTAGCAACGCCTGGGGTTTGTACGGGCGCGTTGGCGTGCCGGTGACGCCGACCTTCGAAGTGTTCGGACGCGCCGGTTATCAAGAAACCAATATCGATGGCCGCAATGGATTCAGTGATCGCGACGGGCAAGGCCTCGGCTACGGCGCCGGCGTTCAGTGGCGCCCGGCCGCAACCGGCTTCGGCATTCGCGGTGAATACACGCGGTTGACGGACGTCGATGCGAATGCGTGGTCGTTGGCTGGGTCGATGACGTTCTAAGTGCAAATCGAGATAAGAAATGGACCGGAGAAGAAACTCTCCGGTCCATTTTCTTTAGCGCGTACGGTCGCTGTCTCGACCGCGTGTGAAACCAGGCGTGTCTGCGGGCAAGGCGATCCAAGAGTGTTTGCTCTCGTCGAACACGGAGCGATGCGGGGCGGGAAAGCTTGGATCGGCAAATGCGCCAACCGCAACGCCAACGCGGTTTGGATCGCGCGAACTGAAGAAATAGAGCGACGTGGCGCAGATTGGACAGAAGAAAGTGTGGAAGCTGTTGCCCGCTTCTGTCTTGCGCACGTATTCGCGCGCTGTGCCACGCATGCTGAGTTTGTCTCGCTGGTAGTAGGCGCCTTCCCCAAAGGGTGAACCGCTACGGCGCTGGCATTCGGTGCAGCTGCAGACGACGACTGAATCCGGTTCGCCTTGGGAGTCAACCTGAAGCCGGCCGCATTGGCAGTGTGCGTGCCTATTCATGGCAGTGAGTTAAGTCTCACAGGAGGGAGCTGCAATGGAGAGGGCCGGAGATTGCTCTCCGGTCCTGGGATCGCGGACCTTGTCCGCGCTTCTTCTGCGGACCTGAAGACCCGCACTCCTATTACGCCTTATAATACATGTCGAATTCGACCGGGTGCGGGTGCGTTTCGAAGCGGTCGAGCTCTTCCTTCTTCAGATCAATGTAGGCCTCGATCAGATCGTCGCTCATGACGCCGCCCTTCATGAGGAAGTCGCGGTCCGCATCGAGTGCGCTCATCGCTTGCCGCAAGCTTGAACACACCGTCGGCACATCCTTCAGCTCTTCCGGCGGCAGATCGTAGAGGTTCTTGTCCAACGGATCGCCCGGATGAATCTTCTTCTCGATGCCGTCGAGGCCCGCCATCAGCAGCGCGACATAGGTGAGGTACATGTTGCCTGCCGGATCGGGGAAGCGGACTTCCACGCGCTTGGCCTTCGCGCCGGTGCCATGCGGAATACGGCATGACGCTGAGCGGTTGCGCGCAGAGTAGGCCAGCAGCACTGGAGCTTCGTAGCCCGGCACCAAGCGCTTGTAGGAGTTCGTCGTTGAGTTCGCGAACGCGTTGATGGCGCGCGCGTGCTTGATGACGCCGCCGATGTAGTAGAGGCAGGTTTCGCTGAGATCAGCGTAACGGTCGCCGGCGAAGAGGTTGTTGTCCTTCTTCCAGATCGACATGTGTACGTGCATGCCCGAGCCGTTGTCCTTGTAATACGGCTTCGGCATGAACGTCGCCGACTTGCCGTACGACGCCGCCACTTGATGGATGATGTACTTATACAAATTCATGTTGTCGGCCATTTGCGTCAGCGTATTGAACTTGAGGCCAAGTTCATGCTGCGCGGGCGCGACTTCGTGGTGATGTTTCTCGGGGCGAAGGCCGAGTTCGCCCATGATTTGCAGCATCTCGCCGCGCATGTCCTGCAAGCTGTCGATTGGCGGCACGGGGAAGTAGCCGCCCTTCGGGCCCGGGCGGTGGCCGAGATTGCCGCCTTCATAGGCCTTGCCAGTATTGAACGGCAGTTCAGTGGAGTCGAAGGAATAGCCGGTGTTGTTGGGATCGGTTGACCAGCGCACGTCGTCGAAGACGAAGAACTCCGCTTCTGGACCAAAGTACGCGACGTCACCCGCGCCCGAGGACTTCACATAGGCTTCCGCTTTTTTTGCGATCGAGCGCGGGCAGCGTGAATAGGGTTGCAGCGTGCCCGGCTCGAGGATGTCGCAAAACATCGCGAGCGTCGTTTGCTGATAGAACGGATCGATATGCGCGCCTGCCGGGTCAGGGCGCATGACCATGTCGCTCTCATTGATTGCCTTCCAGCCGGCGATCGATGAGCCGTCGAACATCGTGCCTTCCGTGAAGATGTCCTTGTCAATCATCGACACGTCGAAGGTGACGTGCTGCATCTTCCCGCGCAGATCGTTGAACCTGAGATCAACGAATTGGACTTCTTTGTCTTTAATGAGCTTCAAGACTTCGTCAGACATCGGATTCTCCACCGCGAAGCTGAGTTGAGATAAGCGAAGCTGCCGGGCGCGGTCCCTGCAGATCCGTGCGTTCATGTGCGGTCAGACCGCCGCTGGTCCGGTTTCACCTGTGCGGATGCGCACGACGTTGTGGACGTCGAGCACGAAAATTTTGCCGTCGCCGATCTTGCCGGTCTTGGCGGCGCGCTGGATGGCTTCGATGGCGGCTTCGACCTGATCGTCGCCGAGGACGACCTCGATCTTCAGTTTGGGCAGAAAGTCCACGACGTATTCGGCGCCGCGATAAAGCTCGGTGTGGCCCTTCTGGCGACCGAAGCCCTTGGCCTCGGTGACGGTCATCCCTTGCAGGCCGATTTCCTGCAGCGCTTCCTTCACGTCATCGAGCTTGAATGGCTTGATGATGGCTTCGATCTTTTTCATGCCCGAGCCTCGTTCCCACCAGGGGTTGGCAGCGTTTGCGCTGAAAGAGGGGTGAGTCGCAAAGTGGCGCGAGCCGGAGCGCTGTGTTCGCGTGAAGGGCGCCAAAAAAAGGGGCGCCGCTGCCCAGCGGGCGGGCTGGCGCTCGGCCCGCAGCATCGGCTAGAGAGCCGGAATGACCCGTATTTTCCTCGCCCGCCATGCGGAACCTGAGAAGAGCGTTGGAGCCGCTCGAGCTGATGGATCGCTTTCCCGGTTCGGTCGGAGCCAAGCAGACTATTTGGCTGAACGCTTACTGGAGTTTCGCCCGCTCAAAGTTGTGTCGGGGCCATCACTTCGCTGCAAAGAGACTGCGGCTTTCGCCGCGAAGCGCCTGGGTGCGTCGGTGACAGTCGATCAAAGGTTCACTGAAGTCGAGCCGCCCCGTGGAACACCGAACGCCAACCTATGGCTGATGCAAAACTTCCGGGGTGATTCCGCGACCACGTGGGACCAGCTGGATGCAAACGTCAACAAGTGGCGGGCTGAAAACCTTCGGGCGATTGCGGAGGTGAAAGAAAACACCGTCGTCTTCACGCACTTCATAAACATCAATGCGATTGTCTCATCGGCATTGCACACTCCAAACACCGCCGTATGCCGGCCGGACTATGCATCCATCACCGAAATCTCGGTGGTGAATGGCGACATTCGGTTGGTGCTCGACGGTACAGAAATCAAGGGTCCCAACGAGTGAGCAACGAGATCATCACGGTTGCGCAGATGCGCGCCGTCGATGAAGCGGCCGCGAAACTTGGCGTGCAGGTGCAGGATCTGATGGAGAATGCGGGGCGCGCCGTCGCGGACGCGATCGTCAAGCGCTTCACGCCTCGCCAGACGTTGGTCTTATGCGGGCCGGGCAACAACGGCGGCGATGGATGGGTGACGGCGCGTTACCTTAGAGAGCGGGGTTGGCCGGTCTCGGTTTGCTCGCTGACACCTCGCGATGCTCTGCACGGTGGCGCAGCTAACGCAGCAAGAATGTGGGCTGGAGCCGTACAAGCGCCGGAAGAGGCGGCCGGTGCGGAGCTCTATGTCGACGCCATGTTCGGCGCTGGATTGTCGCGGCCGTTAGAAGGCGAGGCGGCGCGGTTCGGCTCAATGATGGCCGCCTCTGCCGAGCGTGTGGTTGCGGTCGATGTGCCAAGTGGACTGAATGGCGACACTGGTGCGTGCGCCGGTGAAGTATGCGTGCGTGCGGCCGTGACGGTGACGTTTGTGAGGAAGAAGCCCGCGCATGTCTTGCTGCCCGGGCGAGCGTATTGCGGTGAAGTTCTGGTCGCCGATATTGGCTCGCCCGACGCAGCCGTTTCTGCCCAGGGCGTCAGGTTATTCGAAAATTGTCCTGAGCTTTGGATTTCCCATTTTCCATGGCCGAGTGTGGAGACACACAAGCATGCACGCGGCCATGCGGTGGTGGCGAGTGGGCCGCATACCCGCACTGGGGCGGCGCGATTGGCGGCGCGCGCGGCGCTGCGCGTTGGCGCCGGACTCGTCACGGTGCTCACTGCTTCTGACGCGCTGGCCGAGAATGCCGCGCATTTGACGGCAATCATGCTGCGGGCCGCTGATGACGCTGGCGCGTACGAGGCGGCTGCGCAGACTGCGGAATCTGTTGTCGTAGGACCGGCATTCGGAACTGACGACGAGGCGCGTACAAGACTTGAGGCAGCCATGTCAGCGACCGGGCGTTGTCCAATCGTCTTTGACGCGGATGCGCTTACCTTGCTTGCGCCCTTGAATCGCGCGCTTGATGAGCGCGATGTGCTGACGCCGCATATCGGGGAGTTCAAACGCGCGTTTCCAGGCATACTCGAGGTTTCAACTTCGCGCATCGAAGCCGCGCGCATCGCTGCGCAACGTGCGAAATGCGTGGTGCTTCTCAAAGGACCCGACACCGTGGTCGCTGCGCCAAATGGGAGGGCGGCTGTCAATACGAGCGGGACGCCGTACCTCGCTACCGCGGGCTCAGGCGATGTATTGGCCGGACTCATCTCTGGGTTGATTGCTCAGGGCATGGCGAGCCTCGAAGCGGCGGCAGCGGGGGCGTGGTTGCACGGAAAATGCGCCGAAGCATACGGGCCGGGACTCATCGCTGAGGATATTCCGGAAATTTTGCCTCGCGTCCTCAGCCAGTTAGCGAGTTCGCGCAGTCCGGCTACCCCGCACAGTTGATCCGGCCTGTCTCTCGCCCAGGTTTTGGTTTAACGCTGGCAAGGGACGCAAGACGCCTAGGGGATCGAGATGGTTTGGTGGTGGTGGGTCATTCCCGGTTTGGTGGCCGTGGTCGGCTTGGCCTTCGCACTGAGCGGCGTCGGTTGGATGTTTCGTGGGCGCCCGTTCAAAGGCGGACGTGGCGTGCTCGGCGGTGGTGTCTTTCTGTCTGTCGCGGGCATTGTGGGCCTGCTGGGCTTGAACATTCAAACCTATCACCGGCTCACTTATGAGCGCCCCGTTGCGACCATCGAGATTCACCAGAGAGGCCCAAAGTTTTTTCAGGCGACGATGGTGGAGCCGCCGACCGATCAGGACCCACAAGGCATCACTCGCAACTTCGATATTCATGGCGATGAGTGGCGCATTGAAGCGCGCGTGCTGAAGTGGAAGCCTTGGGCAACTGTGCTCGGGTTAGATTCACAATATCGTTTGGATCGGTTTTCCGGCCGCTACACAGATACGCAGGATGAGCTAAACGCCGAACGAAGCGCCTATGACATCCGCCCGACGCGTCAGTCCGGCGTCGATCTGTGGCCGGTCGCGCGTCAGTTCAGCCAGTACGCCCCGCTGGTCGACACGCTTTATGGCAGCGGCGCTTACATGCCGATGGTTGACGGCGCGCGCTACGAAGTGCGCATCACGCAGAACGGCCTAATCGCGCGTCCGACCAACGAAGTGGCGGCGGAGGCCTCATCGAGCGGTTGGCACTAGCTACGTTCGCTGCCTTCGAGGTTTTACGGCAGTAAATGTCGGCCGACCGCTCGCTTTTGGCTTGGCGCACCCTTAAGACCTGCGCCCGGTCGCGGGCGTGGCGGAACTGGTAGACGCACTGGATTTAGGTTCCAGCGCCGCAAGGCGTGGGGGTTCAAGTCCCTCCGCCCGCACCATCCTACGCTCGCGAAGCGAGGGTAGGATGCCCCTCCAAAGCCCTTGGCGAAGGAGGGTTGAGCGTTCCTCATGCGAGCTTCGGATGGCTAACGGCCAGTCCTCGGGCCAGTCAGCCGCTTCACAGCCCATTTCGCACATGCCATAAGCCGCGCTTTCCAAAATGCCCGGCAAAGGATTTGCAGCGCCGGGCTGCCTATGAAAGCTCGTTCCCATGCAGCTCACTGAGCGACGCTCTGAAGGTCTCTTGCGCGTGTACGACGTGGTCGTGCCAGCCTCGGAGCTCCAGCAAAAACTGAACGCCAAGATTGCGGAAGTGCAGCCTAAGGTCCGCATCAATGGCTTCCGACCGGGCAAGGTGCCGGTGAGCCACATTCGCAAGGTCTATGGCCAGTCGATGATGCAGGACATCATCAACGATGCTGTGCAGAGCTCGACGCGCCAGAGCCTGGAAAACGTTCGTGCGGCCTCGGAGCCGTCGCTCGATCTGAAAAGCGACATTCAGCAGGTGGTCGCCGGCACCTCGGATCTGCAATTTGAACTGTCGCTCGAGATCATGCCGGAGTTCGAGCCCGCCGATCTCAAGACGATCTCCATCACGCGTCCAGTGGCGTCAGTGGCTGACGAACAAGTGGACGAGGCGCTGAATGAATTGGCGCGCGCGCAGCGCGACTTTGAGGACAAAGACGGCGCTGCTGCCGATGGCGATCAAGTGATTGTCGATTTCGTCGGCCGCATGGACGGCGAAGCATTTGAGGGCGGTTCAGCCACCGACGCGCCGGTTACAATCGGGTCGAAGCAGTTCATTCCAGGGTTCGAAGAGCAGCTTACCGGCGCGAAGGCGGGCGAAGAGCGCACACTCAACGTGACTTTCCCGGACGATTACGGCGTCGAGAGTCTGAAGGGAAAAGCCGCGCAGTTCGAAACTAAAGTGAAAAGCGTGCGCTCGCCCAAAGAGGGCGCGCCGGACGACGCGTGGGCAACCAATCTTGGCTTCGAAAGCCTGGGTGCTTTGAAGGATGCGCTGCGCCAGCGAATCGAAAGCGAGCACGCCGCGCAATCGCGGGCCAAGGCAAAGCGCTCGTTGTTCGATGCCTTCGACGCCAAGCATGATTTCGAACTGCCGCCGCGCATGGTGGAAGCTGAGTTCAATCAAATTTGGCAGCAGGTTGACGCGGACCGTGTCGCCGGACGCCTTGATCCGTCGGACGAGGGCAAGACTGAAGACGATCTGCGCAAGGAGTATCACGACATTGCCGAGCGGCGCGTGCGCCTCGGCTTGCTGCTCGCCGAGATCGGACGCCGTCACAAATTGGAAGTCACCAACGAAGAAATTACGAATGCGATCGCCGCGCAGGCGCGGAATTATCCGGGCCAGGAGCGTCAAATCTTCGAGGCTTACCAACGCAACCCGAACCTCGTCGCTCAGATCCGGGCGCCGCTCTACGAGGAGAAGGTGGTCGACTACGTGCTGGAGTTGGTGAACGTCGCCAACGAAACGGTTAGCCGCGAACAGCTGTTTGCGGACGACGAAGAGCTGCCGACGACAAAGCCAAAAAAAAGCTAAGAAAGCAAAGGCTGGCAAGGACGAGGCGGCTAGCGGCGAAGAGTAAGCGGGCGACGGCCCGCAGCCATAAGGGCTTGCGGGGCGCGCGCCGGCGTCAAATATGAGGGTCCGCGACGGGTTCTGCGATTCCCGGCGCTTTCCCGCGAAAGGTGCTCATGTCGACGTTCGATCCCATCGAAAGATACGCCAACCTCGTTCCCATGGTGGTCGAACAGACCAGCCGCGGCGAGCGAGCGTTCGACATCTTCTCGCGGCTCTTAAAGGAGCGGATCATTTTCGTAACCGGCGGCGTGGAAGACGGACTTGCGAGCTTGGTCACCGCGCAGCTGTTGTTCCTGGAATCCGAGAACCCGAAGCGCGAGATCGCCATGTACATCAACAGCCCGGGCGGCATCGTGACGTCGGGGCTCGCGATCTACGACACCATGCAATACATCCGCAGCCCGGTTTCGACCGTGTGCATCGGGCAGGCGGCCTCAATGGGCTCGCTGCTGTTGGCGGCGGGCGAGAAGGGGTCGCGCATCGCGCTGCCGAACGCGCGGATCATGGTGCATCAAGAGGCGCGCGCGTTCGGCATCGTGGATCGCGTCTATGAAAAACGCGAATTGCCGGAAGGTTTCTCCGGGGCGGCCTAGAGCGTCCTTCACAGCTGCGTGACACCTGCGCTTGAGGGACGAACGCCCGTTTGGCGTCGATAAGCGCGCTTGTAGTCTCCGTCACCCCGATGCAACGCTTCATGGCGGGTGGAGGATAGGCTTATGCGCGTCTTGGTTACGATGGCCGCCACGTGTGCGGCCCTATCTCTGCTTGCCCTGTCCGCGCCGGCGCAACAGGCCCCGCCGTCCCAGACCAACGACGAGATCGTGGTCACCGGCGAACGCATGCGCTCGATCCTACGCGATTTCGTCGGCGACATCTCTGCGCCGGCAAATTCAAGCGACCATCAACTGGCCCGCTGGGATCACCGCATCTGCACCGGTGTCTTCGGCATGACGAACCGCGATCAGGCGCAGTTCATAGCGGACCGGATCGCACAGCGCGCCTTCGCCATCGGCTTGGACGCAAGCCCGCCCGGTTGCCGCGCGGACATCGTGATTTTCGTGACGCCAGACGCCAACGCGCTCTCGCACACGCTTGCCACGGAATACCGTGGCTTGCTCGCGGTGCGCCGTGACGTCAACCGGCATGCTCCCGACCTCGCGACCCTGGACAATTTCGCGAACTCGTCGCGGCCGGTGCGGTGGTGGCACGTGACCGACACCGTGTCGGCAGATGGAATGCGCATCGGCGAGCCGTCGGGAAACATGATGCAGACGGGCGGCAGAGCCGTTCGCGTCTTCAGTCCCTCGCGCCTGCGCAGCGCGGTGCGGCAGGACTTCGATCGCGTCATTATCGTTGTCGATGCCCGCCAAGCGGCGGGCCACACCCTGAGCGCGCTTGCCGACTATCTCGCGATGGTGTCGCTGGCCCAGTTATCGCCCTCGATCGAAACAGCCAGTTATCCCTCGGTCCTCAACCTTTTCTCCGGCGATCGTTCGATCAATGGTCTGACCAACTTTGACATGGCTTACCTCGACGGCCTCTACCACGCGCCGCGCAGCGCGTACTCGTCGCGCCAGCAGGAAGGGCAGATCGTTGACCGAATGGAGCAAACGCTTAACCAAGCGAGCCCCAGCCCACAGGCGCCGGCGCAGCCGACCCCTTGAACCCGCACCATGGGCGAACCATGTCCCTGCGTCGGCGCGGAATATAAGGCGAACTGGCTTTCATTTGGGCCTCGAAACGGAACGGCGATACCCGATTTGGCCGTTATCCCAAGGGTTTGAGCCTGAAGCGGCGGCTTGCGGCCTCATCCTTGCTAAGGTCTAATTGCCTGGCTGGGCGGCTGGGTTGGTGAACGGTTTTGAAAGGGATCGTGGTCAACCATCCGCAGGGAGGGGACACGCAGGGCCATTTGGTCGCCGTTTTCCTATATAATGCTGGTAGTTGGACGGACGTCCCCAGAGGATATGCATGAGCAAAGCTACGACCAGCGGAGAGTCAAAGAATACTCTCTATTGCTCGTTCTGCGGCAAGAGCCAGCACGAGGTGCGCAAGCTCATCGCCGGCCCGACCGTGTTCATTTGCGATGAATGCGTCGAGCTCTGCATGGACATCATTCGCGAGGAACACAAAACCTCGATCGCGAAGACCAAGGACGGCGTCCCGAGCCCGAAGGAAATCAAGGGCGTTCTCGACGACTACGTTGTCGGACAAGACCACGCCAAACGCGTGCTCTCGGTTGCCGTGCATAATCATTACAAGCGGCTGAACCATGCCGGCAAGAGTGGCGATGTTGAATTGGCGAAATCCAACATTCTGCTGATCGGCCCGACTGGTTGCGGCAAAACGTTGCTCGCGCAAACCTTGGCGCGCATCATCGACGTGCCATTTTAGATGGCTGACGCCACGACGCTGACCGTAGATGGT
>JACQAC010000001.1 GCA_016195245.1 Pseudomonadota bacterium
CTGCGCGAGAGGCTGCAGCGCAATGCCTACGCCATCTTCTTGTTCGCGCATGAGATCGACGAATGCGCCGCCGAGACCCAAAGTGAGCGCGCGGCAAGAGCGTCCCGCGTCAAGGGTAAAGACCTGCGCGTTTGGATAGCGAAGCCATTGCGCCGCCAACAAACCCAGCAGCACGGATTTGCCGGCGCCGGTGGGACCGACAATCAAAGTGTGGCCGACATCGCCATGATGGAGGTTCAAGCGAAACGGGGTTGCGCCATCGGTTGCGGCAAGCAGCAAGGGCGGCCCGTCCAGGTGCTGGTTGGTGATCTCGCCCGCCCACACGGCCGAGAGCGGCAACAGGTGCGCAAGCGATGGCGTAAGCAAGATGGGGCGACGCAGATCGGCATAAGCCTGGCCTGGCAATGAGCCCAGCCAAGCCTCGACGGCGTTGATGGTTTCGAGTGCTGTGACGAAGCCCAGGCCGTCGGCGATCTGACGAATTTGGCGGATGCGCTCGAACGCTGCCGCTTCACTCCGCTCAGCGACGGTGATGGTGAGGGTGACGAACGCGGCGCCGGCCGCTTCGCCGTTGACTTCTTGCAGCGCCAGGTCCGCGTCTTCGGCTTGCGCGGTGGCGTCATTGTCAAGCAGCGTCGCTTCTTCGCGATAGAGCGCTTCGCGCAGCAGGGTGAGGATGCCCTTGCGCTTGGAGAACCAGCGCTTGCGAATCTTTTCGAGTTCCTGGCGCGCCGCCTCGCGATCGAGCGGAAGCACGCGCGTCACCCAGCGATAGGAAACGCCCAGCCGATTGAGCGCGTCCAACAGGCCAGGCTCGGTTTCGCTGACATAGGCGCGCACCGACAGCACCTTGAGGTAAAGCTCCCCGAGCTTGGGCGCGACGCCGCCGAGCAAGGGGCTGTCGGCCAAGAGTTCATCGATATGGAAGGGCGTTGGTGGAACGGCGAGCGCATGGGGACGCTCGGATATGCACGAATGCAAATAGGTGAGGGTCTCGGCGCTATCGAGGAAGCGCGCCTCGGTCATCACGAGATCGATGAGAGCCTTGAAAGCGTCGGTCTCGTCCAGGAAACTTCTGAGGCAAGCCTTGTAGTCGATGGCGAGCGTGGTTTGCGCGGCGCCCTCAAACAGCGCGGCTTCCAATTTGCCGGCCGCTTCGGACGGCGCCAGCCATGAGAGCGTGAGATAATAGGAGCTCTCGAAGCGCCCGCCAGCGGCGGCGAAGTCTTGAGCGCGCTCGGCGTCGATCAACCAGGAGAGCGCATTGGGCCAATCGCTTTCGGGATACGCAGTTGCGGGCTCGCGCCGCGCTTCGACATGCAGACACCAGCCCGAGCCAAAGCGCTTCAGGGCGTTGTCGAGCCGACCGCTTGCACCCATCAGCTCGGAGAGCGTGGAGGAATCGAGATCGGGCCCGCGGAATCGGAGCGTGCGCTGGAAGGCGCCGTCCTTGTTGACGATGACGCCGGGCGCTACGAGGCCCGCCCACGGCAACCAGTCGGCAAGGCGCGCGTCACGCGATCGATAAGAGCGCAGATCCATCATCGCCGCCTCACACGCTGAAGAACGAAGGCTTGGCCATGGCGCGCGGCCAGGTCTCCAAGAACCAAGGATCGCGGGCGGACGCATAAGCGCCGCCGGCTTGGATGATCGCCCAAAGCGGCAGAGCGATAAGCGGCTGCTGCAGACCGAAGCCGATCGCCGCGCCGACCGTCGCATTGAGGATGGCGAAGGTTCGGGGCACGCCCGCCAACAACAGCGGCCGCGTGAGCGATGTGCGCAGGGAGACGCGGAAGCCTTCTGGTTCGTCTTGCATGGGTCACACCACCGCGCCGCCGGCAAAGCCGAAGAAACCCAGGAAGAAGGAGACAGCGGCGAACATGACCGCGACGCCCAGGCCAACGAAGGCGAGCTTTCGGATGCCCCCGCCGCCTTCACCGAAAATGATGCCGATGCCGGAGACGATGATGGCGATCACGGCGGCGGCGCGGGCGACCGGCCCGGTGATCGAATCGACCACTTGTTGAAGCGGGGCTTCCCACGGCATGCCAGAACCCGCCGCGTAAGCGGGCGCAGCGGCGCAGACGAGCACGCCCGCGATCAGGGCGACGGTGATGCGTTGTCGGCTTCGATCTCTCATGCGCTTGTCTCCTCAAAGGTGCTGTCGGTGTTGGCGCGCGCAGCGCGGCAGCTCAGCGTGCGCGGCGCACGCAGTTGCGCGATTTCTTCGATGCGGCGCCCTTCTGGGGTGCGCGCCATGAACACCACGGTGTCGACGGCCGAGCGGATGAGGCGCTGAGGGCTGGTAAGGCCTGCCTCGATGCAAAGATCTTCGAGGCGCATGAGCGCATCGGCAGCGGAATTGGCGTGGATGGTGAGAAGCCCGCCTGGATGGCCGGTATTCCAGGCTTTCAGGACTTCAAGCGCTGCGGCGTCGCGCACTTCGCCGACGACGATGCGATCTGGACGAAGTCGAAGTGTCATCTGCACGAGATCGCGCATGGTGACCTGAGGCGCGGCGCGTTTGGTCAACAATTGGACCACATCAGCGCCAGCGCATTGCAGCTCAGCGGTGTCTTCAAGAATGATGATGCGTGCGCTTGCAAACTCCGCTTCCGCCAAGAGCGCGTTGAGCAAAGTGGTTTTGCCCGAGCCCGTGCCGCCGGCGACCACGATGTTGTGGCGTTCGCGGATCGCGCGGCGCAGCGCTTCGGCCTGCGCGGGATCGGCGATGCGATCGCGAACATAATCGGCGAGCGTGAAAATCGCCGAGGGGCGCTTGCGGATGGCGAGCGTTGGGGCCGCGACCAGCGGCGGGATCATCGCTTGCACGCGCGCGCCGGAGCCGGGCAGGGTCGCTGCGAGATAGGGTTGGTCCTCAGTGACCGTGATGCGCGCTTCGGCCGCTAAGAGCCGCACCGCAGTTTCGCGTTCGCCGGAAGTGAGCCACACATTGGTCGCCTCGATGCCGGCGCCGATGCGATCGACACGAACGCGGCCATCGGCATTGACGAGCACCTCGACGACGAGGGGATCAGCAAGTGCGTCGGCAAGCGCCGGTCCCATGGCGCGAGCAAGTGCTGCAAGCCGGCGGTCGGCGACAATCCGCTGCGGGGCGGTGGAGGCGAAGCGACGCGCGTTCATGGCGACGTCTCGGCATCGGCGCCATTGCGCTCAACGCGGCCATGCGGCGCCAACGCGAAGAGCGTGCGTCCAGGCTGCAAGCTTTCCGCGAGAAGGTCGAGGAAGGATTGGAAACGCCGCTCCGCAAGCGCGTGCGTCGCTGCAAGCGTCTCTTCCTCGGGCGCGGGATTGTGTTCGAGCCAGACGCGAATGAAGAGCAGCAACGTCTCCTTGATGATAGCCAGTTCGCGGGCGCGCACCACTTCGCGTTTCTCAACACGGTCGAGCCGCATCTTCACCGTTTCAGCGACTGCGCCGTCTTTCTCATCGAGATAGATGCGGCGCATGGCGTCAGCGGCGGCGCGCGTCACCGCTAAGCCGCGCAGGCACGCGTGTCTGACGCTGGCGGCGGAGTAGGGGCTGGACGCTCAATCAGCGTCAGCAGATCTGTTTGGTGTTCGTCAGCCCGAGCGCGCGAGCGAAGCGGCGTCTGGCGCGCAATGGCGCGCGCGGCCGCACCTTCTCGGCCAGGCGCGTTCTCGGCTTGCGACGGCGGCGGCGCGTCGCGCAGACCAAGCGAACGCATCGCCGCCCAGGGAGAGGCAATTGCCGCGCGTGTTTGGGGTCGTGGAAGTGGGAGGAGCCGGGCGGCGAAGATCGGTTCTTCATCGTAGCGCAGTTTCTTGGCTTTGAGGGGCTTGGCGCCCGTCACGAAGATGAGTTCGTCGCGCTCCGGCAATTGGCGCACTTGCGCGGGTAAAATGAGCGGCCTGCGCTCTTCGCGATAGGTGATGGCGCGGTGATCGAGACCGAAGATCTGGCGCTTGCCGGACCAGGTCTCCTGCGGGCGCATCTCGTAGAGATCGCCGGCGAGTTTGGAGACGGTCTCGGCGGTTTCGACATCGGTCGCCGCGAAGCTGGTGACGATCTGACAATTGTCGAGAATGGTGTGATAGCGCCCATAGGCTTGTGTGACTTGATGCAAACTTTGGGTGACGATGAAGGCCCTGACGCCATAGCCCGCCATCGCGCCCATCGATTGCTCGAACAGGTCGAGCTTGCCGAGCTGGGGAAATTCATCGAGCAGCAACAGGAGCGGGCGTTTCTTGGCGCGGCCATCGGCGGCGCGCTCCTGGTGCTCCATCAAATCGCGGAGCACGGCGCCGAAGACGAGCCGCATGAGCGGCTTCACGCGCTTTGAATCGTTCGGCGGCCAACACAGATAGAGCGTGACCGGCTTGTCGGCGCACATCAGATCCGAGATGCGAAAGCTCGAGACCGCGGTGTTTTGCTGGATGAGGGGGTCGGCGAAGACGCCGAGATAGCTTTCCGCCGTCGCCTTGATCCCGGCGCGGAGCTTCTCGTGATAAGCCGCATAGGAAAGCGCTGCGCGGCGGACTTCGGGATGGGTCTCTGGGTTTCCGTTAGCGCCCAGGCGATGGAGCGTCGCTTCCATCAGCTTCACGGTGTCGTCGAACCGCGCCAAGAGCTCGAACACGCGATGGAGCGTTTTGCGCTCTTCAGGCTCGGCATAGGCGACGTGCAGAATGACGCCGGAGACAATCTGCTTGGCGGCGCGGTCCCAAAATTCCTGGAAGCGCTGATCGCCATAAGGATCGGCGATGAGTTCGACGAGATTCTGGACGTCGCGCACTTCCTGCGGGCCCGGCCGGATCGTGTCGATCAGGTTGAAGCGATCGGACGTGGGCGACGTGGGATCGAAGCGGATGACAGGCCCAAGCTTCGCACGCCATCCTGCAGTGCCTGGAAAGCCCACGCGCGCATCGCCCGAATGCAGTTCGCCCTTCAGATCGAGTGCGACGACCGAGTGCGAGGTCGCGAGCAGCGTGGGAACGACTGCGCCGCGCGTTTTGCCCGAACGTGTGCCGCCCGTGAGCAAGAGATGGTGGGGACCGTCATAGGCGAGGATCTCACCGTCTAACTTGCCGATGACCACCCCGCCTTCGGCGAACAGACCGGCATCGGCTGCGTCAGTGCGTCCGCCCCAATGCTTGACGCCGAACGGACGAGGGGAAGGGCCCAAGGCGCGCAAGCCGAAAAGCAAGACACCCGCGGAGCTGACGAAACCCGACAGAACAATGAGCTTCGGCGCCAAGAAGGCGCGCGGATAGCGCGCCGACCAACGTTCGGACCAGGTGAGGATGGAAGTGGGGGCATAGATCGGGGTCGATCCGATCGACAAAAGTGGCGCGCCCAACGCAGGTTGATAATCGAAGATGCGTGCGCAAGATTGGGTTGCGGCAAAACCCGCAAGAATGCTGATCGCTGCGGCGGCGATGCAGCTCCACATCGATCTCGCGGTGAGTGTGCCCTCCAACATGGCCGCGAGCGTCGCTTCGAACCGCGTGTCGGGCCACTTGTTGCAACTGTGCGAGGCATCACGCGCGCGCATGAGCGACTCGGATGCGAGTTTCGTCACGCGGGTTGGCGTTAAGTAATCAAATTGGGCAGACGTCAGGAGGTTTTGCGGCGGCGCCGAAACTGTTATACTTCGGGTTGCATGACCGACACGGACAGAAGTCGCGTTATCGAGTTAATCGCGTTTGCTTCGCAATGCGAGGCGGCCAGCTCGCTTGCCGATCTGGAAACCATCTGGCGTGCGCGCATTAGTGAACTCGGCTTTACCTTCGCGGCGCTCGGCGCCCACGTCGATCCGCTGCGGCCGGAGCGAGCGACCTACGTCTTCCAAAACTATCCTGAAGCCTGGATCGCGCACTTTTCTGAGTGTCGCTACCATCTGGTTGATCCAGTGTTTCGGGCAGCAGAGCAGGGCATCTCAGAATTTGTGTGGACCGATCCGGAATTTCTTGAGCCGCTGTCGTGGCGCCAGCGCCGCATTCTGGCCGAGGCGGACGAATTCGGTCTGCATTACGGGCGAACCCACACATTGGCGTCGATGCTTCACTTGAAAGCCTCAGGATCCCTCGTCGCCGGCGAGCCCGACATGCCTGATCAAATCTATAGCGCCGGCAAGCTCACCAACATCGTGGTGCATCACCGCGCCGCGCAGCTTTGCGCTCCCGCGACGCCGAACTTTGCACCCTTGCGCCGACGCGAACGCCAGTGTCTCGAACTCTGCGCGAGCGGGCTTACCGATGCGGAGGTGGCACGCGATCTACAGATCGGCATAGCGACCGTGCGACGCCATATCGAGCGCGCGCGTGTGCGCCTCGGCGCCAACACGCGCATTCAAGCTGCGGCGCGCGCAATCGCTTCCGGGCAAATCAAGCCAATGCTCTGATCGCAAGCATCTGAGACCTCCAAAATTGTGGAGAAGATTTCTCACAAGATCTTCAGGTGGCAGTGAGCAAAGCGAACCTTCACAAGCTCGTCATGTCGACCCTTGTCAGCGCCGCGCCGCGGCCATCTAAAGTTGCGGTTCCCATGGGCCAGGAGGCATCCCGATGCAGGCGCGCATCAATTGGGCGTTCGCGGAAGTCTGTGACCGCCTGCGAACGTCGGTGAACTGCAAGCGGCGTTCATGGCCGAAGTGCGTGCGCTCGGTTTCAGTTATGCGGCATGCGCTTCGCACGTCGACCCGCTGAAGCCTCCGGCCGGAGCCGTAATGATGGTGGACTATCCGCTCGTCTGGCTCCAGCGCTTCAGCGACATGAATTATGCCAAACGCGATCCTGTGTATTGGGCGGCGCGGCGGCAAACCCTGCCGTTTCAATGGAGCGACCGCGTCTTTCGCGCCGGCTTGGCAAGCGATCAGCTGCGCATTCTCGATGAGGCGGCCGAAATTGGTTTGGCCGATGGCATCACCATTCCCATTCATGCGCCCGACGCTTTGCCGGCATCGTGTTCGCTGGTGATCGGGCCGGATGGGGTTGACCCGCTCAATGCGCAAAAGGCGACCTGGTACGGCGTCTACGCCCACGAATGCGCGCGCCGGCTGCGTCTTGCCGACATGCCCGCCAAGCCACAACTCAGTCCGCGCGAGCGCCAATGCGTCCAGCTGCTCGGGCAGGGCAAGGACGATGGCGCCATGGCGATCATATTGGGACTGAGCGAGCACACCGTGCACAACATCGTTCGCCGCGCGATGGACAAGTATGGCGTCGCCAGCCGCGTGCAGGCCTTTGTGCGCGCGCTCAAGGACGGACAGATTCGATTGGAAGATGTCGCCACCTGAACATTGGCGAGCTTGTCAATAGGCACGATCGTGCCCGTTTCGCGTTCGGCGCTACCTGCGCAAGCTCTGGGCTCTAAGCAAGCGCGGAGCCCCCATGATCCACATCGTCACCGCCGAAAACCGGCGCCACTATCACCACGCGCTGATGGAGATGCACCGCCAGCGTAAGCAAGTGTTCATCGACCAGATGAAATGGCGCCTGGAGGAAAGCGCCGGCATCGAAATCGACGCCTACGATTGCCCTGAAGCCGTTTACCTGATCGAAGCCGCCGCGCCGCGCGCGCCGGTGACGGGCTCGGCGCGGCTGTTGCGCACCGACCGTCCGCATTTGCTTGGCGATCACTTTCCGTATTTGTGCGACGGGCCGGTCCCCTCGGGCGCGGATGTTTGGGAGGCGACGCGGTTTTGTCCCGCACCCGACGCGCCCAACGGACAGGCCAGGCACGACCTGCTCGCACGCATGATCGCTGCGATCATGGAGACCGCGCTCCTGTTTGGCGTCGAACGCGTGTGCTTCGTCGCCAACGGGGCGCTTGCGCCCCTGGCGCAGCGCGCGGGTTGGGATGCTGAACCTTTGGGACGCCCGCGGCGAGCCGGGCGCGACCGACTGACGGCGTTTGTCGCGGCCATCGATCAGCGCGGGCTGCGGCGTGTGCGCGAATTGAACGACATCAAAACTCCAGTGACCCGCTTTTTCGGCGGCGAGCTCAATGCGGCGGCGTGAAAGGAGAAACACCCATGACCAAGGCCTCGAATGTCGTTTCCTTTGCTCCGGCCAGCCCAAATCATTTCGCAACACTGGAGCGCGACGGTTTCGTCGTTCTCGATGGCGTGCTCGACGAACGGCAGTGCCAGACCTTGAGCCGGGAATTGGAGCCGTGGTTTGAAACGACGCCACGCTGCCAAGGCGATTTCTACGGCTGGAATACGACCCGCGTCGGCGGACTCTTATCGAAAGCGCCAGCCGTGCATAATTTGGTGCTTGATCCTTACATCCTCGCC
>JACQAC010000002.1 GCA_016195245.1 Pseudomonadota bacterium
CACCACGCCTGCGCAAAGGGCGCACGCGCCAGCAGCACGTCATGGCGCCACCGCCGGACAACAGCAGGCTTCCACGCCAGCGCCCAGCGCGCTGGTGCCGATCCAGCGCATCGTTGTGCAGGGCAATCAGCGTATCGAGCCCGCCACAGTCATCTCGTATATGCTGGTCCACCCGGGCGACACGTTTGATGCTGAACGCGTCGACCTTTCGCTCAAGACGCTGTTTGCCACGGGCCTCTTTGCGGACGTGCAGATCGAACAGCGTGGAACCGACTTGGTTGTGTCGGTAATTGAAAACCCGATCATCAATCGCGTGATCTTCGAAGGCTTGCACTCGCTCAAGGAAGATAACCTTCAAGACGAAGTGCAGGCGCGTCCGCGTTCGGTGTTCACGCCGGCGCGGGCACAAGCTGACGTACAGCGCATTATCGAGCTTTATCGCCGGTCGGGCCATTTCGCGGCGCAGGTCACGCCGCAAGTGCGCGAGCTGGACCAGAACCGGGTCGACTTGATTTTTGAGGTCGATGAAGGCCCAACCACCGGCGTCCGCGACATCGCCTTTACCGGAAACCGCGTCTTCTCGGATCGAACGCTGCGCGACGCCATTGTTACGCGCCGGTCCAGCTGGTGGAACTTTTTCCAGAACAACGACAACTACGATCCCGACCGTTTGGAATATGATCGGGAGAAGTTGCGCCAGTTTTACAGCAACCGGGGCTATGCGGATTTTCGCGTTATCTCGGCCAGTGCATCGCTGACGCCTGATCAACGCGACTTCTATATCAATTTCACCGTTGATGAGGGCATTCGCTACGAATTCGGCCATATCAACGTGCAGACCCAATTAGACAGGCTGCCTCCTGCCTTGCTGCGAGCGGCGATTCCAATTCGGGAAGGGCAGGTTTTCCGCGGCGATCAGATCGAGTCCGCGATCGACGCCATGACCTATCTGGCTGGTACCGTCGGATACGCCAACGTCGACATCACGCCGCGTGTTGAACGCGATCGAGAGCACCATGTCGTCAATATCACTTTTGAAGTGAATGAAGGGCCGCGGGTATTTGTCGAGCGGATCGACATTGTCGGCAACACCAGAACACTGGACCGTGTCATCCGGCGCGAAATGCGCATCAGCGAAGGTGATGCGTTCAATCGGGTGCTGCTTGATCGTTCGCGGCAGCGGATTCAGGCGCTGGGCTTCTTCCACGATGTTCAGATCGCTGAAGCAGACGGCTCACAACCCGACCGCTCGGTGGTCACGGTCACGGTGACCGAAGAATCGACAGGTGAATTTGCATTCGCCGCGGGATATTCGACGACTGAGAACTTCTTGTTCGATGTGTCGGTGAGCGAGCGGAATTTGCGCGGCCGTGGCCAGTTCCTTCGGCTGCACGCGTCGTCAAGCGGCCAACGGCGTCAGCTCGACCTGCAATTGCGCGAACCGCATTTCATGGGGCGCGACCTAGCCGCCAGCTTCAACGTCTATTCGCTGCGCACGGATTTCTTGAATCAATCGTCCTTCCTCAACCAATCCACCGGTTTGGGTGTCCGCTTTGGGTTCCCACTTTCCGAGCAGACTCAGCTCGGCCTGAGCTATTCGATTATTCATGATGACACGCAGATTGCTCACGTGCTGGTCGATCACGACAACAATCCCAACACGCCCGCGGTGGATCAGTGCAACCTTGTAAACCCCGCTCGGCCGCTGTTGTGCGATCAGGCCGGTACGTTTCTTACGTCGGTGTTTGGCTACACATTCGATTGGGACCACCGGAACGATCCGGTCCATCCGACCCGAGGCTTCAATCTTGAGGTCAGCCAGGATCTCGCAGGCCTTGGTGGTGAGGTCCATTATCTGCGCAGCGAGGTTCAAGGTGGGATCTATTACGGCCTACCTTGGAATTTCCGGGCGAGCTTCCACGGCGATGTGGGCTACATTTTCGGGTGGGGCGGCGACGACATCCGCATCAACGACCGCTTCTTTAAGGGTGGTTCGACGTTCCGCGGCTTTGACGTGGCCGGGATCGGGCCCCGGCAGCTTCTTGTCGACAATACGACAGGCGCCATCATTCAGAAGGGCGACGCGGTCGGGGGCAACTTGTTTGCGATCGGCTCGATCCAGCTCGACGTGCCGCTCCCGCTTCCTTCATCGTTCGGCCTCGGAAGCGCCTTGTTCGTCGACTTTGGTACGCTTGGGCTTGTGGATCGAGCGAGCCGGGGCACGATCAATCTGGGCACGCAAAGCGAGATTGTGACGGACGATCTTGCGTTGCGGGCATCGGCGGGAGTGTCGGTGTTCTGGGACTCCCCGTTCGGGCCTGTGCAATTCGATTTCTCTGCGCCGCTTGAGTACGAACCGTATGACCACTTGCAGCAATTCCGGTTCTCAACGCGCACATCATTCTAGGGAGTACTTTTCGATGCGTTTGACCAAGTTGGTTTTGGCGACAGCCGTTTCGGCAGTCGCCCTTGCGTCCGCGCCCGGCGCGTTCGCGCAGCGCAACAACGCGGCATCAGTCGTGGTGGTGAATTACCAGCGCCTCCTCGCTGAATCGGCCCTGGGTCGAGACATGTCGACGAAGCTGCAGGGCGTTAGTGCGCAGATTCAACAACAAGCGCAGGCAATGCAGTCCGAAGGTCAAGCCATCGAGACTGAAGACCAGCGCCTCCAAACGGCGACGCGCGGCATGACAGCGGCGCAGGTGCAGGCCAACTCAGCTCTCAGTTCGCAAATCCAGGCGTTACAAGCGCGGGTGCAGCAGTTCCAGGCTCGTCGCCAGTCACTGCAAGGCGACATGCAGTGCTCGCAAATTTTCGCGCTGCGCGACTTTACTAATCGCGCCAATCCGGTTGTGCGCACTGTTATGCAGTCGCGCGGTGCGGGAGTTGTTGTCGACGCCGCCTCGTCGCAGGTTTTTGATCCGGCAATGGACATAACCAACACCGTGATGCAGCAACTGGATGCGGCTCAACGAACCGCGACCGTCGCCCGCCACTCGGTGTCGGAGTGCCAGCAAAGCGCCAGTGCGGCGCCTGCTGTAGCCCCCCATTAGCCGAAACTGGTGACATCTGGCGCCGGCTGCGCCAGATGTGGACCATGATTGATCCACGTTTCTATGAGGCGCTCGGAGCGGCAACGGTACGGGCGCTTGCACCTTCCGCCGAGATTGGCGGAGATGCCGATCGGAAGGTGAGCGCGGCGGCCCCTGCTGATCGGGCGGGTCCCGACGACCTTTGCTATTACGAGCCGAGAGGCACGAGAGCGCTTACCAGCGCACCCGGCGCCTGCATCATCCAGCCGGCGTTGGCGCATCTGGCGCCCAACGCGGGCGCGCTCATCCTATCGGATCGCCCGCGCGCCACGTTCGCTAAGCTAGTGCCGCTCCTTGTGCGGGCGCGGGGATTTGAGGGCGCCATCGCTGTTCATCCGAGTGCTCGGATCGAGGAAGGCGCGTTGCTGCGACCTGGCGTGGTCGTCGGACCAGGCGCGTTTGTTGGATCGGGGGCAGAGATTGGACCCAACAGCGTCATCGGGCCCGGTGTCGCTATAGGCCGGCGCACCAAGATTGGGGCGGGTGTCAGCATTTGTTTTGCCCTGATCGGCGACGATGTTTCCATTCTCTCCGGTGCGGTGATCGGGGAGCAAGGTTTCGGTATTGCAGGTGACGCCTCCGGTCCGATTGACGTTCCGCATCTCGGACGGGTCGTGGTCCAGGACCGCGTCACGATTGGAGCCAACACCACCATTGATCGCGGCGTGTTCGACGACACGCTCATCGCCGAAGGCGCGAAGATCGATAACCTCTGCCAGATTGCCCACAACGTCACCGTGGGTCGTGGCGCCATTCTAGCCGCGTTTGCCGGCATTTCCGGTTCCGTGCAGATCGGCGATGCGGCGACGCTCGCGGGCCGCGTTGGCGTAGGGGATCATCGCAAAATCGGGGCGGGCGCGACCCTTGCGGGGGCCGCCGCCGTGGGCGATGACGTGCCGCCAGGTGAAATCTGGATGGGCTATCCGGTGAAACCGATCCGCACCTTCCTGAAGGAAGTTCGTTGGGTCGCCCGCAAAGCAGGGGCGCGTGATGGAGAGAAGTGAGGGGGCGCCCGGCGGCGTCATCGAGATCGCCGAGGTGCTCCAGCGGCTGCCGCATCGCTACCCTTTTCTGCTGGTCGACCGCGCGGTCGACTACGTCCCGAACACCTCCATCCGCGGCATCAAGAACGTCACGTTCAACGAGCCGTTCTTTCCCGGACACTTCCCCGGCGACCCCGTGATGCCGGGGGTACTGCAGATTGAGGCGATGGCGCAGACCGGCGCACTGTTGATGTCGAAGACCTTGGACTTGGATGTTTCGAAGTTCGTGATCTTGTTCATGGCGGTGGACAATGCGCGCTTTAAGCGGCCGGTGAAGCCTGGCGATGTGATGGAAATGCCGGTTGAAGTGCTCTTCCAGCGGCGCAACATTTTCAAATTCCGCGGCCGTGTAGAGGTTGGCGGGCAATTGGTCAGCGATTGCGAATTCGCGGCCACCAAGGGCGATAGGACGTGACCGCGAAAATTCATCCAACGGCTGTTGTCGATAAGAGCGCGGAACTCAGCGCCGACGTGGAGATCGGGCCGGGCTGTGTGATTGGCCCCAACGTGAAGGTTGGCGAGCGCAGCAAACTGATCGCGCATGTCTTCATCGAAAGTCACACCGAGATCGGCAAGGATAATACGATTTTTCCGTTCGCGCTTCTCGGCGGCACACCGCAGGATTTGTCATACGAGGGCGAGCCGACGCGGTTGGTGCTGGGCGACAACAACGTGATCCGCGAACACGCCACGCTTCACCGCGGAACGGCGCGCGGCCGCTCGGTGACCAATGTCGGCGACCATTGCCTCATCATGGGCAATTGCCACATCGCCCACGATTGCAAAGTCGGCAACAATGTCATCATGGCGCAGACCGCCACCATTGGCGGCCACGTGCAAGTCGGAGACTTCGCGTTTCTCTCCGGCTTGTCCGGCGTGCATCAACATGGCCGCGTCGGCCGTTATGCGTTCGTCGGCGCCTCGGCCTTGATGACGACGGATCTCATTCCGTTCGGTCTCGCTATTGGCAACCACGCACACCTCTCGGGTCTAAATGTTGTCGGCCTCAAGCGCCGCGGTTTCTCGCGAGATCAGATCCACGATCTGCGCGCGGCGTATCGTCTGCTATTCGCCGAAGAAGGCACCTTCCAAGAGCGGATCGAAGATTGCGCGCTCACTTACGCGGACAATCCGGAAGTCATGGAAATCGTGAACTTCATTCGCGACGACGCCGCGCGCCCGCTTTGCATGCCGCGGGATTGAACATGACGTCCTGGCGTAAGCTTGGATTGATCGCGGGCGGTGGCGATCTGCCGATTGTGTTGGCCGAACACTGCGCTGCGACTGGTCGAGATTATTTTGTGGCGCGTATTGAGCCGTTCGCGAATGCCACGCTTGAACGCCATCCCGGGGTGACTCTGAACCTCGGCGAGATGGGCGTCCGCATGCAAGCCCTGAAGGACGCCGGCGTCGATGCCGTGGTGCTGATCGGCCAGGTGTCTCGGCCAGACTTGAGTCAGCTCAAGCTCGACGAGCGCGCGCAGGCGATGATCCCAGCCTTCCTTGCCGCCGCCAGCAAGGGCGACGACGCCTTGTTGCGCGTGCTGCTCGAAGAGCATGAGCGTGAGGGTTTCAAGGTGCTGGGCGCCGAGGAGGTCATGGGCGATTTGCTGACGCCTGCTGGGGTGTGGGGTGCGATTTCACCAACCGATGCGCAACGCAAGGATATCGCCAAGGCTGCGAAGATCGCAGCAGCGATCGGTACGCTTGATGTGGGTCAAGGCGTTGTGGTCGCCGGTGGGGTACCGCTCGCCGTCGAGGCGCAGGAAGGGACGGACGCGATGCTGGCGCGGGTTGCGACCTTGCCAACGACAGTGCGCGGCACATCTGAAGATCGACGTGGTGTCTTGCTGAAGCGTCCGAAACCCATTCAAGAACGGCGCATTGATCTGCCGGTTGTTGGTCTGAGGACGCTGGCAGGCGCGGCCGACGCCGGGCTTGCGGGCATTGCAGTCGAAGCGCAGGGCGCACTCGCGGTTCGCCGCGATGAGATGATCGCGGAAGCCAATCGGCTCGGTATGTTCCTCTACGGCTTCACGCGCGTTGAAGTGGGCGAGATGTGAGCGGGCGCGTCTTTCTCGTCGCGGCAGAATCTTCCGGCGACGCACTCGGCGCCGATTTGGCTCGTGTTCTCAAAATGCGCGATCCATCGCTTGAACTGGCCGGCGTCGGTGGACCCTTGATGGCCGGCGCAGGCGTACCGAGCGGCAGCGACATCAGCGGCATGGCCATTCTTGGTTTCATTGATGGGCTGCTTGCTTACGAGCGTGTGAAGCGCGCTGTCGCTGACGCAGTGAAAGCCGTGCTGGATGCGAAACCTGACGTCGTCGTGCTGATCGACTCTTGGGGCTTCACGCTGCGAGTGGCGCAGGGCGTGCGCGCCGCCAACTCAAACATCAAACTGGTGAAATACATCGGGCCGCAAGTGTGGGCGACGCGCGCGGGGCGCGCCAAGACGCTCGCCGAGAGCGTTGATCACCTCATTTGCATCCATGATTTCGAAGTGCCGTATTATCAGCCTTACAACTTGCCATGCACGGTATGCGGACATCCCGCATTTGGCCGATACAAGCCGGGTGATGAACCGGCCTTCCGCGCGCGCCATGGCATTGCTTCGAATGAGCGGCTCTTGCTCGTGCTGCCCGGCAGCCGTCCCGCTGAAATCCGTCGTATTGGCCCGACATTGTGGGAGGCGGCGCGACTCTTGCGCGGCGCGCGACCTGATCTGCGATTTGCGATGGTTGCAGCACACGCGGTGCATGAGGCGGCCATCGCGCAGGCGCCGCCCGGGACGCTTATCGTTGAAGAAGCGGAGAAGGAGGATGCTTTCTCCGCCGCAACGGCGGCGCTCGCGGCCTCAGGCACGGTGACGACCGAAGTCGCGCTGCAGGGTGCGCCGCTGATCATTGGCTACAAGCTCGGGTGGCTGACGGCGTTGATCGCGCAATACCTGCTGTTCAAGGCCAAATACGCGACGTTGATGAACGTTGCTGCGGATGCGGAGGTCGCTCCGGAGTTCCTGCAACATCACATGACGCCCGCGAACCTTGCGCGCGCAGCAGCGCCATTGCTGGACGATGCATCAGTGCGCGCAAACCAAGTCGAACGTCAGAACGAGGCGCTCAATCGCATGGGGCGTGGCGGACGGCCCGCCGCGGAGATCGCCGCGGATGTGGTCCTGAGTCTTCTCGCGGCGAAACAATAACCAGAGTCATTCCGCCCGGAGGCGCGGTACGCGCCGTAGAGCCGGGACCCCGACTAACAAATTGCGCTCTACGACACCTGGGTTCCGGGTCTCGCGCCGCTCGCCCGGAATGACTCTGATTGGTTCACTTACGCTGTGCGCACGGCACGTAATCGCGGCGTGTAGGTCCGGTATAGACCTGACGCGGACGGCCGATCTTTTGACTCGAGTCTTCCATCATCTCAGTCCATTGCGCGATCCAGCCAACGGTGCGCGCCACCGCGAACAGCACCGTGAACATCGACATTGGGAACCCCATCGCCTTCAACGTGATGCCCGAGTAGAAGTCGACGTTCGGATAGAGCTTGCGTTGGATGAAATACTCATCATGCAGCGCGATCCGTTCTAGCTCCATCGCCACTTGCAATAGCGGATCGTTGTCATCGCCGACTTCGTGCAGAACTTGGTGACACAGTTTCTGCATCGCCTTGGCGCGCGGATCATAGTTCTTGTAGACGCGGTGGCCGAAACCCATCAGCCTCACGTCGGAATCTTTCGATTTCACACGCTCGATGAAGCTCGGGATGTTTTCCGGCTTGCCGATTTCCATCAGCATCTTCAATGCCGCTTCGTTGGCGCCGACGTGCGCCGGCCCCCACAGGCAAGCGATGCCGGAGGAAATGCACGCGAACGGATTGGCGCCCGACGAGCCAGCGAGGCGCACCGTTGAAGTCGAGGCGTTTTGTTCGTGGTCGGCGTGCAGGATGAAGAACACATCCATCGCCTTCGCCAGCACTGGATTGATCTTGTAGTCCTCGGCCGGCACTGCGAAGCACATGCGCAGGAAGTTCGAGGCATAGTCCAGCTCATTGCGTGGGCTGACGAAGGGCTGGCCGACGTGGTATTTGAACGCGCGTGCGGCGATCGTCGGCATCTTGGCGATCAGGCGATGGCTGGCGACGATGCGTTGGTGCGGATCGTCGATGTCGGTCGAGTCGTGATAAAATGCGGCCAGCGCGCCGACTGTTCCGACCATGATGGCCATCGGGTGCGCATCGCGTCGGAAGCCCTCGAAAAAGCGATCAAACTGGGCGTGCAGCATGGTGTGATAGGTGATGTCATGCGTGAAGCGGTCGAGTTCTGCCTTGTTGGGCAGTTCGCCGTTTGCGAGCAGATAGCATACCTCGATGAAGCTGGACTTCTCCGCCAACTGGTCGATCGGATAGCCACGATAGAGTAGTACGCCTTCATCGCCGTCGATGTAGGTGATCTGGCTTTCGCACGAGGCCGTTGAGGTGAAGCCGGGGTCGTAAGTGAAGACTTTGCCGTCGCTGTAGAGTTTGCGAATGTCGATCACATCGGGACCAACGGATCCGCCGTACACTGGAAGCTCAAGTTGTTTGTTATTGACCGTGAGCGTGGCTGACGGCTTCTTTGTGATTTTGCTTTGCATGAGCGTCCGTCCTCAAACCTGATCAGAAAGGCGTGCGAGGCTCTCCTCGCGGCCGAGCAATTCCAACATTTGACCCAAGTCCGGCGCTGGCGTTCCCCCGGTCAAGGCCGCGCGGAGGCCAGGCCCAATCTGGCCCAATCCAACGCCTTCATCGGTAGCGAAAGCCTTAAGCATGGCGCCAAGCGATGTACGGTCCCACAGCGGTTCGGCTGCGAGACGATCGCGCAGCCGCCGCAACCTGTCCCTGACATCGTCCTTGAGCTGGGCCTTTGCAACGTCATCCACGACGAGTGGGCGGGTGGCGACCAGGAACCGGGCTTGCTCCGCCATTTCCTTGATCGTCTTGGCCCGTTTTTTGAGCATAGGAATAGCCGACTGCACGCGTTTTTGGCTCTCAGCCGAGAGGTTCCAATCGGTATGGGCGGCGATCTGGTCGAAGACGAGTTTGGCTAGCCGCTGATCATCGGCCTGCGCCAGAAAATGGGCGTTGACTGAGTCGAGTTTCTTGAAGTCGAGCCGCGCCGGCGCCTTTCCGATGTGTGACACGTCGAAGAGAGGTACAGCTTCTTCCTTCGTCAGGATGTCATCGTGGCCGGGGCTCCAGCCGAGGCGCATGAGGTACGATGTCAGGCCTTCCGGTAGATAACCCATATCGCGATATTCATGCACCGCCTGGGCGCCGTGTCGTTTCGAGAGCTTCTTGCCATCCTCGCCGTGAATGAGTGGGACGTGCGCGAAACGCGGGATGTCCCACCCCATCGCCTGATAAATTGGGATTTGTCGCGCGGCGTTGGTCAGGTGATCGTCGCCGCGGATCACGTGCGTGACGCCCATGTCGTGATCGTCGACGACAACGGAGAGCATATAGGTCGGATTGCCATCGGCGCGCAGTAGAACCAGGTCGTCAATATCACGCCCCTTGATGACAACTTTGCCCTGGATCAAGTCGTCGTTGACGACATCGTGCTCCGGCGCCCTGAGGCGTACCACAAACGGCCGCTCCGACGCGGCGGCGCCGTCACGCCAGGGTGAGCGTAGCGCGCGGCCTTCCGCATGCGCCTTGGCCCGCTCCACTTCCAGCTCTTCGGCGGTCATGTAGTCGCGAAATGCGGTCGCGCGCGCGATCATCGCTTCCGCGACCTCGCGATGCCGCGCTGCGCGCGCATACTGGAAGATAATCTGGCCGTCATAATCGAGGCCGAGCCAATCTAGTCCGTCGATGATGGCCGAAATCGCTGCTTCGGTTGAGCGGGCCCGGTCGGTATCCTCGATCCGCAGCAAATATTTACCGCCCATTTTGCGCGCAAAGAGCCAATTGAAGAGCGCGGTGCGCGCGCCTCCGATATGAAGGTAGCCCGTGGGGGATGGGGCAAAGCGGGTGACGACGCTCATTGCGGGAGGAGGCGCTGTTTCAAGGCGCGGGCGTCCTAGCATGGCGGCCGCGTTCTCTCCTAGCCGCGCGCTTGCAGGACTGATCGCCGCCCAGCGCGACCGTTGGGCGCTATGGACGGCGCCAGCGATGATCACGGGGGCGGCCTGGTGGCTGACGCTGCCGGTCGATCCGCCGATCTGGGCGGCGGGAACCTATTTGGCTACGGCGCTCGTGCTGATGGTGGGGCTCATCGCTTGGCCGAGTCCGCGTCACAATTCCTTCGGCGCAAGGTTCCGCCAAGTGCTGACGGCGGTCTGCGCGTTGGCCGGGGCAGCCACATTAGGGGCAGTAGCGGCGCAGATCCGCACCGCAAGCGTCGCGCAGCCGCCCTTCACGCACGGAAGCGATCCCGTGCGTGTGCAGGGCTGGGTGAGCGATATCGACTCAAGCGACAGCGGCCCGCGTCTACGCATTCTGGTGCGCGGTATCGATGGCGTCGCGTCGCCCCCGCGCTTTGTGCGCGTCGCTGTGCGTCAAGCCGGCTTGCTGAGTCCGGGACGTTTCGCGGATTGTCGTGCGGTACTCGGACCGCCGTCTGGGCCCATGGCGCCGGGCGCTTATGATTTTGCTCGCCGTGCTTACTTCGAACGCCTCGGCGCGACGGGCTACGCTTACGGACGCTGCCGGCCGCTGGCGTTTACGCCTCCGCTGTCATGGCTCGATGCGCAGCGGCTGCGCATCAGCGCCATGCGCGCGGACTTGTCCGCGGCGATTCAGGAAGCGGCGCCAGGACGCGGCGGCGCCATCGCGGCAGCGATGATCACTGGCGACACCAGTCCTATCGACAAGGACACTACGACAGCTTTCCGCAATTCCGGACTGCAGCATTTGCTCTCGGTCTCTGGCGTGCATATGGGCGTCGTTGGGGGGCTTGTATTTGCGGTACTGACGTGGCTGCTCTCACTGATCAGCCCAATCGCCCTGCGGTTTCCGGTGAAGAAGATCGCCGCAGTCTTCGCGCTGATCGCGCTCGCCGCCTACCTTGTAATTTCAGGCTCCAGTGTGCCGGCCCTGCGGTCGTTCATCATGGCGTGCGTGGCATTCGGCGCGATCTTGCTCGACCGGCCAGCCATCTCCATTCGGGGCGTGGTGCTCTCGGCGTTGCTCGTGACTCTGATCCTGCCCGAATCCGTACTTGAACCCGGCTTTCAGATGTCGTTCGCGGCAACGGCGGCGCTCGTGACCCTGTTCGAGCTGTTGAAGCGCGCGCCGCACGAACCGAACTTGCCGGCGCCAGGACTGTTCATCGGCGCTCTGCAAGGCATAACGCGCGGCATCGGCAGCGTGTTGCTCATCTCGCTGGTGGCGGGCCTCGCCACCGATCCGTTCGCGATCTACCATTTTCAACGCTTTTCTATCTATTCGCTGCCCGCGAACCTGATCGCGGAGCCGATCATCTCGTTCCTGGTCGCGCCTGCAGCCAGTCTCGCGGCGGTGCTCGCGCCGTTTGGCCTGTCCGACGGCCCTCTGCAATTTATGGCCAGCGCGCTCGAATTGGTGGCGGCGATTGGG
>JACQAC010000003.1 GCA_016195245.1 Pseudomonadota bacterium
ACAATCCGCTCCCGCGCAACGTGATGATCCGCAACAACCGCTTCGGGAATGTCGGCTTTGCACCAACCGGCGACATCGCGGCGTTGGCGCACACTGGGGTCACGCTGCCCGACGTCCTCTGGGACGGTGTGACGACCTATGCTGCCGGCGGCGTGCCGCACTCGGAGAACGTGCGCATCGTGATGCGCGACAACCGCTCGTCACGTGGCGGCATCGGCACATTCATGTCTATGGGGCTGCCCGCTTCTGGGACGCCGCTTACCGAGGCCAGCCCCAGCAGTGACTTCCCGCCGCTGCAGAGCTTCGACGAACCACCGCCGGTACGCCTGCATCACTGATGCGGACGGTACTCATCCTGTTGGCGGCCGCGGCCGCGTTGGTTGGAAGTGCGGTCGCGCAAGCGCCGGCGAGCGTTGATGCGAATGCGATCAGCGCCGCAGCACCGCCGCAGGTGCTTTCCGCGTATCATTTCTTTCGCGACGCGGGCGCGCGCCAGCCGAATGCCGGCGTGACGCCGTACGATCTGAACACACCTCTCTATTCCGACGGCGCGCTCAAATTCCGCTACCTCTATCTGCCGCCGCACACTCAAGCGACCTATCGCGAGGATGGCGTGTTCGACCTGCCGGTCGGGGCGGTGCTGATCAAGACGTTCGCGTTCGCCGGGGACATGCGGCGCCCGACGGAGAATGTACGCTTCCTGGAGACGCGGCTGCTGATCCATCGCGCCAATGGCTGGGTGGCCTATCCCTATGTGTGGAACGAGGCGCAGACCGAGGCGCGGCTCTCGCCTATCGGCGCGACTGTGCCGATCGGTTTCACTGACACCGATGGGAGTTCTGTAGCGCTCGATTGGGCGGTGCCGAACGTCAATCAGTGCAAAGGTTGCCATGATCGCGCAGGTGCAATCACGCCGATCGGGCCGACGGCGCGCAATCTCAACCGTCCCCTTCGCGAAAGCTCGCGAGAGCCGGATTTTGACCCCGTTCACGGCTTGGCGGTGCGCCCCTCACCCGAGAACCAACTTCTCCATTGGGTAAATCACGGCTGGCTCGATCGCCTCCCTAACGATGCGCCTCACTTCGCCGACGCCTACGATCCGGCGAGCGGAACGCTGGCGGAACGGTCCCGTGCTTACCTGCAGGTGAATTGCGCGCATTGCCATAATCCAGAAGGACCGGCGCACACCTCAGGGCTCGATCTTCGCTACGACGACACCACGCCTGTGCAATGGGGCGTGCACAAGCGGCCGGTGGCTGCAGGGCGCGGCTCGTCGACCTTCGAGTTCGACATCGCGCCTGGCCATCCGGAGCAATCGATCCTCCTCTATCGCATGAACTCCACCGACCCCGGTGAAATGATGCCGGAGTTGGGACGTCAGCGCGTCGATGCGCGCGCCATCGCGCTGATGCGCGAATGGATCGCGCAAATGAATGCGGACGGCTCAAGCCGCTAGTGGTGGAAACTCCACTGCACCAGCCCCACGCCGATGGCGGCGTGAAAGATCAGCATGCCCAGCACAACACTGGACACCACGAAGATCGTGAAGCGAATGAGGATGACATTCACCGTCGCCTGCACCAGCGAATGCAACAGCCGCAGGCCCACGTAGATCCACGCGAGCGTGATGTTGATTTGCCAGGTTTGCCCCATCAGCTGCAGTGCGAGCGCGGTTGCATAGAAGATGGTCGGCTGCTCCATCAGGTGGTTGTAATTGTCGGCGACGTTGCGCGCCCAAGCGGGAAGCTTGGAAGCAGCGTCCGGATCGTTGCTGATCTGGCCAGGCTTCACGCCCATGCGTAGCATCGCGGGAATGCGGGTGGCGTAGAGCCAGACCAGCATGATCAGCGACCATGCAGCGAGCGCGACCACCGGCGCGAGTAAGCCATGTTCGTACATTGGAACTCCCCTCTGTAGGCATCTTCACGCTCGTCCGCCCGGTGGCAAGCCTCCCGTTACGGGAGTTGGCTTGGCGCTGACGGCGAGCCTCCCTAGCTTCGCCGCGAGTGGGAGGGATGGCATGAGCCAGAAGGATGGAAAGGAGCGCGGCGCGGCCGTCGAGCATGGCCTCGAAGGGCTTATCTATGCCAGCCGCTGGCTGATGGCGCCGCTCTACCTCGGTCTCACCTTTGCGCTGGCTATTCTGGTGATCACCTTCTTCCGTGAATTGGTGGTGGCGATCCCAGCGCTCTACACGATGGAGGAAAAGCAGATCATTCTCCTGGTGCTGACGCTGATTGACATCTCGCTCGCCGGCAATCTGGTGCTGATCATCCTCTTTTCCGGCTATGAGAACTTCGTCTCCAAGATCGAGGCGGCGCACGATGACGTCGATCGCCCGGAATGGATGGGCACGCTCGATTTCTCGGGCCTGAAGATCAAACTGGTGGCGTCGATCGTGGCGATCTCCGCGATCCACTTGCTGAAAATCTTCATGAACCTCGACAGCTACACTGCCGCGAGCATTCAGTGGTATGTGACGATCCACCTGACGTTCGTCGGCTCCGGCATCGGCTTTGCGCTGATGGATTGGATCGAAGAGAAGTCACATAAGGTTTCAAAGGAAGGCCACTAAGCAAGTGCGCGGCTTCGTTCCGCCGCGCGGCAGATGGCTTCGACAACCGCGTCGTACAAGGCCGGCGGAAGATCGTGACCCATGTTGGGGATAATGCGGAGTTCCGCGTCCGGGATGCTGGCGGCGGTGTCGCGTCCGCCCTCCACTGGCACCAGCGGATCGGAATCGCCGTGCAGCACCACGGTCGGCGCTTTGATCTTGGCGAGCTTGGTGCGCCGGTCGCCATTGGCGGTGACGGCTGCGATTTGGCGCGCGACACCGAGTGGTTCGTAGGCGCGGCTCACGTCCGAAAGCAGTCGCTCGCGCATCAGCTTTTCGTCGAAAGGATAGCCCGGACTGCCGATGGTGCGGGCGTTGCGGACGGTGTGATCGAGGTAGGCGTCGATGTCGTCATTCGGATTGGGCGCCGGCGTCATCAGCACGGCCATCGCCTCTGGCGTGGCGCGCGGCAGTGACGGATTGCCTGTCGTTGAGAAGATCGACGTGAAGGACAGGGCCCGATTGGGATAGTCCGCGACAACGAGTTGGCCGATCATCCCGCCCATCGAGGCGCCGACGATGTGCGCCCGCTCGACACCGAGGTGATCAAGCACACCGACCGCATCGGCCGCCATATCGTCGAGTGTGTAGGGGATGTTGGGGTTTTCGCCCTTCATCATGGCGCCGATGACATCGTCCATCCTCGGTGCGCCGGAAAACTTCTGCGACAGGCCGACATCGCGATTGTCGAAGCGAATCACGCGGAAACCCCGCGCAACCAGCTTTTCGTAGAGACCAGGCGGCCAACGTGTCATCTGCGCGCCGAGCCCCATGATCAGCAGCATCGGCTCGGCGTCAGGCGCGCCGTGGACTTCGTATTCGATCGAGATGCCGTTGATCTGCGCTTGCGCCATCTGCTCGTCCCCTGTCGTCGGCCCGCACTTTGGGCGACGGCTTTGGCGGACGCAACGCCGACGCTAAACTGACGTTAGGGCGCCTTGGCGCTCAGATACGCGGCTTACATGCGTTCGGGCAGCTCGATCCCAAGCAGGTCGAGCGTCAGCGAAAGCTGCTTCAACGTCGCGGCGGCCAGCGATAGACGCGACGCGCGCACCGCGCCTTCGGACGGCAGAATGGGGCAGTTCGCGTAGAAGCCTGAGAAGGCTTGCGCGAGACCGTAGGCATGCTCGGCCAAGAAGTGCGGGGCCTTCTTGTCGTACGCGGCGCGCAAAGCGGCGTCGAAACCATCGAGCGCCAGGGTTAGAGCGCGCTCGGCGTCGTGTTCGATGCTGATCGGGCCTGCGGCGACGCCTTCCGCATCGGCGCGGCGCAGGATGCTCTTGATGCGCACGGCTTGGTAAAGCAGGTACGGACCGGTCTTGCCCTCAAAGCTCATGAAGCGGTCGAGGTCGAACACGTAGGACGTGCCGCGAAAATTGGTGAGATCCGCGAACTTGATGGCGGCGATAGCCACCCTGTGAGCGATGTCTTCGAATTCTTGAGATGAGAAGTCCGTGCCAATGTCGGCTTCGCGCAGACGCGCCCGCGCTTTCTCTTTGGCCTGCCCGATCAAGTCCTGCAGCTTGAGCACCCCGCCGGCGCGGGTTTTGAACGGCTTGCCGTCGGCGCCGTTCATGGTGCCGAAGCCAACGTGCTCCAGGATGTCGCGCTTGGCGTACCCAGCCTTGGCGGCGGCGCGATAGACTTGCTCGAAGTGATCGGCTTGGCGCTGATCGACCACGTAGAGGATCAAGTCGGGCCTCTGATCGCGCACGCGCTGCACGATGGTCGCGAGATCGGTGGTACCGTACATGGCCGAGCCTTCGCTCGACACGACGAGAAGCGGATCGGGACTCTCAACTTCGACCACCCTGCCGTCGTCGAGCTTCTTCTTTTTGGTCTCACCAGGATTGGCGACGCGAAGGATGCGCGCGCCTTGATCTTCTTCGAGCAACCCCTTGCTCTCGAGGTCCTTGACCATGTCGGGGATCAGCGGATCGGCGTCGCTTTCGCCGAGCCAGAGATCGAAGTTGACGCCGAGTGCGTGGAAATCGCGCTTCTGCGCCGCCATCGAGACGTCGTGCATGGCTTTCCAGATTTCACGATGAAGCGCACTGCCGCCTTGCAGAGCGGCTGTCGCCTTGCGCGCGCGATCGCGCAGAACCGCATCGTCTTTCACTTTGGCGGCATAGGCTGGGTAGATCGCTTCCAGCTGATCGAGTGTCAGCGTTTTCAAGCGCGCTTCGATCTTTGCTTTGTCGCCGAAGCCGCCGAGCTCATCTTCGAGCGCGGTGATGACGAGGCCCATCTGGAAGCCCCAGTCACCGAAATGCGCATCGCCCCAGACTTCGTCGCCACGGAAGCGATAGATGCGCTTGACGCTCTCGCCGATGATTGAGGCGCGCAGGTGTCCGACATGCATGCCCTTGGCGACGTTGGGCCCGCCATAGTCGACCACCACACGACGCTTGTGTTCGACGAGCGATGCGCCGGCGCGCGCGTCATTTGCAACGTCTTGGGCGCGCGCGGTGAGCGCTCCGAGCGTCGTAGTAAAATTGAGAAAGCCCGGTCCCGCGATGGTCGGCTTGTCCGCAAGCTCGGCGTCACTCCAAAGAGCCGCAGCTTGCTGAGCGATCTCTTGGGGCTTCTTGCCGGCTGCCTTGGCGACCGCCAGCGCGCCATTGCATTGGAACTCGCCAAGGTCGGGACGGTCTGACCGGCGCACTTCAGCCTGCTTCGGGTCGAGCCCAAGCGCGATAAACACCGACACATTTGCGCCGGTCAAAACCGTAGCGAGATCCTTCATGGCACGCCGCACTTGGCCGCGCTGGGACGCGGCGTCAAGCGCTGCTTCGCGGCTCAGTTATGCTGCGAAGGCGCCGGCGCGGGTGAAGCCGCGTTGGCGGCGTCGATCCGGAAGCGGCGGCCGTCGCGGTTGAATTGCAACTGCTCTGGCGTCAGCTCGAAACCCACCAGGATTTCGAAGTTCTCGCCCGAAATGTCGGCATTGGCTCGCGGGATGACGATGCGGTTGATGTGCTCGACGCGGGAAACCACCGCTTGGTTTCGCGGGAAAGCCACGTCGATATCGAAATATTGCTTGGCTATCGGCGCGCGGCCGCGGCGGGTAACCGCCACCCAGTACCGATAGGCGCGATGATCGGACGTCGCGGCGGGACCGCGGCCGAACTGCATGTTGATGTCCATGCTCATGGTGATGGGATCAGCGTCGACATAACGACAAAGGCCGTGGACGCCTTCCATTTCGCCGGTAAACGCGATGTTGGCGTAACGCTGCGCGTTCGGCTGCGCAAACTGCACCAGACGAGAGCTATCGTAGAGCACGCCCATCAAGGGGCAGGCGCCTTCGTTAGGACGGCGATCTATGCCAAGCATTCGGTCAAAGGCATTCGGCGCCGGCGTGTTGGCGTTTTCGCTCGGCAGCACGCCACCAGGCAACTCCACGGTGCGTCCGCGCCCCGACCCGCAGGCGGTCAGCGCTAAAGCGCCCATGACAAACAAAGCGACGACAGGAAGCTTCATAAAGGACCCTCTCGCGCCTTGGGCTTGCGGCGTTTGCCGCTTATGTCTCATCCCCGCCCCGAGGCAATCGGCGTCGGGCCGTGATAGCTTCCCCCAAAGCGGCCCGCAACACGCCCCGGCGCCCGCGCGAAGAGTTCGCCTGTAGACCGATGTCTCCGCCAGAAAAACGCCCCATTTCGATCCTGTTAGCATCGCCGCGCGGCTTCTGCGCCGGAGTCGACCGGGCCATCCAGATCGTCGAGGGCGCCATCGAGAAGTGGGGCGCGCCGGTTTATGTGCGCCACGAGATTGTTCACAACCAGCACGTGGTGGAGCGCCTACTGTCCCGACGACCGGCCGGTGATCTTTTCGGCGCACGGGGTCCCGAAATCGGTGCCGGCGGCGGCGCGGCAGCGGCAAATGATTTTCGTCGACGCCACCTGCCCGCTGGTTTCGAAGGTGCATGTCGAGGCTGAACGCCACTTCCACGCCGGACGCGAAATCGTTCTGATCGGGCACGCCGGGCATCCAGAAGTCATCGGCACCATGGGACAGCTGCCCGCGGGTGCGATCACCCTGGTCGAAACGGTGGCGGATGCTGAGAAGTTTGCACCACGCGATCCGGCGAAGCTGGCCTTCGTGACGCAGACGACGCTTTCGGTAGACGACACCGCCGAGATTGTTGGCGTCTTGCAGCGGCGCTTTCCAACAATGGCCGCGCCGCACAAGGAAGACATTTGCTACGCGACCACCAACCGCCAAGACGCGGTGAAAGCGATGGGCGCGCGCGCGGATTTGGTTCTGGTGATTGGTTCGCCGAAGTCATCGAACTCGGTGCGCTTGGTGGAGGTGGCAAAACGCGCTGGCGCAAAGGATGCGCGGCTGGTGGGTTCGGCCGAGGATGTTGATTGGGGCTGGTTTGAGGGGGTGCGCAGCGTCGGCGTGACAGCGGGCGCTAGCGCGCCGGAGGATTTGGTGGAAGACTTGGTCGCCGCCATCGGCGCGCGCTTCGATGCGACGCTGGACGATGTGCGGGTGACGAATGAGGATGTCGAATTCAAACTGCCGCGCGTGTTGACGGAGTGATTCCCCTTCTCCCTTGCGGAGAAGGGGCTAGGGGATGAGGGGCGAACGTATCCGTGCGCGGTTTGAAGGATTGGCTCAGTGCCTGGTTCGGTAGACAACGCGGCGGCTGAACGCCCCTCACCCCCGCCCCCTCTCCGCCTCGGGATCGCTTCGCGATCCCGCCAATATTAGATTCGCCGGCCACGAAGCGGCCGGTGGGGAGAGGGGGATGAGCGAGCTTGCGAACACCATCGCTCGGGTCATTCAAGAACAACGCGCCCGCCATCCGGATCGGCCGGCATTGATTGGCGTTTCGGGCGCGCAGGGTTCGGGGAAGACGACCGTCTGCCAGTCGCTGGTTGCAGCAGACGCGCCGCGGTTTACGCAATTTTCGATTGATGATGTTTACCTTGATCATGTTCAGCGCGCCGAGCTCGCCGCGCGGACGCATCCGCTGTTTGTGACGCGTGGGCCGCCGGGGACGCATGACATCGGGCTGGCCCGGTCGACGATTGACGCTCTGAGCACCGCCGGGGAAACTACCGAAACGCCCCTGCCGCGCTTCGACAAGATCAAGGATGTGATGAAGCCGCGCGAAGCATGGCCGGTTTTTCGTGGCCGGCCGGAGGCGATCCTTGTTGATGCTTGGTGCCTGGGTGCGCTGCCCGTGCCGCCCTCGCCGCCGCTCAACGCGATTGAGGAAGAGGATGCGCATGGCGTCTGGCGCGAAACGCAGAACGAGTTCTTGCGCACGACTTACGCCGATTGGTTCGCGAGCTTCGACGCCATCATCTACCTGCGCGCGCCGAGTTGGGACGTTGTGCGGCGCTGGCGCGGACAGCAGGAAGTGACGCTGCGCGGCCGGGCGCTGACGGCGGAAGAAGGGGCCTGGATCGATCGCTTCATTCTGCACTACGAACGCATAACGCGGAGCATGATGGATGGGGGTGTCTTCGCGGATTGGATAGTGCGGATTGACGAGCAACGGCGCGTGGTTTCGGTCGAGAGCGAGCAGATCACTTGATGGCACAACATTCGGTTCTTCGAGTTCCCGTCGCCATGGTTGCGGCAGCCGCAATTGCCGCCATCGCCCTGCTTGTTGGATTTGAAACGCGGCTCGCCGTGACCGGCGGTGCACTCGACGACAATATTGTCGGCACTTTGCTCGTGACCTTCGCAGTCATCCTGATCACGAGTTCCACGATCGGCGCGGCGATTCACATTCTGGCGGTGCGGCTGAATCTCCGATCGATCTGGTTTTATCTGCTCGCCGCTGCGTTAGCAGGCGCGGCATTGGCCCTACTGCTGCAAGACAAGATTTTGGCGACCTCGTTCTCTATGAGTGCGTGGACTTTGACCTTGCGGGCGCAGATCGTGGCGCTGGGGGCGTTGCCGGACCTCATAACTGCCACGGCGTTTTGGCTCATTCGCCGTCCAGATCGCGACGCGCCAGCGAATCCCGCTAGCACCGCGCCATGACCAAGTCCGTCGACATCTGGACCGATGGCGCGTGTAGCGGCAATCCGGGGCCTGGGGGTTGGGGGGCGGTGTTGCGGTATAGGGAGACGGAGAAAGAACTCTCCGGCGGCGAAGCAGCGACAACCAACAACCGCATGGAACTGATGGCGGCGATCCGGTCGTTGGAAGCCCTGAAGGGTCACGTCAACGTCACGCTGCACACCGACAGCAAATACGTGATGGACGGCGTCACTAAGTGGATTCACGGGTGGAAGAAAAACGGCTGGAAGACCGCCGACAAAAAACCGGTGAAGAACGACGACCTCTGGAAGCGGCTCGATGCAGCGCGCGAGCGCCATGACGTGACCTGGAAATGGGTCAAAGGGCACGCTGACGATGTCATGAACAACCGCGCTGACGAACTCGCACGCAGTGCGATCGAGAGCGTGCGCTAACCGTTCCTGATCCCGAACCAGCGGGCGCGGTGAATATCCTCGAGATTGTCGGCGTAGCCCGTGAGATCGGGGTGGACGAGGTTTGTCGAGTTGACGAACACACTCATGCAGAACGCGGCATCGTCGAGCGCGATCTGCTCTGCTTGGCTCATGAGTTGCGCGCGCCGGCCGGGGTCGATCTCATAGTCGGACGCAAGCACGAGACGATCGAATTCCGGATTGGAATAGCCGCCATTGTTCTGTTCCCCCGAGCGCGTCTCTAGAAGATAGAGAAAATTGCGCGCGTCATTGAAGTCCGCCACCCAAGCCGCATCTCCGACTTGAAAATTGCGCGCCTGCAGATTGGCGTAGTGCACCTGCGCCTCGAACTGATGCAAATCAACCGTCAGCCACGGCGCGATCGCGCGCCAATTGGCCTGCGCCACCACCGCTACGCGAGGATTGTCGCTCGTAGCCCGGTAAGCCACTTCAAATCGGAGGGGATTGTTGGGGCCAAATCCGGCGGCGCGCAGCAATCTCTCCGCCTGAGCACGGCGCTCGACCATGGAGAGATTGGCCCATCCGTAGCGGGCCGTGCCTGGATAGTCGGCGATGCCTGGCGGCACGATCGCGTAAGCCGGCCGCTCGCCAGTGCCATAAATCTGCGCTGCTACAAAATCGCGATCGTAGGCCATTGAGAGCGCATGGCAGACCCGTCTGTCGTTGAATGGCGCGCGCGTCACATTGAAGGCAAAATAGTTGCAAGAGAGATATGGCGCGACGCGCGGATAGCCCGGCAACGCCCGCTGCAATTCGCGGTACTGGTTCGAGGCGAAACGCGTAGCCCATCCAGCCTCTCGGCTCATTACCTTGCGCGCAGAGGCGTTCACGTCGCTGCTCGGGTAGAAGTAGAGGTCTTGGAACGTCACATTCGGCCCGTCGAAAAAATGCGGGTTGCGCTCAAGGTGTACGATGTAGTTCGACCACCAGCGCTTCAGCGTAAAGGGGCCGTTGACCGCGATATTTTCGGGCTTAACCCACTCATCGCCATATTGAAGAACCAAGTGTTTTGGCACCGGGTACGCCGTGTAGTGCTTCATCAATTGCGGCAGGTATGGCGCGGGGTGCTCGAGCCGCACCTCAAGAGTCAAATCGTCAATCGCGATGACCCCCGCCTGGTCTGGATGGATGCGTCCGTTGTTGATCGCCTCGGCATTCTTGATTGGATAGAGGAAGGACGCGTAGATGGCGCGGTTGGCGGGGTCGAGGATGCGCCGGAAAGCGAACTCGAAATCGTGCGCGTTGCACGGCCGCCCGTCAGACCACTGCGTAGGCCGCAGGAAAAACGTCCATGTCAGGCCATCGTCGCTGGTCTCCCAGCGTTCGGCCATGCCTGGAATTGGGTGTGAGTGCTGGTCTTCGGTGACCAACCCTACGAACATGTTGCCGATGATGTTGTTTTCCCAAGAGCTGTTGCACTTGTGCGGATCGAGGGAAATGGGCTCGCCCTGGTTGCAGATGTCGAGCGAGCGAGCGCCCTTGTCCAGCCCGACGATGGCGGAATTCGCGCAACCCGCGAGCGTGGGCGCAACTGCAAGCCCGGCCCCTGCCGCGAGCAATGACCTTCGATCGGTCCATTTGGCGTTCGTCGAACTCATTGGCGGGTCACGCTCCTGCCGCCGCGGGCTGACAGCGGCTTCACGAACAGTCTAAGATGATCCGGGGACGGGTGGGAGATACCGATATGCGCCTTGTTTTTGCTGGTTTGCTGATCATCGCATTGGCGTCGCCAGCCGCCGCACAAAGACCGGCGCCGCAACAATCCCAAGGAAGCCCGGCTGCCATCGACGAAGTTTACGCCTGTTCGCAGATCGCCGACGAGCATCAGCGCCTCCAATGCTACGACAATGCCGTTGGCCGCATGCACGAAGCCCAGAACCGTGGCGATCTCGTCGCTGTGGATCGGCAGCAAGCCGAACGCGTGAACCGGGAGGCGTTCGGCTTCTCGCTTCCGAGCCTGGGCAACCTTCTCGCCGGCATAGGCAGCCATTCGCGGACGCAAACCGAAGACATCGCCGAGATCTCCGCCCACGTTACCCGCGTATCGATGGAGCGCAGCGGACGAGCGACCTTCACGTTGGACAATGGCCAACAGTGGGAACAGATCGACGACGAAAATACACGCAATGTCCGAAGCGGCGGCGACGTGCGGATCCGGCGCGCTATGATGGGAAGCTTCCTCATGCACGTCGAAGCCGGCGGGCCGGCGTTACGCGTGCGGCGCGTTCAGTAGCCGCTAGCGATCCTTCGGATCGAGCGCGTCACGCAGACCATCACCGAGGAAGTTGAGCGCCAAGAGCGTGATCAGCATCACCACGGCTGGCGTGACCAGCATCCAGGGCGCGTTGATCATCTGACCTGAGCCGTCAGAGATCAGCCGCCCCAGCGAGGTCAGCGGCTCCTGCACGCCGAGCCCGATGAAGGAGAGGAAACTCTCCGAAAGAATGATCACTGGCACGTTCAGCGTGGCGAACACGACGACCGGCCCCAATACGTTGGGGACGATGTGACGAAATACGATCTGCATCGGCTTGGCACCGGCCGCACGGGCAGCTTCGACGAATTCCTTATTGCGAAGCGCGATCGTCTGACCGCGCACGATCCGGGCCATGGTCAGCCATTCAACCGCGCCGATAGCCATGAAGATGAGCATCAGTTTGGCGAACGGGTCGGGCGTGTTGATCACAGTCAGCAGCACAATGACGAAGAAGATGAACGGGATCGAATACAGCACGTCCACGATGCGCATCATCACCTCGTCGACCGCACCGCCGAAGAAACCCGCCACCGCGCCGTAAGTGACGCCTATGGTGAGCGCCACAACTGTCGCGGCGGCGCCGACGAGCAGTGAAATGCCCAGCCCGAACATGGTGCGGGCCACCATGTCACGGCCTTCCGTATCGGTTCCCAACAGATGCAGGTGAGTCAGTGTGGGACCAATGGCGACGCGATCGCGGTAAATGACGTCCATCTTGTGGACCCACAGCATCGGGCCAAAAACGGCGATCAGAACCAAAATCGCTAGAACGTAGAGGCTCACCACCGCGCTCGGATTGCGCATGATCCGACGGTAGGCGTCTTGCCACAGCGAACGGCCGCGCACGACGCGGTGAGTCTGGACATCATCGAGGAGAAGATCGCTCATGTGGCGCGCGTCCTTGGATCGAGCACGCTGTAGAGCAGATCTGCGGCGAGATTGGCGAGGATGATCAGGACCGAATAGACAAGCACCACGCCCATCACCAAAGTGTAGTCGCGCTGCCCCGCGGCGAGCACGAGTTGCGCCCCGATGCCCGGCAACTGGTACACCTTCTCGATCACGAACGACCCGGCCATAACTCCGGCGAGCGCAGGGCCGGCGTATGAGACAATTGGCAACAGCGCGATGGGCAACGCGTGTTTCAACATTACCGTGCGCTCAGGCAGTCCCTTGGCGCGCGCCGTACGGATGGCATTCGACCGCAGCGCCTCGATCATGCTGGCGCGCATCAAGCGCGAGATCACGGCGATCATCGGCAACGACAATGTCAGCACCGGCAAAATGAGGTAGACAAGCCCGACTTCATCGCGGTGAAGGCCAGCCGTTGGCAAGACGCGCCACTGCACGCCGAACAGCATCTGCGCCAACGGACCCACGACGAGCGGCGGCAGGCAGACACCAATAACCGCAACGGCCATCACCAAGTGATCCTGCGACTTGTTCTGACGTAGCGCCGCCAGCGCACCCAAGCTGCCGCCAACGAACAGTGCCAAGAGCAATGAGGATATGCCGAGGAGCGCACTCGTGGGCGCGCCCTCCGCGATGATGTCAAGGACGCTCTTGTCCTGATAAATCATCGAGGGGCCGAGATCGCCGCGAAGCAACCCGCCGATGTAATCGATGATCTGCTCAAAGACCGGCTTGCTGAGCCCATAATGCGCCTCGAGCCGCTGTTCGATGGCGGGCGGCACCTGCCTGGCGCGCGCAAACGGACCGCCCGGGGCCGCATGCATCAAGAAAAATGAACCGACGATGACAGCCAGGAGCGTGGGGATGGAAAACACCAGGCGGCGGACAGCAAGGGTAAGCATTCAAACGCCCTGACTCGCCTGCTCGCAAGCGCGCGCACACCTTGCGTCCCCGGAAAGCCGTGTCAACGTGGCGTCCACATGATCGAGTTTCGCTACCTGTCGCCGGACTTCGCGGTCGCGCCGCAGCTCTCGCTGGAGGACATCGCGCGCGCCGCGGAGGCGGGATTTAGGACCATCATCAAGAATCGGCCGGAAAATGAGGACCCCGATCAACCCACAGAAACGCAGGTTGTTGCGGCAGCCAAATTAGCTGGGCTGGACTATCGCTCGTTGCCGTTTACCGGTCCTCCGCCTCCGGCGATCGTCGCCGAAACGGTCCTTGCGATGGAGCAAAGCGCGGGTCCAGTCCTCGCCTATTGTCGAAGCGGCACCCGATCCGCGACGGCGTGGGCCATGGCACAGGCGCTTTCGGGACGCAGTGAGCCGACGGCGATCATCGAAGCGGGCGCAAAGGCAGGTTACGACCTGAGCCGTTTTGCTGATGCCTTGGACTGCTTGGCGCCGAAGCGTTAACCGGCCAACGCCAGGGCGGTTAGAACCAGACTGCACTTGATGAGAATGATAAACGAAAGAGCGAGCAGCACTGTGCGCACCCGGTCGACGGTAAACACTATGGCGGTCAAGGCGCTCTGCATGCGCGGTCCAGAAGCAAGCGCGGCGCCATGAGTATCGACGATCATGCTTTTCAGACCGCTGGTCCGGTTTGGCTCCGCGATTTCCGTTTCGGCCTGACCGGGCTGGTGGTGCGAAAGACCGGCGCGCGCGTCCCTTATTCGCCCTCGGTGATCGCCGAGGTTGCAGCGTGGTTTCACTACTTTCTTGCTGTTCGAGCCGCCCCTCCGATTGGTGCGCCGTTTACCATCGCGTTCACGCCAGAACGTGCGCGTCCGTGGTATCTCGTTTGGGCAGTCTCACGCATGGCTGGAGCGCGGCTATCGAACGATACGTCTGCCGCCGACGTCGTCATGCACTTTGAAGACGCGACGATCACGCCGAACAAGGCGCCGCTGAAACTGAAGCGCGGCGCCACACTCATTAACTTCCACTGCCCCGACGTTTCTAAGACACGCATCGCCTTGTCGTTCGAGCGGGCGACCGGCCGCACTCTGACTCTCGACCCAACACAACACACGGGATTGGCCGTCGAAAAGTCCGAAATCAACGGCGCCCATGACGGTCACGTCGTCCAATGCCCCGCGCACTGGTTGCCTGGTAAGGCCTATCAACGCTTGATCGACAATCGCGGCTCTGACCTAACCATGGTAGACGACCTTCGTACTTGCACGGTTGGCGGACAACCCGTGTGCGTATTCATCAAGCGCCGCCCGCTGGCGAAGCGATTTCAGAACACCAACACCGAGGTACTTTTCCGCATGCCAGCTGAAGTGTTCTCCGCGGAAGAGATGGATCAGATCACCGCCTTCACGCGCGAGCTTGGCATGGATTGGGGCGCGATCGACGTTCTGCGGCATCGCGCGGACGGCAAGCTCTACGTGGTTGACGCCAACAAAACTGACATGGGACCGCCAATCGCGCTGCCCTTGGCCGACAAGATGAAGGCAACGCGATTGCTTGCGGAAGCGTTCCGCGTCTTCGCACTGGGGACGCGCACCTGATGGTGACGACGATCCCATTCGTGCGCGACATGGCGTTCGAATATGGCGTCCCGCAGCAGGTGAGCCCGATGATTCGCCGTGTTGTTGCGAACAACCCTGGACCGTTCACTTTTCGTGGCACCGGCGTCTACATCGTCGGTCACGGCGATGTCGCTGTAATCGATCCAGGGCCGGACGATCCAGCGCATATTGAGGCGCTGCAACGCGCGCTGGCCAGGGATCGCGTCACACACATCTTCGTCACACATCGCCATCTCGATCATTCGCCCGCCGCGCGTCCGCTGGCGGCAGCGACCGGCGCGAAGATCTATGCGAGCGGCATCGCGCCGCGCTTTTCAGCGGACGACTTTATCGCTGAAGCCGGCGACGATTTCAGTTTCAAACCGGATATCGTTGTCCGAGATGCGGACGTACTCAGCGGTAGGGGTTGGACTCTGGAGGCTGTTTCCACGCCTGGTCACACCTCCAATCATCTGTGCCTAGCGTTGCGCGAAGAGAATGCGCTCTTTTCCGGCGATCACATCATGGGATGGTCGACAACCGTTGTGAGTCCGCCGGACGGCGACATGGACGCGTACCTCGCCAGCCTCGACAAAGTGCAGGCTCGCAATTTCACGACGCTATGGCCGACGCATGGGCCGCCGGTGACGGAGGTGCGGGCGTTCATCGAAGCCTATCATGCCCATCGCCTGAACCGCGAACAGCAAATCCTCACGCAATTGCGTGCCGGAAAAGCGCAAATCATGGACATGGTCCCGGTGATGTACGCCGATGTGGATTCGCGCCTCTATCCGGCGGCGGCGCATTCTGTGCTGGCGCATCTCATCCGCCTGGTGAAGATTGGCCGAGTGCGCAGCGACGGCGCTCCGAGCTTGGGAGGAAAATATGCGTTGGCGGATTAAGCTTGGAGCACTGGCCCTTCTCGCCATGCTTAACGCGTGCGGACTGCCGTCGTCCAACACGACAACCGCCGCTCCACCCGAGACAACAACGCAAACGACCGCTCAAGCCAGCGACGCGCCGCAGCACGTCGGCGATTGCGTCGATACCACGGTGCGAGAGATCGCCTCGCGCCTTGAAGGCATGCCGAACAGCGGCAGCGCCATCACCTATGCGAACGGCATCTACCAAGTCAGCTATGACATGATCGATGGCGTCACCCATTCGCGCGTTGGCGACCCCGTCCACCTCTGCCTGATCAGCCTGCCGGCGGACTGTCCGGCCGGCGACGATCGCGGCAAGACATATCAAGCCACCAATGCGCGCACCCACGAGACCTGGAGCGCGCCTGACGCTGAGCACATGTGCGGCGGCGCATAGTGATTGCGCGATTGCTCTTGGGTTGTCTGCTTCTATTCGGCGGCTTCGTGGCGACGCCCGCCGTGGCACACCCGCAAGCGGCCATGAGCCAAGACGAGCGCGATATCCGCGCCCTCCTCACAAGCATGGAGGCCGCGTGGAACCGCGGCGATTTCCGCGGTTACATGGACGCCTTTGAGAATCCCGGCGTCGTCTTTGTTTCAGGCGGGCGCATCCAGAATGGTTGGCAAGGCACGCTCGACCACTATGTCCGCGATTATGGCGGCTCGGCAGAACGGCGCGGAACGCTGCACTTCTACGACGTCAGCATCGAAATGCTGGCGCCCGATGCCGCCATGCTTGTCAGCCATTATCATCTTGAACGGCCGGCGCACGCGCAGGAAGGTATCAACACGCGGCTCATGCGCAAGGCCAATGGCCGCTGGCTGATCGCGCTCAATCACGTTTCCTCGTACGATCCCTCAGCCTCCGCTTCGGGCCAATAACTCGCGATCGTACCCCCTAAAGGGCCCGCCAATCCAAGCCGTAAGATTCTAACCGCTGAACATATCGTACGACGGCCTTGTGTCCGGCCGTCAACATACGCTGAACGCTTTCGTCTCCCAACCGCTGCGCCGAACGAACGCGATCATCTGCATCGATGAGAACGAGCCCAGCCTTTGCAAGTTTTTGTGTCTTGCGGCGAACCGTCTCGCGCGACAGACCCGTCTTCTCGGCAATCATGCGCCGGGAAATGGCGCCACGAATAGCGTCCGCCGGCCGCGCCGCAGTGAGAACCTCAGGAGACGGCGCCTGCATAAAAGGGCGCATGGTGGCGTCGGTGACGTACAACATGATCAACACACTCTCCATGTCCGCCTCACTGTACGCTTGCAGCAAATACAGGAGCTCCATCATGAGTTCATTGATCGCGAAGATCGTTGGCCGCAGATGCTCTGGAATGGTGTCGGACATGATCCGAGTTTTGACGCGCCGGTTCGCCCTGTCACCCGAATCTCGACCGTTTCACTCGTTTCAAACCAGCGCGATAATCTCATGCACGCGCCGATTAGGGTCCCGAAAGGTGGGATCATTCTAGCGCCGACGGTCGGGGCCCAAAAAGTTGGGGATTCGATGAACGCGCGCCGATCGGCTAGGCCCCGCATAACCTGTAACTGTACTGAGGCGCGTGAGAACGGCCGTGCGAGAAGGCCATTGGCGCCGGCATCGCGCGCGGCCTGGATGACGAGAGCGCGAGCGTCCGCCGACACAACTATGATCTGAGAGTGGTAATTGCGGCTACGGTCCAGGCGGACGCGCTGGATCACCGAAAAATACGGGCAGCGCGTGCCAACCTCGACTTAATTCGCGAATCCCAGCGACCGCATTTAGGTCATGTCGAAGGGGCTATTCCGTCCCGGGTATGGGCGTTTTGGGTCACGTCGGCGATTGCCGGCGCGGATGCACTCACGCATTTTCTGGCGCCCGCAGGCGCTGGAGCACTTAAGTCAGCCAAACCCCAACGAAGTCCCAAGGACACGCTGACGCCTGCGGCGCAAAGGCTCTCTCGACTATGCGCAGACCTGAACCGCCCCGCGAAAGTCCAACCTCGGTCGCATGTCCCTGCGGCGCGCGATACGAACGAGTCCTCGTCCACCTGCCAATCAAGGACGTCGGTGAATATCCATGCGTGCGCTGTGGACGCACGCTTGAGAGTTGGCGCAGCAGGCGCGTCCCCACCTTCAGACTTATCGCGAACTAGGCTGGGCACGTCACAACCTAACCTGCACTTCGCGCAAGCAGCTCGACCAGATCCTGTTTCCAATTCACAGCCCACGTGTGGGTGCCATGCCCATGTGTGTCGGGCGTCTCCGCGATGAGCCGGAAACGGGCGTTCGGCATCCGGGCAATCGCGCGACGCGGGTAGTCGAAATTACGTGGGTTGATGAAGTCATCGGCGGAATTGATCCACATCATTGGCGCCGTGATGCGTTCAAGATTCGGC
>JACQAC010000031.1 GCA_016195245.1 Pseudomonadota bacterium
ATCGGTAGAAGGCCAATTTCGACGAAGGGCATTTGACGGCAGCGCAGGCGGAAAACGCGCGACGACCGGTTTCGCCTATACGATGGGGCGCGTCGCTCGTTCCAACGGATCGCACTAGATACGGGTCCACAATGCGCGCGGTTCTCCTCTGTCTCGCTCTTGCCTTAGCGGCGTGCGGTGAAGGGCGCGCGCCGGCGTTGCACCAGCAGGCCGCTGCGGGTCGCGCCTTGGTGTTTAACGCTGCTTCCGAGACCGCGCGAAATGTTACCGGCGACGTCGTGATGGATGGCCCGCGTCTGCGCTTCGCGAAGGGTGCAACTTTGCTGACGCGCTTGGTGGCGCGTCGGGAGCCGGCCGAACCGATCGCACAGGGCGGGCCGTCTTTTGCGACCGCGGCGCTTGGGCCACCTGACATCGTGGTTGAGGTCCGCAGCGTTACGCAGCAAACGCTGGCGCCGGGTGCGCCGAGCTTGTGTTCGAATGGCGGTCCGCCGACTTATGTTGCGCTGATTTACGGGCAGCGGTCGACGCGCGTGACATTGATGGCGTTCAATGGCGCCGATGCTCCGGGTTCGGCAGCAAACAAGAGCTGGCTGTGCGCCACGTTTGTTTACACCGCGCCCGATGGCGTGCGCACGCGCCAGGGCGTGCTGCTCTAGTCGGCTTTGCCGTAGGGCTTGGTTGGCTCGCCGAGTTCGTAGAATTCCGTGCCTTTGTCGGTCTGCATCAGCAGGAAGCGCTTTTCGAGTTCAGGGTAAGAGACAACGTCGATCGGCTTGTCTTCGCCGCCCATGAGGTAGGTGCATTCTTCGTCGAAGGTGTTGCGGAGCACGTGCGGTACGGAAGGCGTGGCGAAGCCCATGAAATCGCCGGGGCCGACTTCAGTCGACTTGCCGTCGATCTCGGCGATGGCGCGGCCGGAGAGGATGTAGATCCATTCCTCTTCGAGCATGTGGGCGTGATAGGCGAAGCTGTCCTTGCCGGGGGGCAGGCGCACCAGGCTCACATGCGCGCGGCTCATGCCGGCGAGACGCGAGAGCGCGGCGGCGCGAAAGAGCGAATTTGGATTCAGCTTCTGTGTGAAGGGCCGCGCCGTTGGCGCAATCTCGCCGGCGCGCCAGAGCGCTTTCTTTGAATCGGACATGCGCCATCTTAGGAGCGCCGGTATCTTGCCGATATTCTTTTTCTGGTCGGCTGGAAGCCGGCGGTCCGGCTAGAATTCCACCGGCTTGTATGGCCGCCACTCGCCGCCGAGCAGGAGTTCAAGCGGCCGGAAGTGGGCCTTGTAGTCCATCTTGTCGGAGCCGGGGATCCAGTAGCCGAGATAGACATAAGGAAAGCCCGCGGCGCGGGCTTGCTGGATGTGATCGAGGATCGAGTAGATGCCGGGGCTGCGCTTCGGTTCGGTTGGGTCGAAGAACGAATAGACGAGCGAGAGGCCGTCGCCCAGCACATCGACCAGCGCCGCCCCTGCGAGTTCTCCTCGCTTGGCGCCGTCGGTGTAGCGATATTCGACGATGTGCGTATGCACGGCGGTTTCTTCCACCATGGCGGCGTAGTCGCTCATGGTCATGTCAGCCATGCCGCCTTCGGCGTGGCGGGAATTAAGGTAGCGGCGCAGCAGGCGGAATTGTTCTTCGGTGGCGTCGGCGGGTCTTAGGGCGCGCGATAGATCGGCGTTCTTGGCGATGATTTTGCGCCAGCGTCTGCCAAAGGAAAATTGCTCAACGGGCACGCGCGCGGAGACGCAGGCTTCGCAACCGTCGCATGACGGGCGGTAGGCGATGTTTTGTGAGCGGCGGAAGCCGGCTTGCGTCAGCACGTCGTGCAGGGCGCCGGCTTCGAGGCCATTAAGGGCGGTGAAGATTTTCCGCTCGCGGCGGCCCGGAAGGTACGGACACGGCGAGGGCGCCGTGAGAAAGAACCGGAGGTTCTTCGTCGGAAAGGGTTTAGTCACGCTTCCGCCATCGTGGCTGACGGCAGGGTAACGTCAAGCGCAGTCATCACTTCGCTATTGGGCGTCATGGTGTGCGTCGTGGCGTTTTGCATCGAGCCGATCCCGCTGCCATCAGCAATACGAACGCCCTAGCGCTTAACAAAGGCTTTCACCGAAGAGGCAGTTCGCTTGCGCGTCGCGCCGTGCCGCGGTGCCGTACTCCGACGACACCGCGATCCAAAAAATGTGGAAAGGGCGCATTTGATCTCCAATCTGGGGAAAACTCTGCTACACTCTTGAATATATGCCGTTGCTCTGGGGGGAGCGTTCGGCCCGGGTCGAAGGGAGAGCGCTGATGGCGCAGCCGGTTGCGGCTATCCTTTCGCGTCAGGGCGAACTTGCAGCCCGCGCGCGAAAGTTCACGGAAGGTGCAAACGAAGCCAGCCTGCTTGTTGGACGCGTGGTGTCGCGTGCATTGCTGACGCGCGAGCGCGGCGAGGCCGAAGACATTGTGCTGAGCACGATGAGCCGCGACCTCGACCGCATGATCGAGCAACTGCGAAGCGCGCAGCTCTAGAGACGGTGCTCAGCGCGGTAAGTATTTCTGCCTGACCTGCAGAAACCCGTAAGCCGTGTTCATCTTGACGTTGCCGTGCGGACCGAGGTCTGCGGTGCGCGCATGGTAGAGCGCCCGATCGCCCAAGATCAGAGTCGCGACAACCGAGAAACCCGCATCGCGCAACATGCTTTCAATGCACTCTGAATTCGGCGCCCAGAAATTGGTGATATCGCCACCAAGCGTATCGCGCTCAAAGTAGCGGGCGGCCGGCACGCCTGGGCTAAAATCCTGGATGTAAGACTCGAGCCAGAGATCGCCTTTGACGAGTTGGCGAATGTCCCAAAGAGCTCGCACTGGGTCGAGCAGATGATACAGCACACCCAAGAAAAGCACGATATCGAACGGCGCTAGCTTGAGCACACTCAGATTCGAGATGTTCGTGTTCATGTGAGTGAGCGATTTGCCGTGGAGTTTCTCCATGATGGCAAAGCCAGAGGACTGTTTGGGCTTGTAGTCGAGGGCGGTGACCGCGGCGCCGCGCCTGTCGAGTTCGCGCGAAAAGAAACCGTCGGCAGCACCGATGTCGGGGCAGTGAGACCACGCAAATCATCTGGCAAACCCAGGCGCGTCCACATCTCGCGGGGGTCGTAGACGCCTGGTGTGACTACGCCAGGAAAAATCTCAAATGTTTGGTGCCAGCCATCGTCGCCGCTCACCAAGGCTCGCGCGTCATCTGTGCGCAACATTGCCACCAGGCCTCTTTGTGAGGCATATTTGCTGGGCGCGCGCTGTGCTACAAGTGATCGCCGCGGTGTAGCGGGTCACGCAGCGGCGTGCCGTCGGGGACGAATTCCAGCGACACTGAGTTGATGCAGTAGCGCAGGCCGGTCGGCTTGGGGCCGTCCGGGAAGACGTGGCCTTGGTGGCTGTCACAGCGCGCGCAGCGCGTCTCGATGCGGCGCATGCCGAAGGAATTGTCTTCGATGCCGACCACGTGTTTCGGATCGATGGGCGCGGTGAAGCTTGGCCAGCCGGTGCCGCTCTCGAACTTCTGGATGCCGCGGAAAAGCGGCAGGCCGCATTCGCGGCAGCAATAGACACCTGGATTTTTCTGATTGAGCAGGCCGCCACAAAAGGGCGCCTCGGTGCCGTGATGCAGCAGCACGCGCTTTTCTTCGTCGTTCAGGCTCGCCTCAAGCGCTGCCCGCTCGGTGGTGTCGGGCGCCGTGAGGTCGAAGCCGGATTGGGAACGGGACATTGGGTCTCCTAGCGGGGACTAGTACGCAACAAATATGGGGCGGTTACCGAGATTGGACCACGCTTGGACCGCCGGCGCCCTCGCCGGCGGTTTGTTTGCCATATCCTGAATGATTGGTGTTTCCCGCCGGCGGGGACGCCGGCGGTCCAAGAGCGCCTGCGCTAAACTACTGTCTCACGGCCATGAAGCTTGGCAAGTTGGGCCATCAACGTCTTGGCGCCGGCCAGGATTTGCTCGTCGCTGAGATTGGCGGCGCGAAGGTTGCGAATGGCGGCGGCTAGGCCGGTGGCAGAAGACGACAACTTGCGGCGATGCCTCTTGGCGAGGTGCTCAATCAGCATTTCGGCCTTCTCCGCACCGGGGGCCATGAGCGGCTTCAAGACCTGATCGATGCTGCGCAACAGCGGATCGCCAGGTCGCCTTGGCAGCTTCTTTGGCGACGCGAGCGCGGCCAGCAAGGTGCGATCGTCGGCGCCGCGAACGGCAGCGAACAGCGCTTTGAGTTCGGCGCGTGAGCGCTTTTTGAGCGCGGCGCGCAGCAGCTGCTTCTGAGCGGCGTCGAGGCTCATTGCGCGCTCCGGCGCAGGATGGCGGCGGCAGCGGCTGTGAGCGCTTCCTTCGCGGGGCGGCCGCCGACACGCATCATGGCGGTGACATTGATGGGGTTGGCGGCGATGCGTTCAGTGGGGGCGGAGCGCAGCACCGCGGAATAGGGAATTTCTTCTTCGAGCAACGCCGCGCCGAAGAACGGCGCCGCGGCGATCTCGTCGCGGGTGATGGCGTCAGGATCGCCCATTTCGCTGGAGCGGGTGCGGTCGTTCACGCCATTGAGCAGGACCGAGAATTCTTCCGGCCGCAACGACCTTCCCCTCACTTCCCGCACGACCTGCTCGAGCATGTTCAATCCGGTGAGCGAGTACTTCTCTGGACGAACCGGGGCCACGATGTGGTCGGCGGTGGTGATGGCCAGCCGGGTGAGGAAGGTGGCGCAGGGGTTGGCGTCGATAATGACAGCGTCCGAGCGCGCGCGCAGCGCACTGACCAAAGCTCGGAAGCGGGTGAAGGCTTCGGCTTTGTCGCGCTCGGAGCGGGTGTCGAGGGTAAACTCGAAGAGGCGCTCATCGCCGGCGACCAGCTCGAAGTTCGGTTGCTTTGAGCCCCTCGCGCGCGTCAGCGGCACAGCCACACCACCGAAGTCCGAGGGATTGAGGCTGTTGCCGCCGCGCGGATTGAGCACGCCGTAGAGAGTGTGGTTGCGGTCGCGGATACGGTTTCGCTCGCCCGGCGAGAGGAAGTATTGCGTGAGATTGTGCTGCGGATCGAGGTCAATGAAACTGATCGAACGCTTGTCGGCGAGGTGGGCGGCAGCGAAGAGGTTGGCGGCGAGCACGGTTTTGCCGACGCCGCCCTTGATGTTGAGCATGGCGATAACGCGGCCGCGACCGCGTGCCGATCGCGCCAAGTCGACGATCCGTGCGAGGATTTCCGTTTGCGGTCCCCCGCGAAAGTCGACGCTGTTGGCGATGTCGAGGGTGGCGTAGATCCAGGACTCTGGCGGCAGGTCGCCGGTGCGCACTACGATGATGGGGCGGCCATTGTTGATGGCGGCGGCCATTTCGCGCGGGAGCCAGCGGCTTTCCTGAGCAGCGGCTGAAGCGAACAGGACGACGATAGCCGACTTGCCGATGGTCTCGACCAAGCGCGCCAGATTTTCTGGGTTGCGGAGTTCGGCACCGGCAAGGATCGGCGTCCAGCCATTGCGCTCAAGCGCGGCGGCGACGAGACGCACGGCGTCTTCGTCGGCGGGCTCAAATGCCAGGTACGCCGCGCTATCCATAAAAATTGTCCAGCCCCAACTTAACCTTAGTTGGCGATGTTACCTGCTGTCCATGCTGTGACAGCATGGCGTGGGCAGGACACTTTGCCCGACGGCCGGCTGGGCACATGTTGGGAGTGAGGCCTCGCTAGCGCCGCATGGGATCGGCTAGGACACTGGGTGATGCGCGAGAAATGGAACCCCGCTGGCTGGCGGACGAAACCCGCCAAGCATATCCCGACGGATTATCCCGATCCGACGGCGCTGACGGCAGTGGAAAGCCAATTGCGCTCCTATCCGCCGTTGGTGTTCGCCGGCGAGGCGCGGAACCTGAAAGCGCGGCTGGCCGAGGTAGCGGCCGGGAAGGCGTTCTTGCTGCAGGGTGGCGACTGCGCCGAGAGCTTCAAGGAATTCCACCCCGACAACATCCGCGACACGTTCCGCACTTTGATGGCGATGAGCGTGGTGCTGACCTTCGCCGGCTCGAAGCCGGTCGTGAAGCTGGGGCGGATCGCTGGGCAGTTCGGCAAGCCGCGTTCGGACGAGAAGGAGACACGCGACGGCGTGACGCTGCCGTCTTATCGCGGTGACAACATCAACGACATGGAGTTTACGCCGGAAGCGCGCAGGCCTGATCCGGAACGCCTGTTGAAGGCGTACGCGCAATCGGCGGCGACGCTGAACCTGATCCGCGCCTTCGCGAATGGCGGTTACGCCGACCTGCATAACGTGCATCGCTGGATGGTAGGCTTTGTCGCCGATAGTCCGCAGGGCAAGCGCTACCAAGAGATCGCCGACCGCATTTCCGAAGCCATCGATTTCATGGAAGCGTGCGGGATCACGCCGCAAAACGTGCCGCAGGTGCGGCATGTGGATGTGTACACCAGCCATGAAGCGCTGCTGCTCGGTTACGAAGAGGCGATGACGCGGGTCGATAGCACCAGCGGCGACTATTACGACACCAGCGCACACTTGGTCTGGATTGGTGATCGCACACGCCAGCTCGATGGCGCGCACGTTGAGTTCGCGCGCGGGATCAAGAACCCGCTCGGCTTGAAGTGCGGGCCATCGCTTGAGCCGGACGAATTGCTGAAGCTGATCGATATTCTCAATCCGGCCAACGAGCCAGGGCGGCTGACGCTGATCGTGCGCTTTGGCGCGGATAAGGTGGATGCTGGCTTGCCGCGGCTGGTCAAAGCGGTGACGAAGGAAGGCCGCGCGGTGGTGTGGTCCTGCGATCCGATGCACGGCAATACGTCGATGACGGCGACCGGGTTTAAGACGCGCTCGTTCGATCGCATTCTGTCGGAAGTGCGGAGCTTCATGAGCATTCTGCCGGATGAGGGCGCGTATCCGGGCGGCGTGCATGTGGAGATGACGGGTCAGCCGGTGACGGAGTGCCTGGGCGGCGCGGCGGCGGTAAAGGAGGAAGACCTCTCCTCGCGCTATCACACGCATTGCGATCCGCGCTTGAATGGTCAGCAAGCGATTGATCTGGCGTTCCTGATCGCGGAAAACCTCCGCGGCGCGCGCATAAACGGCCGCGTGGCGAGGACGGGCTCGTGAAATCGCTGCGCATCGCGGTCCAGATGGACCCCATCGAGTCTATGGTTGTGGCGCGCGACACTTCCCTTGCGCTGATGATCGAGGCCGAGCGGCGCGGGCATGAGGTGTGGTGGTTCACGCCCGACGAACTTTGGTTTGACGCCGGCAAGGTGAAGGCGCGCGCGCGCCATGTTTCTGTGAGCTTGAGTGAACACAAGCACTACAAGACGCATGAAGAGGGAGTGCGCGCCGCCGACGATTTCGATGTCATCCTGGTGCGGCAGGATCCGCCGTTCGACATGGGCTACATTTCGAACACTTATCTTCTCGAGCTGACCAAGGCTTTGGTGCTCAATCCGCCGCGGGCCATTCGCGACATCTCGGAAAAGATGTCGATCATGCGATTTCCGGAACTGACGCCAAAAACCTGGGTCGGTCGCGATCTGGATGCGCTGGAGACTTTCGCCAAGCGGTTCGATCAGGTCGTGCTTAAAGTGCTGTACCTCATGGGCGGCGACGGTGTGATCAAGCTGCATGCGCGCGATCCGGACTTTCGCGCTCGTGCCGGCAAATTCATGGAAGCAGCCGGACGCGAGCCGATCCTGGCTCAGGAATTCCTGCCGGCGGTGAGTGGTGGCGACAAACGAGTCTTCATGCTCGATGGCGAAGTGTTCGGCGCGGTGCGGCGCATGCCGTCAGAAGGCGACTTTCGCGCCAACTTGCACGCGGGCGGCGTGGCGCAGGCGGCTGAGCTGGACGATGCCGACCGCGCCATCGCCAAGGCGATCGCGCCGGTGTTGCGCGAACGGGGTATTCTTTTTGCGGGCATCGATGTCATCGCCGGCAAGCTGATCGAAGTGAACGTGACGTCGCCGACCCTGGTGCAAGAGCTGAAGCGCTTCTCCGGCCTCGATTTGCCGAAGGCGTTTTGGGATCGCGTGGAGGCGATGTCCGCCTAGTTCTTCAAAGCGAAAACACTGAGTCATTCCGACCGACCGAAGGGAGAGCCGGTACCCAGGGCAACATCCTGTGCTCTACCGATCCCTGGGTTCCGGATCGCGCTCCGCGCGTCCGGAATGACTCAGTGTTTTCGTTTTTACGCGGAGGCGCCTTATGTCCGTGCGGGCGAGCTGTAGAAACCCTTCGCGGGTGCGCGGGTCGTCGCGCATGACGCCCTCCTTCGCCAAGGCTTCGGAGGGCATCCTGCTTCGCCGAATTGCGCCGGTTCAATCCTGCGAAGCCCCGAAGGGGCGAAGCAGGATGGTGCCCCAAGTCCGACTCGAACGGACACGTTGTTGCCAACGGCAGATTTTGAATCTGCTGCGTCTACCGATTCCGCCATTGGGGCCGCCAAGAGCGAGGGGCGGAGGGTTAAAAGCGCGCCTCGCGCCTGTCAAATCCAGATGCGGCGTCCGGGAGGATGGCGTTTGGCCCGGCCCGTGCTAGGCGCTTGGGCGCATGTTAGAGGCCCTGAAAAACCGCACCCTGGGGATTATCCGCAGTCCGCACGCCGAGCGCGGGCTGTTCGTGTTGGCGTTCGCAGAAAGCTCGTTCTTTCCGATCCCACCCGACGTGGTGCTGGGGCCGATGGCGGCGGCGCAGCCGGCCAAGTGGGTGCGGTTTGCCGCGATTACCATGATCGGTTCGGTGCTCGGCGCGATACTCGGCTACGCGATCGGCTACTTTGCGGCTGAGACGATAGGCGCCTGGATTTTGAACCTGTTTGGTCTGACTGCGAGCTTTGAGCGGTTTCGGGCGAATTCCAGTGACGTTATGCCGTGGGTGATCCTGGGCCAAGGGCTGATCCCGGTGCCCTACAAGCTGGTGACCATTGCCTCTGGCATGCTGCGGATTTCGCTGCTCCTGCTGATCGGCTGCTCGATCATTACCCGCAGTACGCGCTTCTTCGCGGTGTCTTATGTGTTCAAACGCTACGGTCCGTCGATTGCGCCTGTGCTTGCGACGCGCATGCGCTTGACGCTTGCGGTTGCGGCTGGGCTGATAGTGCTGCTGATCGCTGCCTACATGCTGTTGTTGCACCATTGATGCTTGACGTTCTTCGTTCTCGCTGGCCGCTTGCGGCGCTGATCGTCTCGGCCGCGCTCTTGGCCGGGGCGCATGCATTCGAGACCTTCGGGCATCTGGCGCCGTGCCCGATGTGCCTAGCGCAGCGGGAATGGCATTGGGGGATTGTAGCGATTGCGCTGGTCGCGCTGCTGACGCGGAAGGAAACGCGCGCCGCCGCGTTCATTCTGGCGCTCGCCTATCTGGGCAGCTTCGCCATGGCGGCTTGGCACGTGGGGGTGGAGCAGCATTGGATCGCCGCGACCTGCGAAACCGGGCCCGCTGGAAGCTTGGTCTTCGATTTGAACGCTAAGCTGGAAATTCCCCACTGCGACACACCGGCCTGGACCATGTTTGGCGTCTCGATGGCGGGCTATAACGCGCTTATCTCTTTGGGCATGGCCGTGTTGAGTGCATTCCTTGCGCTGGCGCCGGAGCGCACATCATGAGGCAATCGCCGCCAATGCCCGGTGAAGGCGTGGCCGAGCGCATGAGCGACGAGATGATCCGCGTCGATCATGCCGGTGAATACGGCGCCGTGCAGATTTATCGCGGGCAGTTGGCGGTGTTTGAGCGCGTCGGCGCGCATGCGCATGCGGCGAGGGTGATCGCCGAGATGGAAGCGGGCGAACAAGCGCACCTGCGAACCTTCGACCGGATGATTGCCGAGCGCGGCGTGCGGCCGACGTTGATGGCGCCGGTTTGGCGCGTGGCTGGTTTTGGGCTGGGCGCCGTCACGGCGCTGATGGGGGAGCGCGCGGCGCATGCGTGTACGGAAGCCGTTGAGGAAGTGATTGAGGATCATTACGCGCGGCAAAGCGAACGGCTTGGGCGCCGCGACCCTGAACTGAGGGATGTGATCGATCGTTTCCGCGAAGATGAGATCGAGCACAAACAGACGGCCATCGACCAGGGTGCACGCGAGGCGCCAGGTTATTCGGTGCTTTCGGCGATCGTGAAGATCGGTTGCCGCGCCGCCATCCGGATTTCTGAAAAAATATGAGTGCACCGCCAAGCGTGCGTCTGACGCAGCGAGATGAGAGCGCGGCAATGTCGCCGGTGCTTACCGATGCTTTCGTTGACGAAGCAGGGCTGAACTATTGGCTGAAGCAGGGGCGCGAGAAGGAGCGCGCGCGGCGCAAGTTCTTCGACGCGATTGTTGAAGATGCCGTGCATCCGCAGCGTGACATCTACGTCGCCGAGAGTGGCGGGAAACCCTTGGGCGCGGCGCTGTGGACCGCGTCAGGCCGCAAGGCGTTCGATCTTTCCGTTCTGAAGCAGGTCTCGCTCGGGCCTTTGATGCTTTCGATTGCCGGCGTAGGTGGCATGCAGCGCGGCTTCGCGCTCGCCGACAAGCTTGAGACCTATCATCCCAAGGTCCCGCATGCGCATCTGGTTTTTCTCGGCGTTGCCACAAGCGCGCAGGGGCGCGGCGTTGGTTCGGAACTGTTGAAGCACACGTTGGCGGCGCTCGATGCGGCGGGGACGGTCGCCTATCTCGAATGCTCTACCGAACGCAACGCGGCGCTTTATCAGCGTCACGGCTTTGAGGTGACCGGCGAATTCGATCTGCCGAACCTGCATATGTGGACGATGACGCGGCAGCCGCGGGGTTAGAAGTGCTATGGCCAATTGGCGGCTCGAACCCAAACCGCAAGTTCTGGCGGCGACATCATCAGGCGGAGCTAAAATTCGTTTCATTAGGGCTTTTCGGTCAGAGCTCGACGAGCCTTGGCTTGCTCTGTGGCGGCTTGAGCAAGGCGGTAAGGAAATGGAGTTTTACGTCGAAGAGAACGGCGGGGACCCGAACACGATTAGTTCCCCGACGCTTGTAGTTTTCGAGTTTCCAAAGGGCGTGACTTCCGAACTCAGCAATGCTGCGATCGACGGCGTTAAGTTCGTAATCCGGACCGCCTCCGAAGGCCGACGCTCCTTCGACCAAGCTCAAATCAGTCAACGCTAACGTCCAGCTTTCTCGCCAGCGTTCTTCTCTTCCGTTTTCAGCGCGTCGGCTAGGCGCGCCATCGCGCTGCCTGGCTTGAGCGGCCTTTGCTGGCTCTCATGCGGTGCCCAGCCGGTGGCGGTGAGAACTTCGAAGGTTGCACGCACGCGGCGGTCTGGGTCGCTGAAGCGTTCGCGATAAATTTCGAATGCGCGCGCCAAGATGCGGCGCGAGAGCGCTCGCGGCGAGCGTTCGCGCAGCGCGGCGGTTTCGCCCATCGCGCGCAGGTCGGCGAGCAGGCGCATGGGTTCGCTGTAGCGCACGATCACTACATCACGATCGGCTGCAGGGAGCGCAAACCCGGCGCGCTGCAAGAGGCCGGCGATATCCTGCAAATCCGCAAACGGCGCGATGCGCGGTCCTGCGCCACCGGTGAGCTCGCTTTCCGCTTCGATCAGAGAGAGCCGCAACTCGTTCAGTGTCTCGCCGCCGAACAGGGCGGCGAGCATCAGTCCATCTGGCTTCAACGCGCGGCGGATTTGGATAAGCGCCCCAGGCAGATCGTTGACTGTGTGCAGCGCCAAGGGAGAGACGATGAGATCAAGACTTTGCTCATCAAACGGCAAGTGCTCGGGATCGATCTCAAGCCCGTTGGCGATGTCGGCCTCAACGATCTCGCCTATGCGTGCAGACAGTTCTGGCCGGCCGCGCACTTCTTCAGTGAACAGGCCGGCCCCACCCAAGGCCAGCGCGCGTGGAAAGGGACGCGGGATGGCTTCGAGGCGATCCGCCAAGTCGGCGACGACACGCCGATGCAGAAAGGCCGCTTCGCGAAAGCCTTTCGCCGCGCGGCGCTTGCGTTGGCGTACGAGGCGTGGCTCGAATGGGCCGGGGGCTGTCATGACGCAATCCTATCGCGCGGCGCGCGCATTCCGGAAACGCGGATTTGTGTCCGCGGTGTCTGATCTGATCTGGCCGCCGCGCTCGCTGCTCTCTGACAAATTGGTGGATCGGCCGGGCGTGATCGAGCCGGAACTGTGGGGCGCGCTGCATTTTCTGGGTGCGCCACAATGCTGCCGGTGTGGTTTTCCCTTGCCGGAGGAAGTGGGCGAAACGGCGGTGTGCGGCGCCTGCGCGGGGCGTGAACCGGCCTACGACACGGCGCGCGCGGCGTTGGCCTATGATGATCACGCGCGGCGATTGGTTCTCGATCTGAAACGCGGAGGGCGGCGTGACGGCTTGCCGGTATTTGCGCGTTGGATGGCCGCAGCCTCCAGCGATGCCTTGCAGCGTGCGGACTTCATCGCGCCGGCGCCGATGCACTGGACGCGCCTGGCCATGCGCTCGTTCAATCAGGCGGCTTGGTTGGCCGAGGCCCTCTCACATGCCAGCGGCAAGCCTTGGAAACCGGGAGCGCTGACCCGCGCCAAGCGTCGGAAAAGCCAAGCGGGGCTCTCCGCCTCGGAGCGCCGGCGCAACGTCGCCGGAGCCATTAAGGCGTCGTGGCGATTCCAGGGCAAAACGATCCTTGTGGTTGATGATGTGTTCACCACAGGCGCGACCCTGGAGGCCTGCGCCCGTGCATTTCGAAGGGCGGGGGCTGCAGAAGTGCATGCAGTGACCCTCGCGCGCGTCGTTAGGCCAATGGATATCCTTGTGTGACACATTGAGTCGGATATGCCGCCGGTCACAATCTATACCCGCGCTTTCTGCCCCTATTGCACCAGGGCCGTTGCTCTGCTGGAAAGAAAGGGCGTGTGCGTCAACGAGGTCGACGCCACGGGGTGCCCGCAGAAGCGACAAGAGATGATTGACCGATCCGGCCGTTGGACCTTTCCGCAGATTTTCGTCGGCGACACCCATGTCGGCGGCTGCGACGATCTGCATGCGCTGGAGCAACGCGGCGGGCTCGACCCGCTCTTAGGGTTAGCCTGATGCGAAAGCTCCGCGCCGCCGCCGTGCAATTGCGCTCCGGCGCCGACCCCGCCGCCAACCGCGCGCGGGCGCTGCCGTTCTTGCGCGAAGCGGCGAACGCCGGCGCGCGGCTGATCTGCACGCCGGAAAACACGCTGCGCCTCAACCGCAATCGCGAGGAGATGATCGCGGCGTCGGCGCCGGAGAAGGATGAGCCGGAGATCAATGCTTGGGCGCGGCTGGCGCAGGAGCTGGGCGTGTGGCTGTTGATGGGATCGGGCTCAATCGCCACGGGCAGCGGCAAAGTGTTCAACCGCTCGTTCTTGTTCAGCGACGAAGGCAAGATCGCGGCGCGCTACGACAAGATCAACATGTTCGACGTCACGCTCGGCGGCGGCGAGACGTATCTGGAAAGCGCGACGGTGGAGGCCGGCACGCAGGCGGTGCTGGTCGAAGGACCGATGCGCGCCAAGATCGGCTTGAGCATCTGCTACGATCTGCGTTTCGCGCCGCTTTACAGTTCGTATGCGAAAGCGGGTGCGGAGATCATCACTATCCCAGCGGCATTCACGGTGCCGACCGGACAAGCGCATTGGGAGACGATGCTGCGGGCGCGGGCGATCGAGACGATGGCGTTCGTGATCGCTCCGGCGCAAGGCGGCACGCACGACGATGGGCGCGCTACCTGGGGGCATTCGATGATCATCGACCCCTGGGGGAAGGTGTTGGCGAAGCTCGACCATGACGAGCCAGGTTTCGTCGTCGCTGATCTCGACCTCGATATGGTGGCCGCCACACGTGCGAAAATTCCAGCGTGGCAAGGCGGAAGAACGTTCACAGGGCCATGATCCGGTACGACCTGAAGTGTGCGAACGGCGACGAGTTCGAAGCCTGGTTTGGCTCGATCGGCGATTACGATGCGCAAGCGGCGCGGGGGCAGTTGCTGTGCCCGCATTGCGGATCGACGCACGTCGAGAAGGCGCCGATGGCGCCGGCGGTGCGCACGGGCAAGGCCAAAGAAGCGCAGAAGGAGTGGGCCGTCGCGATGGCGATGGCCGCGAAGGTCCGCGAGCACATCAAGGACAATTTTGACTATGTCGGCGACAAATTCGCCGACGAAGCACGCAAGATGCATTCGGGCGAAGCCGAAGAACGCGCCATTTATGGCGAAGCAACGCCAGAAGAGGCGCGCGCTCTTGCCGAGGATGGCGTACCCGCTTCACCACTGCCGCCTGAACTCGCGCCGAACACACCGTCCAAGAAGACGCTGAACTAGGCGTGCTTCGCGCGGTGATTTGACCAAAATCAATGTCCTAGCGGGGCCTGCGTCCGATGTTGCGGCGTGGATTCACGCTATCTCAAGTACGCGGAACAAAACGCTCCCAGGTACACAAGCTACCCCACCGCGCCGCACTTCAGCGGCGCCGTTGATGGCGAAGTGTACACACGGTGGCTGACGGAGCTTGATCCGCAAGCGTCCGTCTCACTCTATCTGCACACGCCGTACTGTCGGCAGATGTGCTGGTATTGCGGCTGCCATGCCTTCAGCGCGATCCGCGATGAGCCGATCAAGCTCTTCGTTTCGGCGCTGCTGCAAGAAGTCGAGCACGCCGGTACGACGAGCGCCGCGCGTCGCGTGACAGAAATTCACTGGGGTGGAGGAACGCCGAATACGCTTTCGCCAGAGCAGTTCGGCGCGATCATGGAAGCACTGCGCCGCCGCTTCGACTTAGACTCTTGCATTCGGCACGCCATCGAGATTGATCCGAGACTGCTTACCGAAGAGCAAGCGCAAACCTTTGCTGCGGCAGGGGTCAACCGCGCCTCGCTGGGGGTGCAAGACCTCGATCCAGCGGTGCAAGAAGCCATTGGCCGTATACAGCCGCTGCAGGTTGTCGCTGATGCTGTTTCGGTCCTGCGTGCGGCGGCGATCGAGTCGATCAGCTTTGACCTCATGTACGGCCTGCCAAAACAAACTCTAGAGAGTGTCCGCAAGACCGCACAAATGGCGGCGCGCCTGGGACCGGCGCGCGTATCAGTATTCGGCTATGCCCATGTGCCATGGTTCAAGCAACGCCAACGACTCATCGATGCATCGGCGCTGCCCGGCGCTGGCGAACGCTTCGATCTCGCCGAAGCCATTCGAGAAACGCTCGCCGATGAAGGTTACGTCGCCATCGGGTACGACCACTATGCACTCCCCGATGATCCAATCGCGATGGCAGCGACCGAAGGCGCGCTTCAGCGCAATTTCCAAGGATTTGTCGAAGCCGACTGTGACGCGCTCATTGGCCTCGGGCCGTCAGCCATTTCGACACTGCCACAGGGCTATGCGCAGAACGAAACGGAGATTGGCGCCTGGCGCGCCTCGGTCATGGCCAACAAGTTTGCAACACGGAGGGGCCTTGCGCTTAGCGAAGAAGATCGCCGCCGTCGCGCCTTGATCATGCACCTGCTCTGCGATTTCGAAGTTGATCTGGAAGAGCATGGCGGCGCCGCTCTGTACTGTCTCGAACTGAGCCGCTTGCAATCGCTTCAAAGTGACGGCCTGGTCAGCATGGAGGGAACTCGGTTGAGCGTGCCTCCAAGCGCCCGACCATTCGCACGTTTGGTCGCCCAGGCCTTCGACGCCTACGCCGGTGATGCGACGGCGCGACACTCGCGGGCGGTATGAGCAGGCGCCTTGGTTTTGCCTCACGGCGCTTGCAAGGCGCGCAAATGATAAAGCGCTCCTTTATGCTCGGCTTTCTGGCCCTGGCCGCCTGCGTGAGCGCGCCACACGCCCAGCCGCAGCGATATTCCGGCGCGCTCAACTGGGGGATTGAGACGAGCTCATTCACCACCGACGCTGGTGAGGGTCCTTATTGGTTGTCGAGCGACACTGTGTGGGATCAGGTGGTTGCGCCGCTTCGGACTTCTGGACATGGGCCTTGGGGACGCGTCCATCTGGTTATTGAAGGCGTTCTTTCGCCATCGGGCGCGTATGGCCAATTGGGCGGGTACGCCCACGAACTGAAGGTGACCCGCGTCATCGAGTCTCGGCTTATTATGGATCAACCCTCAGGCAGCTGACCACGCGGGGCTCCTTGTTTTGCCGGAGGACGGTCGGCGCGTTCAGCGCTGGCCCAGTTACGGCGGTTTCGCGCCGGCGATTATGTAGTTGATGTCGGTGTCGCGGGACTGAGTCCAGCCTGCGCCGACTGGGTTGTAGGTAATGCCGACTGGCGCTTGCCAGCTGAGTCCCGGCGCGCCGGAACGAATTTCGCTTGGTGTGACCAGCTTGTCGTAGTCGTGCGCGCCTTCAGGCGACCATTTCAATATGCGTTCGGCGCCAACGATCGCGAAGGCGCGCGCTTTTGACGTGCGGTTGATGGTGGAAAGCACAAGCATGCCGCCTGGACGAACGAGAGTGGCCGCGGAAGCAAGAAACAACGACACGTCCGCCACGTGCTCTACGATTTCGAGCGCGGTCACGAGATCGAATGTTTGGCCGCGCTCGACAAGCGCTTCAGCGGTGGTGCAGAGAAAGTTGATCTCCAGCGTCGCCTGCTGGGCGTAAGCGCGCGCGGCGCCGATCGCCTCGGCCGAAGCATCGATTGCAGTGACGTTAGCGCCCATGCGCACAAGCGGCGCCGAAACCAATCCCCCGCCACAGCCGAGATCGAGCGCATTCAGGCCTTGCAGCGGTCGCCGCATCGGCGTGTGGAAATGCTGAACCGCGACATCGCGAATGTATTGCAAGCGAACCGGGTTGAGCCGGTGCAGTGCGCCGAACGGCCCTTGTGGATTCCACCACTCGGCGGCTAGGGCGCTGAATTTGGCGACTTCACCGGCATCAAGCGTGCCAGTTGTCTCGGGGTTGGCCATCAGGGCTCCAGATCGGCGTGGATGACACACGGGTCAAGCCGTATCGCCCGCAAGCCGCCCATGCTAAGGCCCGGGCGTCTAAAAGGTCCGGTTTACGCTTCGATGTCGCGTTTGGTGATGAAGTTCGGGGGCACGTCTGTGGGCGACGTGGACCGCATCGCCCGCGTTGCGCGTATTGTCGCGTCGGAGGCCAGGCGTGGGCGCGGGCTCGCTGTTGTCGTGTCCGCAATGGCCGGAGAGACCGACAGGCTTGTTGGTTTGGCCCGCGGCGCGGGCGGACAAGGCGGCAACGAAGCGTTGAGCGGCGCGGGCTTCGACGACGAGTACGATGTTGTCGTCTCCGCGGGTGAGCAGGTGACCACCGGCCTGCTGGCGTTGGCGTTGCGTCGTCTGGGGCTCAAGGCACGCTCTTGGCAGAACTGGCAGATCCCGTTTCGTACAGATGCCGCGCATGCCAGAGCGCGCGTCGCGGATTTTGATACCACGGAGCTGGGTGGCTCGATCGATGAGGGCGTGATTGCCGTGGCGCCCGGCTTCCAGGGCATCACAGTTGGCAACCGCATCACCACACTCGGGCGCGGTGGTTCAGATACCTCGGCTGTGGCGCTCGCGGCGGCGCTGAAGGCGGAGCGCTGCGACATCTACACGGATGTCGACGGTGTCTATACGACCGATCCGCGCATTGTTTCGCGCGCGCGGCGACTCGACAAGATCTCCTACGAAGAAATGCTGGAGATGGCGTCGCTGGGCGCGAAGGTTTTGCAGACGCGCTCGGTCGAATTGGCGTTCGCGCAGCGCGTCCCGGTGCGGGTTTTGTCGAGTTTTGTCGAGCCTGGAGCGCCGAACCCGGGCACACTTGTCTGTGCAGAGGATCAGATCGTGGAAAAGCACATCGTTTCCGGAATCGCCTATTCGCGCGACGAGGCGAAGATCACCTTGCTGGGGGTAGCCAATTCAATCAGCGCCGAAGCCAACATCTTCGGCCGTTTGGCTGACGCGGGCGTCAATGTGGACATGATCGTACAAACCGAGGCGCGCCACGAGGGACGGCGAAATATCGTATTCACTTGCCCCGATCGTGACGCGCCGCTGGCTGCCGAAACGATCGAGTCGCAGCGCGAGAAAGTCGGCGTTGATGAAATTCACGTCCGCCGCGATGTCGCCAAAGTCTCGGTCATAGGCATCGGCATGCGCAGTCAAGTCGGTGTCGCGCGCACCATGTTCGAAGCGCTTGCCCAAAAGGGCATCAATATCGAGGCGATCGCTACTTCCGAGATCAAAATCTCGGTTTTGATCGACGCGGCATATACCGAACTTGCGGTGCGGGCCCTGCATACCGCTTATGGACTCGATGCGGCATAACGGAGGTTGAGCGGACCCTATGGCCGGGCCTGCGGACAGTAGCAGTTCACGCATCCTGTTGCGCAAGCTTCGGGATTTGATGAACGCCGGCGGTTCGGCGCAACAGCGCCTGGACAAGCTCGTCGCGATGGTCGCGGCGACGATGGTCGCCGATGTCTGCTCGATCTATCTGACGCGGGGCGCTTTCCACGAGTTGTTCGCGACGGAAGGGCTGAAGTCGGAAGCCGTACACCGCACGCGTTTGAAGATGGGCGAAGGGCTTGTCGGATTGGTTGCCGAGGAGGCGGCGCATCTGAACCTTGCGGACGCGCCGCATCACGAGCGCTTCTCCTACAGGCCTGAAACCGGCGAAGATCCGTACAATTCGTTCCTCGGCGTTCCGATCGTACGTTCTGAACGCACGTTCGGCGTGCTCGTGGTGCAGAACCGCGTGCAGCGCCAATACAGCGACGACGAAGTTGAAGCACTCCAGACCGTTGCGATGGTGCTGGCCGAAATGGTCGCTTCAGGGGCCTTTGGCGATCTGTCGGGCTTAGCGGATGTCGAAGCGCGGCCAAGCCGGCCGGAATTGCTGAGCGGGCGCGCATTTTCAGACGGCATCGTCATCGGGGTTGCCGTGCTGCACGAGCCACACGCGCCGCTGGGTCGCGTCATCGCCGACGATCCAGCCAAGGAAGAAGCGCGGCTCAATGCGGCACTGGAGCAGGTACGCGGTTCGCTCAAGGAAATGCTTGATGGTGATCCCGGCCGCATCTCCGGCGTTTCGCGCGACGTGCTTGAGACGTTCCTCATGCTTGCCACTGACCCCAGTTGGGAAAGCAAGCTCCAACAGGGTGTGCGGGCAGGCCTGTCCGCGGACGCCGCCGTGGAGCGCGCACGCGGCGAACATCGGTCCAAGCTAAACGCCGCGCGCGATCCTTACATGCGCGAGCGCCTCCACGATTTCGAGGACCTCGACAATCGTTTGCTGCGCGCCCTCGCTGGCGTCGACAGCACGCAGCCCCAAGCGATGCCGCGCGACGCTATCCTCGTCGCGCGCGAGCTCGGTCCCGCTGAATTGCTGGATTATGGCGCCGATCGTCTGAAAGGCGTCGTCTTGGAAGAGGGTGGCGCCACGGCGCACGCCGCCATCGTCGCGCGGGCGCTCGGTGTGCCTATGGTCGGCAATCTGCATGGGTTGCTGTCGCGCGTGGAGGCTGGCGACACCATTGTGCTGGATGGCGAGCGCGGGGAAGTCCGTCTGCGCCCCGAAGCGCAGGTGATTTCGGCGTACAACCAACGTATTTCGCTGCGCTCGGCGCGCGCTGCGGAATTCGCGCGTCTGCGCAATAAGCCGGCGGTAACGAAGGACGGGGAACGCGTCACGCTTCTACTCAACGCGGGGCTTGCGCTCGACGTGCATCATTTGTCGGAAGCGGGCGCCGAGGGCATCGGGCTGTTCCGCACCGAGTTTCAATTCATGGTTTCCGAGACGCTCCCGCGTCTCGATGCGCAGACTGCGCTCTATCGTGACGTGATTGAAGCTGCCGAGGATAGGCCGGTCATTTTTCGCACGCTCGATCTCGGCGGCGACAAGATGCTGCCTTACATGGCGGCTGAACGCGAAGAGAATCCTGCCCTTGGCTGGCGCGCACTCCGCATCGGCCTCGATCGCCCGGCGCTGCTTCGTTACCAACTGCGCGCGCTGATCAGCGCGGCGGCGGGCCGGTCCTTGCGCGTCATGTTTCCGCTCGTCACCACGGTCGCCGAGTTCGACACGGCACGCGCGCTGGTCGACCGCGAATTGCAATGGAGCACCGAGCATGGCCGCAAGCCGCCGGCGCGCATTGAAGTGGGTGTTATGGTCGAAGCGCCGGCGCTGGCCTGGAGCATTCCCGACCTCAAAGGCAAAGCCGACTTCATCTCGATCGGCACTAACGATCTGATGCAGTATTTCTTCGCCGCCGATCGCGGCAATGCGCGTGTCTCGGATCGCTACGACGTGCTGAGCGGGCCGGCGCTGCGGTTTCTCAAACGGATCCGCGACGATGCAGCCGAAGCCAACATTGAAGTCTCGATTTGTGGCGAAGCAGCGGGCCGCCCGCTGGAAGCGATGGCCTTCATCGCACTCGGCTTCCGCAGACTTTCGATGCCCGCGTCGGGCATCGGCCCCGTAAAACGGATGATCCTGTCGCTCGACGCCGCGGAACTGGCTGAGGCGCTGCACCAAATGCTGCGCGGGGACGGCGGGTCGGTGCGGCGCGAACTCACAGAATTCGCTAGCGAAATGAATCTGCCGCTGTGATCAACGTGCGGCGCGCGTTGAGACTGCCTCGATTCGAGATTAAGCGTATTTTGTGGCTCAAAATTTGCCTTTGGCGGGTTAGGGTCAACAGAAGGAGCGACCTCAGGTTCAATGCTCGAATCCGTTCCCACCGATCCGGCTGCGGCCGAAGGGACAGCCCAGCGCATGCAACCTGCGCAAGCGGCGCCGCCTACGGTTGCGCCTGAGCTGGATCCGTCCTGGCGCGCCGGCAGGAAGCTCACCGAGGCGCGTCAGCAGCTGGGCTTAAGCATCGCCGAGATCGCCGACCGCATCCGAGTGCGCCGCGAATTCCTCGAAGCTCTCGAGGAGATGAACATCAAAGTGCTGCCGGGAAAGGCTTATGCGCTAGCGTTCCTGCGCTCCTACGCTCGCGTGCTGGGGCTCGATGAAAAGGCCATCGTCGAACAATTCCAGGACGAATCGGCGCTCACTCGTGAAGACGCCACCAGACCGATCCGAGACCCCAAATCGCGACCCCACCCCGAGCGGCCGTGGATGGTCGCGGCGGCGGTCTTGGTGCTGGCGGGCGGTTTCGTCGGATGGCGAGCCCTACAGCATGAAGAGGCGCGTCCGGCGGCGCCTGTGGAGCAGCCGGCCACCGTCGCCCCGCAACCGGCTCAGACCGCCTCGGCATCGGCCGATGCGCCGCAGCGGGTCGTAGAGATCCGCGCTCTGACCGCGTCCTGGCTCGAAGCGCGTGGACCCGATGGAACTGTTTTCTTGTCCCGTATCCTGAATGTGGGGGACGTTTACCGTCCTGACCCAAGCCCCGGCTGGACGCTTCACGCGCGCGACGGCGGCGCGTTCGAGGTGTTTATCAACGGCCAGTCGGCTGGTCTGCTGGGCATCGCCGGGTCACCGGTGCTGGGCCGCAAGATCGATGACATCCAGCCCACGGTTCAGGCCCAGAACGCCGCTCCGCGCAGCTGAAGCAGGCTTCAGGGCTGTTAGCTCTGGTCGCCAAGCGCTATCTCCGGACTGAAAGGCGAACCCCTGATGGACGGCGCAACCGGCGATCTTCACCACATCCGCCCCTGGCGGCGGATTGAGCGGCGCAAGTCGCGCAAGATTCGCGTCGGCAATGTCGAAGTCGGCGGCGATGCGCCGATCACGGTGCAGTCGATGACCAATACGCCGACGCCGGATGCGAAGGCGACCATCGACCAGATCCGACGATTGGAAGATGCGGGCGCCGATATTGTGCGCGTCTCGTGCCCCGACGAGGATTCAACCGCCGCTTTTGGCGAGATCGTACGCGCCGTGAAAGTGCCGCTCGTTGCCGACATCCACTTTCACTTCAAGCGCGCCATCGAAGCGGCGATGGCGGGTGCGGCGTGCCTGCGTATTAACCCGGGCAACATCGGCAATGCGCAGCGCGTGAAAGAAGTGGTGCAGGCGGCCAAGGACCACGGCTGCGCCATGCGCATCGGTGTGAATGCCGGCTCGCTCGAACAGCACCTGTTGGAAAAATACGGCGAGCCTTGCCCCGAGGCGATGGTGGAGAGCGCGCTCTATCATGCAGCGCTGCTCGAGGAGCATGACTTCCGCGAATACAAGATCAGCGTGAAGGCTTCGGACGTTTTCCTCACGGCTGCCGCGTATCAGGCGCTCGCTGAAGCGACTGACGCGCCGTTGCATCTCGGCGTCACCGAAGCCGGCGCGCTGCGCATGGGCACGATCAAGTCCTCCATCGCCATGGGCTCGCTGTTGTGGGCAGGCATTGGCGACACCATTCGCGTTTCTCTTGCAGCCGATCCGGTGGAGGAGATCAAGGTCGGCAACGATCTGCTTAAGTCTATGGGTCTGCGTCATCGCGGCGTCACCATCATTGCGTGTCCTTCCTGTGCGCGGCAGGGCTATGACGTGATCAGCACCGTCGACACGCTGGAAAAGCGCTTGGCGCATATCCCGGAACCGATCACGCTCTCCATCATCGGCTGTGTCGTGAACGGGCCGGGCGAAGCGCTGATGACCGATCTAGGGTTTACTGGCGGCGGCAAGGGCGCCGGTATGGTCTATGTCGCTGGGAAAGCCGACCACAAGGTCGACAACGACAAGATGATCGACCATATCGTGGACTTGGTCGAAGACCGCGCACGCACGCTGCGGTCGAACGAAAAGGGTTGAGCGATGCTGCAGCGTCACCTGCAGGATACCTACGAGTACCTGTTCGACCGCGCCCATGACGCGCTGAAGCAGGGCGGCTCGTTTGCGCCGTTTGGCGCCGGCATCCGCAAGACCGGCGAGCAGATTCACGCCAACGTGGATTTGCCGATCGAAAAATCAGCGCCGCCGGATCACATTTCCGGGCTCATCACGTTTTTTCGCGTCGATGACAAAGAGAATGGCTTGATGGCCGCGGGCCTTGTGTTCGACGGCCGCGCGCGCTCGGATAACGCGCAAGCCATGTGCTTCCACATCGAAGCCGCCAATGGCGATGCAGTGGAAGTGATCGTGCCGTACGCGCGCCGCGGTGGTCCCGCCGAAATTGCGTTCGACGACCCACAGATTTCGCCGGTGCAGCCGGAAATTTTCACCGAGACGATGTAAGCAGTTCCATGTCTGATCTTGCGCGTCTGGAGCGACGCCTGCATCAGGCGGTCGAGCGTTACGAGCGTGTGGAAGCGCGGCTCGCGTCGGCCACTGACGGCGCGGAAATCGTGAGACTTGGCCAAGAGCATGCGGAGCTGCGGCCACTGATCGACGCGGTTGCGGCGCTCAATGCTGAACGCAAGAACGTCGCCGATCTGGAAGCGCTTGCCTTGTCAGGCGACGCCGAGATGGCGGGTTTGGCCAAAGCCGAGCTCAAGGACGCGAGCGGACGGCTCGATGATCTTGAGCGGGTCGTTCTTGGGCATCTTGCGCCTAAAGATCGCGACGAAAGCGCTTCAGCCATTCTGGAAGTTCGCGCCGGTACGGGTGGAGAAGAAGCGGCCCTGTTCGCCGGCGACTTGCTCAGGATGTATCAGCGCTATGCGGGTCGCCATGGCTGGAAATTCGAGTTGGAGGACATTTCGGAAACCGGCATCGGCGGCGTCAAGGAAGCAGTCGCGAGCGTCACCGGAAATGGCGTGTTTGGGCGTTTGAAGTTCGAAAGCGGCGTGCATCGGGTGCAGCGCGTGCCGGAGACAGAAGCGGGTGGGCGCATTCACACGTCTGCGGCCACTGTCGCGGTGCTACCGCAGCCTGAAGGCGACGTCGACATCGTCATCGACGACAAGGACATCCGCATCGATACCATGCGCGCGTCGGGCGCTGGCGGTCAGCATGTCAACAAGACCGACTCCGCGGTGCGCATCACGCATATTCCGTCGGGCATCGTGGTGATCAGCCAACTCAAGTCGCAGCACCAGAACCGTGCGCAAGCGATGATGATGTTGCGCACCAAGCTCTACGATGCAGAGCGCGAACGTCAGGCTTCGGCGCGCGCCGCCGAGCGCAAGGGCCAGATCGGCTCAGGCGACCGCAGCGAGCGCATCCGTACCTACAATTTTCCGCAAGGGCGCGTGACCGATCATCGGATCAATCTGACGGTTTATAACCTTCCCGAAGTCATCGATGGCGCGCTCGATCCGATTCTCGACGCGCTCGCCGCCGAGGATCAAGCGCGCAAATTGGCGGCGCTAGAGGACGAAGCGTGAGCGGGTGCGTCGCCGCGCTTTATCGATATCCGGTGAAGGGCTTTTCACCCGAGCTGCTCGAGACTGTGTTGCTCACGCCCGGCGCGGGCTTTCCAAATGACCGCGTCTATGCGGTGGAAGATGGCCCGAGCGGATTCGATGCAGACGCGCCTGCGCATATTCCGAAAATGCGCTTTACAGTGCTCGCGAAAATTCCCGACGTCGCACGCATCCGTACGCGTTATAACGAGGCGAACGCCGGGCTGCGCGCCGAGGCGCCTGGGCGCCCGCCGTTCGAGTCGTCCTTGCGCGATGAAGCGGGTCGGAATGCTTTCGCGACATGGTTGGCCGAGGCGCTTGATCAACAGTTCACGGGCCCGCTTCGAGTCATCGGGGCCCCCGGTGGGCACCGGTTCTTCGATCATCCGCAGGGCGCAGTTTCGCTGATCAATCTCGAAAGCGTGCGCGACCTGGAAGCACAGCTAGGACGCGCCATCGATCCGCTGCGCTTCCGCGCCAACATCTATATCGAAGGCTGGCCTGCTTGGAGCGAGCTGGAGACCGTGGACCGAGTCGTCGAGATTGGATCGGTGCGCGCACGCGCGTTCAAACCAATTCAGCGCTGCTTAGCGACGCATGTCGACCCCCGAACCGGCGTGCGCGACATCGAAATGGTCGAAGAGTTGCGCAGCCGCTACGGCCATGTGTTGTGCGGGGTCTATTTGCAAATTGAGGCCGGCGGCGAAGCCGGCGTCGGCTATCCGGTTAGACTGGCGCCATGACCGAGACGCTGGTTTCGCTTTGGGGCGCTGTACGGGACCGATTGCGCGCGGCCGGCGTCGAGCAACCGGTGCTCGACGCTCGGCTGCTGCTTGAGGCGGGCGCCGGCGTGTCGCGTTTAGACGTCGCCACCGATCCGCGTCGCGAATTGAGCGCCGCGCAAATTGCGGCGGTCGAAGCGCTCGCCGTGCGCCGCATCGCCCGAGAGCCTGTGAGCCACATTATAGGCAAGAAAGCGTTCTGGACGCTTGACCTCAATGTCACGTCGGCCGTGCTGACACCACGTCCTGAAACTGAATTCCTGGTGGAAGTCGCGCTGCAGGCGCTGCCGCTGACATCGCCGACGCGCGTGCTGGATCTTGGCGTTGGGTCGGGCGCGGTGCTCCTCGCTTTGCTCGCGGAACGCGCCTTGGCCTCCGGTATCGGTCTCGACATCAGCGTCGACGCGCTCACGGTAGCGCGCGGCAATGCCGAGATGCTGAAGCTCGACAATCGCGCCGGCTTTCACCTTGGCGATTGGAGCGCCAGCTTTGCCGAGCAATTCGACATGGTGCTCTCCAACCCGCCCTACATCCCAAGCGCCGTGATCGACACACTGGCGCCGGAAGTGTCGAAGCACGAACCGCGCGTCGCTCTTGACGGCGGCGCCGACGGCCTCGACGCCTATCGGGCAATTGTCGCGCGACTCAACGACTGGCTTAAACCGGGTGGGGCATTCGCGTTTGAGGTGGGGAGGGGACAGGCGGCTGAGGTTGAAGCTTTGGTTACCACAGCAGGTTTCTCCCTGCAGCCGGCTCGCGCCGATTTGGCAGGCATCCCCCGTGTGGTGAACGGAACGCGTCCGGTTTGATCGTGCTCATGAAATTCCCCTTGGTTTGGGGGCGCTGAGGCACTATTCTTGTAGCTGGAATCGAACGCTGACGTGCCCTGAGGGATGGGCTGGCGCGGTTCCGGGGCTGGCGAAACAAGCGCCGCATTCCTCAGTAAGAGGGCAGGATCATAACCCGGCGATAAATCGCCTGCCTCAGCGCCCGAGGCAAAAAACCGGGCCAACAGCAAAGGCAAAACAACCAGCACGGCGTCTAACGCGCCGCGTTGCGATTGGCGGAAGCGCAAACGGAAATTGAATGCACAACGGATACAACAATATGAAGCGCCAACGCGGCCGCGGCCGCAGACCGGGGGGCGGTGGCGGCCAGCACCATCACGGCGGCGGCAACAATCCGAACCGGGCAATGGAGAGTTCAGGGCCGGAGGTTAAGGTGCGCGGCCCCGCTTCGGTGATTTATGAGCGCTACCTGCAGCTCTCGCGCGACGCTGCGGGCGCTGGAGACCGTGTGCTCAGCGAGAACTACGCCCAGCACGCCGATCACTATTTCCGTCTTGTGCGCGCGATGCAGCCGGCCACGCCGCCGCCCTCACCGCAGAATTTCAATGATGGCGCCGAGTTTGAAGGTGAGGAAGGCGTCGCCGAAGGCGCTGGCATGAATGGCGAAGCGCAAGCTGGTGGTGAAGAGGGCAGCGAACAGGCCGACGTAGATTTCCCCTCCGGTGAAGAGCAACAACAACAGCAGTTCAACCGCGAGCGCGGCGAGGGCGAATTCCGTGGCCGCCGCCGTGGCCGCCGCAATCGCTATCGCGGCGAGGGCGAACGCGGTGAAGGCGAAGCACGCAACGAGGGCGGTGATGAAGGCGGCGAACAGCGCGCCGAACGCCAGGATCGGGGTGACCGTCCAGAACGCTCAGAACGCCGCGAGCGCCAGCCACGCGAGCGTGAAGAGCAGGCGGGTCCGGAAGGTTTCTCTAATGGCCCGAAGCCAGCGTTTTTGCGCGATAGTTGAGCTGGACCGCGGGCGCTCTCGCCCGCATTGGCGCTAGACGTGCGAGCCGAGCCAAGCGGTGGATGAGGACGCCCGCGGTCCAAATGCATGCATGAGCGCTAGCGCTTAGACGTCGGCGGACGCGGCGGCTCGGCGAGGCGCCGTTCGAGATACGCGCGCGCGTGCTTCTCCACCTCATCCAAATGATCTTCGCCGGGGTCGCGTCCGCGGAAGAAGTGATCCGCGCCCTCCACTGGCGCCGAGTCCACCTTGATGTTCTTCTGCGTGCGGATGCGCGCGATGACGCGCTCCATGTCCGACGGGGTCGTGACGCTGTCGCGCGTGCCGTAGATGATCACACCAGACGCCGGACACGGCGCGAGGAACGAAAGATCGTAATGGTTGGCCGGGGGGGCCACAGCGATGAATCCATCGATCTCCGGGCGTCGCATCAGCAATTGCAGGCCGATCCAGGCACCGAAGGAATAACCGCCCACCCAGCACAACTCCGCGCTCGGGTTCATGCTTTGCAAATAGTCGAGTGCGCTGGCGGCATCCGAGAGTTCGCCCATGCCGTTGTCGAACACGCCTTGGGAGCGGCCGATGCCGCGGAAGTTGAAGCGCAGCACGCCAAAACCCTTGTCGGCGAACAGCTTGTAGAGCTGCACGGTGACGCGGTCCTGCATCGAGCCGCCAGCGCGGGGGTGTCCGTGCAGGATGAGGGCGATCGGGCCGCCTTCCTTAGCGGGCTCTTGGTACCGCCCTTCCACGCGCCCA
>JACQAC010000032.1 GCA_016195245.1 Pseudomonadota bacterium
GCCGGCGAGACGCCGGCGGTCCATATTAACGATGAAACGGAACCGTGCAGCGCACACCCTCGCGCGGCGAGCCGAGCGAGATAGCGCCAAGGTTCAGGTGCTGCGCATCGACGCTGACCGCGCCCGACAACACCAGATCGGCCGGAATATTGTTGCCATTATCAACAGTCAGCGTGAGCACGTGTGTGTTCGCGTCGTAGCGCCACGAGCCCCAGTAGTCCTGGTAAGTCTCGAACGGCGTCCAGGTCACCGAAAAATGCCCGTTGGCCTGAAGGATCAATTCACGCACCGGCTCGGCGCCCGGACAATCCGCATCGAATTGATGCCACGTACCCACGAATGATGGCGGGGCTGCATCTCCACTGGCCTGCGGCGTCGCGCAGCTCGCCGCAATCGTAACCAAACTCAGGAGCAAGAGCTTCGCGCCACGCATCGCCGCCTCCCCGTTTTCACGCCGCAGCTTGCAGGTTGGACCGAGGGCGCCCTCGCCCGCATGCGCGGCAGGGGCCGCGCTCCGGCCTTCAAAACACCTGCGCCTTGCTTAACCCACGAACGCCACACACGCGAGCCGCAGATTTGAACGCCCCAGCCAAAGCGGTTAACTCGCGTGTGAGCGTTGAAAACGCGCGTAGCGAGTGCGCCGCAATGCGCCAGTTCGCGTCTGGCGCCGCCATTCACCATGTGCGCTGTGCGGAATCGTGACGAAACTCGCCACTTCAGTTGTCTTAAGGGCCGTAAACACAGGCCCACAACTTGCGAAGCCAGCCCCGATAATAAGGCCGGCCCATGGGGGATCGGCTGTCAGAAGGACGCGACCGCGAGCCGGCTTTACGAACTCGCCGTCGCGCTGAACGTGCCGGTCAACTATTTCTTCGAAGGCCTGCAGCAGTCGATGCAACCGGCGACCCCGGGCGCGCCGGCCAACGACCGCGATCTCATTGCGGCCGATGTGCTTTCGCAGAAGGAAACGCTGGAACTGATCCGCGCTTACTACAAGCTCGGTGAACGTCCCCGCCGCCGGCTCCTCGATCTCGCGAAGGCGCTGCAAGACGAATCCACCGACGCTGCTTAACGAGCACTCTCGAACCGCTTTCAGATCCACCCCTCCTCAAGAAAGCGGCAAGGGGGACTAGAGGGAACGGGCTCGCCAATGGCGGGCCCGTTTTCATTGTGCTTAAAGCACGCGCATGGATCACGACATCCCGCGCCTGCTCGCCTTCGCCGACACCCTGGCTGACGCCGCGCGCAGTGCGATCCTGCCGCATTTTCGCGTGCCGCATCGTGTCGACAACAAGAGCGACACGCATTTCGATCCCGTCACCGAAGCTGACCGCGCTTCCGAACAACGCATGCGCCAGCTGATCGAAGCTGGCTTTCCCGATCACGGCATCCACGGCGAAGAGTTTGGCGAGAAAGCCGGCGCCAGCGGTTATCAATGGATTCTCGATCCCATTGACGGCACCCGCGCCTTCGTGGCGGGGTTGCCCACCTGGGGCGTGCTCATTGGCCTCTATTACGAAGGCGCGCCGCTCATCGGAGTGATGGATCAACCCTATCTCGACGAGCGCTATCGCGGCTGGATGACCGGCGCCGAAAGCACGATCCGCGGCGCCACGCGCGACCTCAGGACCCGCGGCTGCGCCCATCTAAAAGACTCAACCCTCTCCAGCACCGATCCCACATTGTTTCGCGGAACCGAGAGCGCCAGCTTCGAGCGCGTTCGCAAAGCGTCGAAAGTCGTTCGCTTCGGCTTCGATTGCTACGCCTACTGCATGCTTGCCAGCGGCACTATGGATTGCGTGATCGAGAGCGGCCTCAAGGCGTTCGACATCGCCGCCCTCATTCCCATCGTCACCGGCGCTGGCGGCGGCGTGTGCAATTGGCAGGGCGGAGACGCCTCGCGGGGGGGCCAAGTGCTCGCCTATGGCGATGCAAATATCCGCGATCAGGCGCTCAGCCTGCTCGGTGCAATCTCCAGATAATCTCCGCTCCGTCTCCAAGCCTGGGTTGGCCCACGTGTCGTAAAGCCGGCCCATGGCCACACAGACGCTTGAAGCGAACTATCTGATCGTCGGCAGCGGCGCGGTGGGCATGATCTTCGCCGACCAGATGCTGACCGAAAGCAACGCGCGCATGATCATAGTCGATCGGCGCGCCATGCCCGGAGGGCATTGGAACGACTCCTACCCCTTCGTGCGCCTGCACCAGCCCTCGGCCTATTATGGCGCCGGTTCGCGTGCGCTCGGCGTCAACCGCATTGACGATAGTGGCCTCAACAAGGGGTATTACGAGCAAGCCTCTGGCGCCGAAGTCCGCGCTTACTTTGAAGCCCTAATGCGCGAACGCTTCTTGCCATCCGGCCGCATCCAATACCTGCCGATGAGCGAATACGTTGGCGGCGACCAGATCAAATCACGCATTTCCGGCGAAACCACCGGCGTGCGCGTCGGCAAGATTGTCGACACCACCTTTTTCAACACCGAGGTGCCGGCCACGCACACACGGTCCTTCGGGGTCGCCGAAGACGTCGCGCTTACCGCGCCACACCTGCTTGCGCGCGATGTCGGGCGGCACGGCCACTATTGCATCGTCGGCGCTGGGAAGACGGCCATGGATGTTGGCGTTTGGCTGCTGCAGATGGGCGCTGACCCCGCCAGCATCCGCTGGATCGCACCGCGCGATTCCTGGCTGATCAATCGCGAAATCACCCAACCCGGCGACGACTTCTACGCCAGCAATTTCGGCGGTCTCGCTCTCCAGCTCGAAGCAGCTGCCGAAGCTTCCAGCGTGCGTGACCTTTTCGCGCGCCTTGAGCAAGCCGGCCAATTGCTGCGCATCGATCGCGACGTTGCGCCAACCATGTATCGTGGCGCCACCATGTCGGTGGCCGAAGTCGAGGTGCTGCGCCAGATCAAGGACGTCGTCCGTAGGGGGCGCGTCCGCGCCATTACCGGAAGTCACATTGAACTCGATGAAGCGACGATCGACGCCAAACCCAACACGCTCTACATTGATTGCAGCGCTCGCGCACTTGGCGAGCGCGCGCCGAAACCAGTGTTCGACGGCAATGTGATCACGCTCCAACTTGTGCGCGCCCAGCTCGTCAGCATCAGCGCTGCGTTAATCGCGCACGTTGAGGCCAATTATGAGGGAGATGGGGAGAAGAACGACCTATGCCGCCCTATTCCCCCGGCCTCGTCTGACATCGACTGGCTGCGCACGATGCTCGCGGATTTGCGCGCCGCCAGGCGCTGGTCCATGGACAAACCCCTGCGCAAGTGGGTCGCTGATCACCGGCTCTCTGGCTTTGGCTCACGCGGCGCCGGCCATCCCGACGCTAAAAACATCAACGCCTGCATTCGCGCCGCGCGTCCTCTTGCCGAGGCCAACCTCGCCCGCCTGCTTTCGGAACGCGACGCCTCGGCTTTTCAAGCATAGAGCGCCGCCACATCCGCTGCCTCCCGAGTGATCGCGGCGCGCAGCGGCGTCGGCGTCAACACCTCGACTTCCGCGCCTAAACGCAACAATTGTCGCGCGGCCAGCGTCACGCTTTCGATCGGAATTTCCGCCTGGCTCACCATGAACGGCCTCGGCGCCGTTGACGACAACGTGCTCAACATCCCAGGCGGTCAATATCGCGCAATGGGCGTGCGCGCGTTCAATCCGCAAACGCGGCAATGGCTGATCTGGTGGGTCGACGGCCGCAATCCGGCGACGCTCGACCCACCGGTGGCCGGTTCATTCGAGAATGGCGTCGGCACGTTCATCGGCAACGATACGCTGCGCGGCAGACCCATCATCGTGCGCTATCAATGGTCCGAGATCGCCGCCAATTCCGCGCACTGGGAGCAAGCGTTCTCGCCCGACAACGGCGCGAGCTGGGAGGTGAACTGGATCGTGCACTCCACGCGGGCGCAATAGCAGCGATCACTCGCGTGAATTAGCAATCGATGGAAATTTCTGGTCCGCTCGTGCGAACCGCTGCTAATCTCCGGGCCGCTCGTCTGCATTGGCCTGAAGCGGCGACGCTGGGGGAAGCGATGGACCTGAAGGGTTTTGTGGACCGCGCCAAAGAGGCCGCCAACGCGGCCGCGCAGAAGGCTCAAGCAGCCGCAAACGCCATCTCTGCGGCCGCCGCAACTCCTGCGCTGGAAACGCCGCCGCCGGAACCGGCGCCCGTCGAGGGAAAGGCCGTCGAAGCGTCGAACCTCGCGCTCACTGAGCAAGTCCCACCGCCGATTGCTGCGGAAGCAGCCACGGCGGGGCCGCCCGCTGCACCGACGAAGAGTTTCGGGGCGCTCGCGAACGACAAGCTGAACGAGCTTTCCGCCGCCGGCGCACAGAAGGTCCAAGAGCTTGTGCTTTCGTTCCAACAGGCACTGCCGGCGATCAAATCGGCCGGTTACGAGATGACGGAATTCGAGGTTGAACTCGGCGTCACGCCAAAGCTCATCCCTCACTTCCGGCACGCCGCGAAGAGCGTTGAAGATGTCGACGCCGCGCGCGTCATGCTGAAGGACAACAAGCTCGGCATGATGATCTTGGTGGCGCTGCTCAAGGCCGGCGACGTGCATCGCCAAATCAAGGTGGCGGGCTTCGCGTTCACGCACATCGAGATTGAGCTTGGGCTCATTCCGTCTGTTCGGCTGCAATACAAGAACGACCTGGCCGGCTAACTGGCGTTAGGCCGCTTGCTTGGGCGAATCCTTCAACAGCCCCAGCGCCACCAGACTTTCAGCGGTGGCGACACATGCATCCTCGCGTGAACGCGGGCGCCAGCCGAGCACGCGGACGGCTTTGGCGTTGGTCCCGTTCTTGTATTTTCCGAGTTCGGGCACGATTTGCTTCACGGCGGGGTCACGCATCGACGCGAGACGCACCACAAAGTTCGGGATTTCCGATTTCGGCACGCGCTTGGCCGCCTCACCCAGGCGCGCGCGCAGTGTCTTGGCGATGTCGAGAATTGACATGAAGTCGCCGGTGACCGCCAGGAAACGTTCACCCTTGGCTGCGGGATTGGTCATGCAGCGCAAATGCAAGTCGGCGACATCGCGCACATCGACAACGCCGAAAAAGAGTCGCGGACATCCCGGCATGGCGCCGTCCATGAGGCGCTGGATGAGCAGGATCGAGGTGGAATAATCCGGACCAAGCACGGGACCGAACACGCCAACCGGATTGACGACACTGAGTTCAAGCGAACCGCCCTCCGCGCTCACCCAATCCCAAGCCGCCTTTTCGGCGATAGTCTTGGACTTTGTGTAAGCACGAACGTCGTCGCCATCTGGATTGGTCCAATTGGTTTCATCGAACGGCTTTTTTTGGGGCGGCTGGCCATAACCGATCGCCGCGAACGATGATGTCAACACCACGCGCTTCACGCCAGCGTCGCGCGCCGCTTTCAGCACCCGCAACGCGCCATCGCGCGCAGGGATGATCAGGTCGTCTTCATGCTGGGGAATGGTCGGCGGAAACGGCGAGGCGATGTGCAGCACGTAGTCCGCGCCGGTCACCGCCTCAGCCCAACCGGCGTCGTTCATCAGATCCGCTTGATAGAACGCCACCGGCGCGTTGGCATCAGCGCCGCCCACCTTGGCCATGGCCCGCACGTCCGCTTCGCGCTTGAGCGAACGCACGGTGGTTCGAACGTTGAATCCTTGCTGCAAGAGCTGCAGAATGCAGTGCGCGCCGATGAAGCCGGTGCCGCCAGTGACAAGAACTGTTTCTCCGGCCATTGCGGCCTCCTATTGCGCAGCCGCAGACGCCGAGACGACCTGGTTCACGAGTTCGTCGAACGCCGCCCAGAATTGCGCGCGCAACGGATCGAGCTCCATCAGGATTTCGTGCTTGGCGTCATCGATGGTGATGTGGCGCACGTTCGGCAATTCCGCGACCACCGCATCGTGGGCCAGGTTATCAACGAGAACTTCGCGACCAGCCGTGGCCACCAGAACTGGGATACGAATGCTGGCAAAAACGCCGGGCTGTCTGAAACCTTCGGTGACCTCGGCCGCTGCCGCGACCCAGCCATTGGTCGGTCCAGCCAACGCCAAGCGCGGCTCTTCCGCAATCAGGCCCTGACAGCGCGCATGGCGCTCCTTGTCATGCGTTACCGGGTTCTTCTTGAATGCTTCGCGCTTCCATTGCCGTTCAACGCCCGGTGCGAATTGGCCGCCAGCGCCAATCGAAGTCATGAAGCGCACGTACCATTTCGCGATATTGGTCAGCCCGGCGATGCCCCACATCGGCGCGGAGAACGCCGCGCCGTCGACTTCGACGCGTCGCGTTTGCAGGGCGCGTAACGTGATGGCCCCACCCATCGAGTGCGCCAACACGATGTACGGTCGCGGAAGTTTATCAGCGAGCAACTTCAGCGCCGTCGCGAGATCGTTCACCGGGTCGTCGAACGAGACCAGGTGTCCCTTCTGCGGATTGTCAACTTCGCGGCCCGACAGCCCCTGCCCACGCCAATCGATGCAGAACACGGCGAAACCACGGCCTTGCAGCTCACGGATCACTTCAAAGTATTTTTCGATAAACTCAGTGCGCCCGGGCGCCACGATGACGGAGCCACGCGCCGAACCATGCGTGGAAGGCGCGGTCATGACCCGCACCTTCACACCACCGCGACCCTCCAGCCAGTGCTCTTCCGCGCCGTCCGGAATCTCGTTGCCAGGTACGCGGACAAACGCCATCGCGCGTTCGCCTTAGCCCCGCAGCTTGGCCATGACGCCTTGCAGCTGCATGGCGACCCCCATGTCGCCTTCAACGCGCAGCTTGCCTTGCATGAACGCCGCCGTCGGATCGAGTTTGCCGCCCGCCATGTCAACAAAGTCTTCGAGCTTCACTTTGATCGTGGTGTCGGCGGCGCCGTCTTCGTTCGAGACTTTGCCGCCGACGCCATCAAGATAGATTTTGCCCGCATCGCCGAAGTCGAACTTCACCTTCTTGCCAGGCACAGTGACATTGCCGCTTTGGAAACGGTTCAAAATTTCTTCGTACGTCATAGCCTGTCCTCCGGGCCGAAATTGGTGCGCCCCTTACACACCAGCGGCGCGATAGCTGCAAGGGTGACGATTGCGTCAGGAAGCGATTAGGGCGGAGGGCCGACGCCGCTCACGGGCGCCGTGGCGGAAGTTGGGCCCGATGGCTTGCGAAATTTGAGCGTCATGCGGTCGCTCTCGCCGATGGCGCGATAGCGCGCGGTGTCGAAGCGCGGATTGTCGGGGCGCCCGAGCGGGGCGGTGCGCAAAGTGGGCGGCAACGTCCAGACGCCGAATGGATGGTTGCGCGTATCATGCGGGTTGGCGTTGACATCGCTTGCGGCGACGAACTCGAAACGCGCCTCCTGTGCCAACAACCTCACATACGCCTCTTGAACGTAACCAGAAGTAGCGAGCGGATCCTGGATGCCAGTCGATGCAGCGCGATGCTGCTCGACGCCCAGCGCGCCACCGGGTTTCAACGCACGGAAGACATCGGCAAGCACGCGTTCAGCAATGCCCTTGGCCATGAGTGTGTGCAGGTTGTTTGCGAAAATCGCGAGATCAACGCTGTTGGCCGGCGCCACCGCACTCGCTTGCGTGTCGGAGACGATGGTCCGGCGGATATTTCCAAACAGTCGCGGATTGTGCGTGAAGCGCGCTTCCCAAGCGGCGACCACTTCTCGCTCGGCCATGGTGCCGTTGTCAGGATCGAAGCTCGCGTCGATGAGGTGGCCGCCGTTCGCGGCGAGATACGGCGCAAGGATTGAGGTGTACCAGCCGAGACCCGGCAGCACTTGCAGCACCGTCATGTCGCCTTCGAGGCCCCAAAACAGTAGCGTCTGCAGCGGGTGCCGCCATTCATCGCGATCGGGATCGAACCGCCAGGGCCCAGCGATCGCCCAAGCCAGTGAACCTTGGGGCGGCGCATCCGGATCGGCCGGTGGCTGGTGCTGGCCACACGCGGCGAGCGCGCCAGCGAGCGTGAGGGTAGCCTGGCGGCGGGTGAGCAAACTCATGTGCTCAGCGCTAAAGCGCCAACGGCTAAGATTGTCAAAACCGCTGCACTTGAACCCAAGGAATCGACGCCCATCTGTGGCTAGCGAGGCGCCCAATTGGGGCCGAGCAAGCGGGGACTGCCATCGCCTTCAGGGATGGAAATGCCCGCAAAGACCCCCTCCAGCCGGAGGGTCTGAATGTCGCTTTTGAAGAGGACAATCATGGCTACGAACGAAAACCCCCTTTACCGCACGCTCGTCGGCTTCGACCGCATCGCATCCCTAATGGATCAGGCGTCGCGCCTCGACGCAGCGCCGGGCTATCCACCCTTCAACATTGAACAGGTCGATGAAGATTCATTCCGCATCGAACTTGCGGTGGCGGGTTTTGGCGAAGACGACCTCGCGATCGAGTTCAAACAGAATTTGCTGACCGTCTCCGGCGCGCGCAAGCAGCCCGAAACGCAGCGCAATTACCTGCATCGCGGCATTGCCGAGCGCAGCTTCGAACGCCGTTTCGGCCTTGCGGATCATGTCCGCGTCGGCGGCGCCAAGCTCGAGAACGGCTTGCTGACCATTAGTCTCGTGCGCGAACTTCCTGAAATCATGAAGCCGCGCAAGATTGAGATCGGTGCTGCAACCGTGACGGCCGCTCCGGCGAAACCCAAAGTGGTTGAGGCCAAAGTAGCCAATGACGAAACAGAAGCGGCCTAACGGCTGCTTCGCCCGCCGCGCGGCGATCCCCTCCCCCCGAAGTTGCGCGGCGGGCTTTTTCTCTGACCCCGAGAAGGCCAAGATAGCGGACGGCGTGCGTTCCCCAGGCGCGCGCCGTTTTCTATTCTTCGCTGCTGTCGTCTTCGCCGTCGTCGTTTGAGTCATCCGCCTCTGGTTCAGACGTGACCGCGGCCGGCAATTTCAGGAACGCGTCGCAGCCACCTTCCTCAAGCAGCGCTGTGAGCGCATCGTCGCTGACTTGGCTCCGCTTGCGGCGCAGCTCAGCAAATCCCCTCGCGGCGTAGCGCTGCGGCTTCTGACTGAAGATCGAACCGCCAATCTCGACGCTGACGCCGTGCGCATCGTTGGCGACCGCGCTGGCGTTGGCGCTCAGCCAAACCAGATAGGTGCTCGCCACTTCGTCGCGCAACAACGCGACCAGCGCCTCGCGCACCTCGCTCAGACCGCCAAAAGCACCCTGAACACGCGGTTTGTCCATGCGCTCAACCCAGGCGGCGAGCTTCGGCGCTTGGCGCTTGATCATCCCGCCAGGGGTAGGGTCAGACAGAAGCTGTGCCATTTGGCCGGCCAATCCAAAGTCGGCGAGACTAGGCGTGCCGCCAAACAGATACGGCTTGTCGCCCAGCACGGCTTCGAGCAGCTTGAGCAGACGCGCGAACGAGCCTTCGATAATCGGCGCGGTCTCCGGCGAAGAGCCAACGTGATGTAGCCGCGCTACCATGCGCGCGCGCACACCCTCTTCGGCGTCAGCCGGCGGTGGCACCCCTTCGAAGATCGCCTCCACAATCCGCCGTGACGCGCTTTCCTGATCGTCGGGAAAACTCCAGCGATAGTGGAACATCGCCTTGTTGAGCCACTCGTCGGCGTAGTCTTCGAGCAGCACCGACACGAATGCAAGCGCCGGGTCGTCCGGTGTGATCGACGGATCGGGATATTCGCGCTCTAGCGCTTCGATGATCGGCGTCGAATCTTGCAGCGCTGTATCGCCAGCATCTACGAGCACCGGCATCAGAGGCTGTTTGGCAAAGCGCAGGAACTCTTCCTGGCGCGCGTTCGATCGCGTCAGCCACTCAAAATCCAGGCCCTTGAAGCGGAGGTACGAACGCACCTTCAGTGAATACGGCGAAAGCTCCGCGCCATAGAGGCGGAACGGGGCGGTCATGAGCACCTCCAAACTCACTGCCTGGCCTTCACGCAGACCGTTGAGGCCAGAACGCTCGACGGCGCTCACATGCACGAACACATCTTGGCCGCCGCCATCAGGCGCGATGAAGCCAAAACCCTTCGCCATATTGAACCACTTCACGGTACCTGTAGCCATCACTTCACTCCTCGTGTTGTCCGCTGCAGCCATGAGGTGGCGCGGCGGTGGACTTTGCGAAGAACGAAGCCGGCGCGTGGGAGGCGCGGGTCGGGTCGTCTCGACCATGTAGTCCGAACTGCATAGGGCCTCTCTGCTATGGCAGAGTCAAGCAAAGGTTGACTCTGCAGGAAGCCCCTCCAGCGGGGCTTGTCACCTCGTCACGGCGTGATCCCATAACCGGCGAACGTCTGCGGGACTTGGGGATCAATTTCCGTCGCCGCCGCAAAGTCGGCGCTCGCATCTGCCGCGCGCCCCAAGCGCCTTGCCGCGATCCCCCGCCCATACCGAACGCGCGCATTGCCTGCATTGGCCGCGACTGCCTCATCGTAAGCCGCATAGGCGTCGGCGTAACGCGCCTCGCGCAGGTTGATCAGCCCCACCCCCTCCAAAGCGCCGAGCCGGTGGGGACTGAGGCGCAGCGCAGTCTCGCAATCAGCCCGCGCGAGGTCGAGCTCCTGGCCCCAAAGCGCCCGCGCCCAACATCGCGCGCTGTAGCCGATCTGGTTGTTGGGAATGATGGAAATCACTTGGCCATAATCGGCGACGGCGTCCGGAAAACGGCGATGCACCATCTGCAATAAGGCCCTGTTGATGTAAGCCTGCGCGTATCTCGGGCTATAGAAAATCGCCCTCGTGAAGTCTGACAGAGCCTCCTCGTCCTGGTGCAGGTCGATGTGGTGGAGCGCCCTCGAGTTGTACAGAACCGCCAGAGCGTGGCCAATCGCCAGATTGTAGCGAATGAGCTGGGTGCAGGCGTAGATCGCATCTTGCGGCGGCGTGCTGTGGTCGACATCGTTGCATTGGCGGATGAAGCGATTGACCATCAGCATCTGTGCGCTGGCAACCGATGCGGACAGACTCGCCGCGAGAAGCGCAATCCCGAGCGCGCCGCGCAGGTTCACCGTACGCCCGCTGCCAGCAAATCGTGCATATGCACGACGCCTACCGGCTTGCCATCTTCAACCGCGAATAGAAGCGTGATCCGCTTGGAGTTCATGATGGCAATGGCATCCGCGACCGGCGCATCGGGGGCGATGGTCTTGGGATCCGGTGTCATGAGAGCGCGCGCATCTCTCGCGAAGATATCAGGTGTGAGGCGGCGGCGAAGGTCACCGTCGGTGATGATGCCAATGAGTTTGCCATTCTCGATTACGCCGGCCGCGCCAATGCCGCCAGCGCTCATGGCCTTCAACGCTTCCGGCACAGGTGTGGACGGCGAGATCAGCGGATCGCCCTGCCCCACGCGCATGATGTCTCGGACGCGCTTCAGCGCGGCGCCAAGCTTTCCGCCCGGATGAATTGCCCCGAAGTGATCCGCGGTGAAGCCACGCGCCTTCAAGAGCGCCACAGCAAGTGCGTCGCCAAGCGCCAAGCACATCGTGGTTGAGACGGTCGGCGCCGGGGCGTCTTCGCTGGCCTCGCCGCAATCCGGCATCACCAGCGGCGCGGTCGAAGCGCGCGCGAGTGTCGAGCCCGGCTTGAAGGTCATGCCAATGACCGGAATGCTGATGCGGTGGCAGTGATACAGAAGATCGGAGAGTTCGGCCGTCTCACCGGACCGCGAGATTGCGAGCACGCAATCGCCCTCCAGGATCATCCCAAGATCGCCGTGACTAGCTTCGGCAGGATGGACGAACTGCGCAGGCGTGCCAGTCGACGCCAAAGTCGCGGCGATCTTGCGGGCGATGTGGCCGGACTTGCCCATGCCCGAGACAATTACGCGCCCTCCGGTATTCGCTAGCAGGGTCACTGCTTCGGCGAACGGCGCCGAAAGAGCACCAGCCAGCGCCTCGCAAAGGGTATCGAGCGCGCGCGCTTCGGTGCGGATGGTCTCCTGCCCCGCGGCAATGGCCGCAGCTGCATCCAAGTTCATGCTCATGACGCGGCGTTCTAGCCATTGCGCGGGCTTTGTCACGGCATTGCCCACCGCGCCGACTGAGCGGGTTGCTCACCCGCCCTCTGCCCGCTACCAGAGCCGCCTTCATGCGCACCGTGTTCGTCACCGGGGGGGCCGGCTATGTCGGTAGCCACAGCTGCAAGGCATTCGCCGAAGCCGGCTGGCGCGTTGTCGTCTACGACAATCTGAGCCGCGGCTATCGCGATCTGGTGAATTGGGGGGAGCTGATCGAGGGCGACCTCAACGACGGCGAGACATTGAAGGCGGCGCTGTCCAAGACCGAACCGCAAGTCGTGGCCCATTACGCGGCCTTCGCGTCGGTGCCGGAATCAATGCGGGAGCCGGATGTTTATTATCGCATAAATGTCGAAGGCACGCGCAGCCTGCTCGCGGCGATGCGCGAAACCGCAGTGAAGCAGCTCGTGTTCTCATCTTCTTGCGCCACATACGGCGTCCACGACGACCTGATCACCGAAGGGACGCAACAATCGCCGATCAACCCGTACGGCGCGACGAAGATGGTGGGAGAACGGATGATCCAGGATTTCGACGCCGCCTACGGCACGCGCTCGGTGATCCTTCGTTACTTCAATGCCGCCGGTGCTGACGCGGCGCTGGCGACCGGCGAGCGCAACACCCACGATCCGCGCGTCATTCCTTTGGCTATCCGCGGCGCGATGGATGGCGGCTTCACCTTCACGATCTTTGGCGACAAACTCGGCACCCGCGACGGCACGTGCGTACGCGACTATGTGCATGTGACCGATCTCGCCGACGCTCATTTACGTGCGCTGGACTGGCTTGACGCTGGCAAGGAGAGCCAAGTTTTCAACCTTGGCGCCGGAACCGGCACCTCCGTGGCGGAATTAGCGGACGCCGTGGAGCGCATTTCCGGCGGCAAGATCACGCGCAAAATAGCGCCTCCGCGGGCAGGCGATCCGCCCAGTTTGGTGGCGAGCGCCGCCAAAGCTGAGCGTCTATTGGGCTGGAAGCCGCAGCACTCCTCGATCGACAACATCATCCGAACGGCGTGGGCGTGGGCCCAGAAGGATCGCGTGCGCTGATGTCGAATGTGATCGCCTATGTGGATGAACTATTTACGCCGTCGGAAAGCTTCGTGCATCGCGCCTATCGCGCGTTCGATACACTGACGCCGGTCTTTGTTGGCAACAGTCTGCGCAGCGCCGCACCGGCAGGGGCCAGAGTCATCAATATCAAGTCGCTGCACGGCCTAGGCGGTGAAGCAGCATTCAAGCAACTCGGCTTGGTCTCTGAGCCGCTGCGGAAACGGCTCGAAGCCGAAAAGCCGATCGCCATCCACGCACATTTCGGCAAGGGGGGTGTGTATGCGATGCCATTGGCGCGCGCGCTCAATGTACCGCTGGTCGTCACCTATTATGGCGGCGACGCTACCAAGAAAATGAACACACGCTGGCTGCCGCTCCGCGCCTACAACCGGCGTCGCAGCCAGATGTGGCGGGAAGCGGCGCTGATCCTGCCCTGCTCCGACTTCATCCGGCGCGAACTCGAAATGCGCGGTTGCCCGAACGACAAAATGGTCGTGCATTACAATTCCGCCGATCCCGATCGCTTCAGTCCCGGCGAGAAGCAGAACATCCTCTTGTTCGCGGGCCGTTGGACCGAAAAAAAGGGCATCGGCACGCTCATCGCTGCGCTGGCGCGCGTCGGGCCAAAACTTAAAGGCTGGCGTGTTCGCTTGCTGGGCGACGGCGAACTGAAGCCGCCATTGGTCGCGCAGCTCAACGCGGCAGGCGTGCAAGCCGAATTGCCGGGTTGGATTCCCGCCGACGAAATGCCGAAGCACTTCGCCGAAGCGACGATCGTGTGCGTGCCATCGCAACGCGCACAGTCCGGCGATGCGGAGGGCCTGCCGCTCGTTTGCGTGGAGGCTATGCTCTCCAACTGTGCGCTAGCGGCGACCAAGCACGCCGGCATTCCGGAATGCGTCGAAGACGGAAGGACCGGCTACTTGGTTGATGAGCGCGATGACGTAGCGCTGGCGGATCGGATTGGGCGGATGCTCGACGATCCAGCGCGTACCCGTGCGATGGGCGAAGCTGGCCGCGCGTTGGCCTTGGACCGCTTCAATCTGCAGAAGCTCTCGCGCCGTTTGCAGGACCATCTGCTTCGCGTCGCGCGCGAGAAAGAAACTGGCGGGACCGCAGGGTAGGCGGTTTGGGGGCGGCCCCGCCAGAGTTGCCGGCGCTACGCAAAGATGCGGGCGCCGACGGCCAGGACCGGCAAAGCGACGACGAGAACCAAGAGCGCCGAGACCGCGACCGAAACCGCCTTCACAACCAGCGGCGTGCCGTGCTCAAGAGCATCGATGTAAAGACCATTACGCATTTCCAAATCTCCCGTCTTGTTCCGCTGCAAGCGAGAGATGGGTGTTCACCCCCTTGACCACGAACGAGCAGATGACGACCTGGATGTGAGCGGAATTCACATCCCGCGATGGGGTCGCGCGTGGCGCATTTGCCTTCATTACAGACGCTGCGCGCCTTTGAAGCGGCCGGTCGCCTGCAATCCTATTCCAAGGCGGCCGAAGAGCTCGGACTGACCCACGGCGCGGTCAGCCACCGCATCCGCGAACTTGAAGAGCGGATGGGCGCGAAGCTCTTTCGCCGCGCCGGCAACACCATGCTGCCGACCGAGGCGGGTCAGAAACTGCTCGCGCAAGTGCGAGGTGGCCTCAGTCTTCTCGACCAAGCGTTTGCTACGCCGCGTCAGCGGGCGGCGGCCAAGCGCCGGCATGTGGTCATCACGGCCGTGCCGAGCCTTGCATCGACTTGGCTCTACGCGCGCCTCGCAGAATTCCGTGCCGAACATGCCGACATCGACGTTGAGCTTCGCGTTAGCGAAGTGCTCTCTGACTACAAACGCGAAAGTATTGATGTTGGCGTGCGGCTGGGCCTCGGCGGCTGGCCGGGATTGAACGTTCAAAAGCTTTTCGACGAAGCGTTGACGCCGGTCTGTTCGCCTGAGTTCTTGAAGCGGCACAAGCTCAACAGCCCTGAAGATCTCGGCCGCGTGCCGCTTCTGCGCAATGTCTGGACCTCTTGGGCGCGCTGGTTTCGAGCGGCGGGTCTCGACTGGGGCGAACCCTCAAGCGGCCCCATGTTCGACGATTCTCCGCTGCTGTTGCGCGCGGCGCTCGCCGGTGAAGGTGTGGCGCTCGGGCGACATTGGTTGGCGGTCGATGAGCTGCGCTCGGGGCGCCTGGTTGCGCCGTTCGATCTCGCCGTTCGGGACGATTTTTCCTATTGGCTCGCTTGGCCACTCGGCCGCAGCACCAATCCCGATGCCGCCTATGTGCGCGAGTGGTTGCAAGAGCGCGCCGCGCAAGAAGAGCCGCCCTGTCCGGTCGGCCACACCGTCGCCGCGCCCTGAGACATGGATTTCACGCACCTCGCCTCGACGTTGCCCTGGGGCGTTTACCTCCTCATCGTCATCGCGCCCTTCATCCAGGAGGACACTGCCGTGGTGGGAGCCGCCACGGCTTCGATCTCCGGCGCCGACCCGTTCGCATGCTACTTCCTGCTGGTGCTCGGCATCACGGGAAGCGATCTGTTCAAATACTGGATCGGGCGCGCCTCCCATGTGTTGGCCTGGACGCGGCGGATGACCCAGCGCCCCGATGTTTTGGCGGCCCGCGAGCGGGTGCTGAGGCGGCTTGGGCTGACGCTTATCATCGCTCGCTTCGTGCCCGGGACGCGCATTCCCCTCTTTGTCGCATCCGGCCTCTTCCATGCGCCGTTCGCACGCGTCGCCACTTACGTCATCGCCACCGCCTTCCTCTACGCTGGCGTCATCTTCGCCGCCTTTCATGCCCTGGGTGCGGCTTTGGGCGAACAAGCACGACGGACGCTACCCTTCGTGGCGTTGGGGATTGTCGTGGTGGTGATGGCGGCGCAGTTCATCCGCTCGGCGCTGGCGCGCAGGTCAGCCATGCGGTTGAGCCCAGCGCCGGGGGAGCCTATGTCGTGAGGGCTCAAGAGGACAATTTGATGGCCGCAGCCGCCCCCGCGCATACGATCCGAATTCCGCGCGTTGAATCGACGCCGCTGGAGATCAGCAACAATCTGCCGCTGACCTTCATCTGTGGCCCGTGCCAGCTTGAAGGCCGTTCGCAAGCGCTTGAGACCGCCGAATTTCTGCGCGATGTGTTCAAGCGCGCTGGCGCGGGTTTCATCTACAAGACGAGCTTTGACAAAGCCAACCGCTCAAGCCTGAGCACCAAACGCGGCGCGGGCTTCGACGTGTCAGCGCCAATCTTCGAGGAAATCCGCACCAAGCTCGGCGTGCCGGTTCTGACCGATGTCCACCTGCCCGAACAATGCGCCGAAGTCGCGGAAGTGGTCGACGTGCTGCAAATCCCGGCCTTCCTTTGCCGCCAGACTGATCTGCTCGTCGCCGCCGCCGAAACCGGCAAGCCGATCAACGTCAAGAAGGGTCAGTTCCTGGCGCCGTGGGACATGAAGAATGTCCTGAGCAAAATCACCGGCTCGGGAAATCCAAATGTGATGGCGTGCGAGCGCGGCGCGAGCTTCGGCTACAACACGCTCGTCTCCGACATGCGCGCTTTGCCGATCCTGAAGAGCTTCGGCGCGCCTGTGGTGTTCGACGCCACGCACTCGGTGCAACAGCCAGGGGGCCAAGGCGACCGCTCCGGCGGCGAGCGGCAGTTTGTGCCCGTGCTGGCGCGCGCCGCTGTGGCGATCGGAGTGGCGGCGGTGTTTATCGAATCCCACCCCGATCCCGACAACGCGCCGAGCGACGGACCCAACATGGTGCCGTTCGCGCAGCTTGAGGAATTAGTGCGCGATCTCATCGCGTTCGACCGGCTGGCGAAGCAGACGGCCGCAGTGGCGGCCGAATAACGCAGCCGCGCGGCGAGCCTTAGAATCGCCGTTACTTAGCGCACGATCTGGCGTGAGGCGACGCTGCGGCGGGGGCGGCAGCCAATGCGAGTGCGCCAATGATCACCGTGTTTCGGGTGTTTCCGACCCTGATTTTCCCATTTGTCCTTTATCTGTTGTTCCTTGCGGGCGGAGCCGGGGCGCTGAGTTCTGGCCATCCGCCGCTCCTTCACTTCACCATGATGAGTGGCGCGGTCGTTGCGATCAACGCCGCCGACGTCGTCGCGTTGGCGATCGTCGTGTGCCTCTCACTCGATCTTGGGTCGGCATCCGACACAGCGACAAGCGCTATCGTGCATCTGTGCGTCGATGCGGCGCTGGCGACCGTCTTCCTCGTTCTGTTCCTGCTACTTTCAGCGTTCGGAACGACCGTCTTCCTGTTGCTCACAGCCGCTGCGCTGCTCGAATTCATGGTGGGCGGCTGGATCATGGTGGTGTCGGCGCGCCGCGACGTCTCCTACGCCAGCGGCCACTAGACCGAGCGCTTGCAAACGCTGGCGCGACTGAGGCGACGTTGCTAAAGCGCTCTCATGTTCGAACGGCGCATTCTGGTCACCGGCGGTTCCGGGTTCTTGGGCTCGCACCTTTGCGACCAGCTTGTGGCGCGCGGCGATGACGTGGTGTGCGCCGATAACCTCTTCACCGGCCGCAAGCGCAATATCGCGCACCTGATCGGCAAGCCGAACTTTGAATTTCTGCGCCACGATGTGACCTTCCCGCTCTATGTCGAGGTCGATCAGATCTACAATCTCGCCTGCCCCGCGAGCCCCGTGCATTACCAGTACGATCCGGTGCAGACGACGAAGACGAGTGTGCATGGCGCCATCAACATGCTCGGCCTCGCCAAGCGCCTTCGCGCGCGCATTTTCCAAGCCTCTACCTCTGAGGTGTATGGCGATCCCGACGTGCATCCCCAGCCGGAGGAATATTGGGGCCGCGTCAATCCCATCGGCATCCGCTCTTGCTATGATGAAGGCAAACGCTGCGCGGAAACGCTATTCTTCGATTATTATCGCCAGCACAAACTCGACATCCGTGTCGGGCGCATCTTCAACACATACGGCCCGCGCATGCACCCGAACGACGGACGCGTGGTGTCGAACTTCATCGTTCAGGCGCTCAAAGGACAGGACATCACGCTCTACGGCGACGGCCAGCAGACGCGCTCCTTCTGTTATGTCGACGATCTGATCGACGCTTTCGTCGCCTATATGGACAAGGATGGCGACGTTCCTGGACCTATCAATCTTGGCAACCCGAGGGAGTTCACCATGGTCGAACTCGCCGATGCCGTAATCGAACTGACGGCCTCAAAATCTCGAAAGGTGTTCCGACCGTTGCCGAGCGACGATCCCAAGCAGCGCCAGCCGAACATCGACAAGGCCAAAGCCGCGCTTGGCTGGACGCCCAAAGTCGAACTTCGCGAAGGCCTCACACGCACCATCGCCTATTTCGACACCCTGCTCCGCGAAGGCGACCCGCTGATCGTCGGACGCTAAGGCTTCTCCCACTTCCCAAAGAAGGCCACGTTCTGGACGCGCGCTTCTGCTTCCAGCAGACCGACCTCGACTTCAATCCCTGCCGCGCGCAAGCGCTCAATGCCAACCCCGGCGGCCATCGGGTGAGGATCGCGAGCAGCGATCACCACGCGGGCAACATGCGACTGAATCAGCAGATCTGAGCACGAGACAGCTCCGTTAGAGCGATGCGCGCACGGCTCCAACGTGATGTACGCGGTCGCTCCGCGCGCGTCATCGCCGGCGTGCGCCAGCGCCTGCTCTTCAGCATGAGGCCTACCGCCATCGGCGGTGGCGCCTTCGCCTGCTACGGCGCCATTTTTCACGATCACGCACCCAACGGATGGATTGTCGCCTGTCCGCCCCACGCCCAGCGCCGCAAGCGTGAGGGCGCGACGCATGTGGAGGTCGTCACTCACGGCAACGCGGGAATCTTTTCCGCACGGCCTTCATCGAGATAGCGGGCGGCGTGCGGTTTCAAATTAGCGTCGAGGTCGATCAGCAGCGGATTTCCGGTTGGCATTTCAACGCCAATGATCGCTTCGTCCGAAACCGCGAACAAATGCTTGACGATCGCGCGCAGCGAATTGCCGTGGGCGGCGATAATCAGATTGCCGCCGCCGCGGATGTCGGGCGCAATGACGTCGTTCCAATACGGCAGCACACGCTCGAGCGTCATCTTGAGGGACTCGGTCGCCGGCAGATTGCGCACGCCAGCATAACGGCGATCCTTGCTAAGGTCATACGCGCTGCCGGGCGCCAGCGGCGGCGGCGGCACATCGTACGAACGCCGCCAAACCTTAACTTGCGCCTCGCCATGTTTGGCGGCGGCGTCGGCCTTGTTGCCCCCGGTGAGCGCGCCGTAATGGCGCTCGTTCAAGCGCCAGTCCTTCTCGGTCGGCAGCCAGTTCAGCTGAGCGGTTTCAAGCGCGAGATTGGCCGTGCGGATCGCACGGGTGAGCACCGAGGTGTAGAGCTTGTCGAACGGGGCGCCGCAGGCGGCGAGCAGGTCGCCGGCCCGTCGGGCCTGCGCCTCGCCCTCGGCGGTCAAGTCGACATCGACCCAGCCGGTGAACCGGTTTTCCAGATTCCACTGGCTCTGGCCGTGGCGCAACAAAGCAAGAGACGTCATGGGCGTCTGCCTTTCAGGCCGGTTACAAGGCGTCAAGAGCCGAAGCCGCCTAGGCGGGCGCGCGCCGTGCGGCTAAACCGGCGCCAATGCGCATCTGGCTCATGCACCCCGCCGTTTTCTACCCGCTGGCGGCAATTATCGCGGCTGCGGCGATCGCCCTAAGCGTGCGACCACAGGCGTGGCCCCGCACACCCGCGCCGGTGACGGCGCAGCTGGTCGGCGGCGGCCTGATTCTGACACAACAAAGCTTCGACGCCCCAGCGCCGGACCCGAACCAGAACCTCTACATCCCAAGAAACTTCTTCGGGCAGGCGCAATCGCTTCGCATTGCCGTTCAGCCGAACGCGCCAGCGCCTGGCGCCAACGATAGCGGCGTGCGCATCCTGCTTTCCCCAGACTCTGCTGCAGCACTTGCCGGCCGGGCGGCCACGGTCGTGGTCAATTACAATCCGCTGCCAGTGAACGCAGCGACCGGTTTGGCGATAAGCCTGGAAGGCGACGGCTCGAACACATGGGTCGCCCAGCCCGCGCCCCCTCAACACGGCGCGCTCAGATTTGAAGTCCCCGCGCAAAGCAATGTCGCCGCCCTGGGCCTACGGGCGATCAGCAGCAATGCAGATCAACGTGAAGCGTATGGGCTCGAAATCACGCGTATTTCCATAACGCCGCACTCATAAACCATGCTGGCGCATTGAACTTTCCCGGCTTTTCGCCCAAACACCGCCCTCTCCCCGGCCACGTGGAAATTCCTCATGCTGCCTGCGCCCCGCGCAAGCCTCGCGCCTAACACCGCTGAGTTCGAAACGCTGCCGTTGGTGAAGCCGACGGGCTTCCGCGAATACGATGCGCGCTGGTGGTTCGGGATACCAAGCTCGGACAAGGCGCCGGAGTTGAACCTGCTCGGCGTTCAGGCGCTGGGATTAGGCCTGGGTACGCTGATCCGTGAGATGGGTGTCGAGCGCAAAATCGTCGTTGGCCACGATTATCGATCCTACTCGCTCACCATCAAGCAAGCGCTGACACTCGGCCTGCTGCAATCCGGCATGGAAGTGCACGACATCGGACTTGCGCTGTCGCCGGTGGCCTATTTTGCGCAATTCGCGCTCGACATTCCGTGCGTGGCGATGGTCACCGCCAGCCACAACGAGAACGGCTGGACCGGCGTGAAGATGGGCGCGAACAAGCCGCTCACCTTCGGCCCGGAAGAAATGGGCAAGCTCCGGGACATCGTCATCGCCGGCGCTTTCAAGCCGCACGCGGGCGGCAACTACATTCGCATCGAGAACTTCCGCGAACGCTATCTGGAGGAAGTCACCAAGGGCGTGAAGCTGACGCGGCCGCTCAAAGTCATCGCAGCGTGCGGCAATGGCACTGCGGGCGCGTTCGGGCCAGAAGCCCTGAAGCGCATTGGCGCGGAAGTCATTCCGCTGCACACGGATCTCAATTGGAATTTCCCGAACTACAACGCCAATCCCGAAGACGCCGAAATGCTGCACGACATGATGGCAGCGGTAAAACAGCACGGCGCCGACTTGGCGATTGGTTTCGACGGTGATGGCGATCGCTGCGGTGTTGTCGACGACGAGGCCGAGGAAATCTTCGCCGACAAGATCGGCCTCATCCTCGCGCGCGATCTTTCCGAGCAGCACAAGAACGCGACCTTCGTGGTCGATGTGAAATCCACTGGACTCTACGCCGTCGATCCGGTGCTCAAGGCCAACGGCGCCAAAGTCGATTACTTCAAAACCGGCCATTCCTACATTAAGCGCCGCACGACTGAACTGGGCGCGCTCGCTGGCTTTGAAAAGTCAGGCCACTTCTTCTTCCGCCCGCCGCTCGGGCGCGGTTATGACGACGGCATCGTCGCCGGCATCGCCGTGCTGAAAATGCTCGACCGCAACCCGGGCAAGAAACTCTCCGACCTGCGCAAGGCGCTGCCGGTTTCGTACACCTCGCTCACCATGAGCCCGCATTGCGACGACGAGAAAAAGTATGGCCTCGTAGATGCGGTGGTGGCGCAATACCAGAACCTGGCGAAAAGCGGCGGCAAAATCCTGGGACGCGCCATCCGCGACGTGAACACCGTCAACGGCGCGCGCGTTACGCTTGAGGACGGCGCCTGGTTGTTGGTCCGCGCCTCCTCCAACAAACCCGAATTGGTCGTTGTGGTTGAAAGCATGACCAGCGACGCCGACATGAAGGCCCTCTTCCGCGACGAAGTGAAGCCACGCCTCGCCCGCTTCCCCGAAGTCGGCGCCTACAATCAGGAGATTTGAGCGCTTGGATGCGGAGGTTCAGATCCTACGCGGACCAAGCCTCACGGTCACCGACCGGCGCATCGTCGTGCCCAACGAAGAAATCCAAATTTCATCGGCTGCTTTACCTGAGATCGAGCACACGACTGTCGTCACGTCTGCCACCCCAGTCGTGGCGACCATCGGCCTTATCGTGTTTGCGCTGGGCTTGATGGCTGGCGGTCCGCTTGTTTGGGGTCTTGGGTTTGCGATCGCAGCATTTTCGGTAGTGGCCAAGACACGCCGGCAAGGGTTTTCAGTGACCATCGCTCGTGACGGTCGGCGCCAGTCCATCTACACCACCCACAACGAGGCGGATGCAAAGTTGGCGCTGGCCGCATTGCTGGAAGCGCGGAGGCGATGTGCATCATGAGATGCAGGGCAATTGAAGTTCGGAGTCGTTTGAAATGCGCGTAACCATGATCGGCACGGGCTATGTCGGCCTTGTTTCAGGCGCGTGCTTCGCGGACTTTGGGCACACCGTGACCTGCGTCGACAAGGACGCCTCCAAGATCGAGCGTCTGAAGAAGGGTGAGATCCCAATCTTCGAACCGGGTCTTGATGAGTTGGTGAAGGACAATGTCGAACAAGGGCGGCTCTTCTTCACGACTGATCCGACTGAAGCGATCCGCAGTGCCGACGCCGTGTTCATCGCTGTCGGCACGCCGTCGCGGCGCGGCGACGGGCACGCTGATCTCTCCTACGTATACGCCGCCGCCGAAGACATCGCGGGGCTGATGGAGGGCTATACGGTCGTCGTCACCAAATCGACGGTGCCGGTGGGCACCGGCGATGAAGTGGAAGAGATCATCCGCAAGAAGCGGCCCGACGCGGAGTTCGCCGTCGTGTCCAACCCGGAATTCCTGCGCGAGGGCGCGGCGATCAGCGACTTCAAGCGCCCGGACCGTGTTGTGGTCGGCACCCATGACGAGCGCGCGCGTGAGCGCATGCGCGATCTCTATCGCCCGCTCTTCCTCAACGAGACGCCGATCATCTTCACCGAACGCCGCACGTCGGAGCTGATCAAGTATGCGGCCAACGCCTTTCTGGCGATGAAGATCACCTTCATCAACGAAGTCGCCGATCTTTGCGAGGAAGTTGGCGCCAACGTGCAGGAAGTGGCGCGCGGTATCGGCTTAGATAACCGCATCGGCCGCAAGTTCCTGCACGCCGGCCCGGGCTATGGCGGCTCGTGCTTTCCGAAGGACACGCTGGCGCTCATGAAAACCGCGCGTGACGCGGGCGCACCGATCGAGCTCATCGAAACCACAGTGCGCGTAAATTCGGCGCGCAAGCAGAAGATGGCGCAAAAGATCATCGCTGCGCTCGACGGCAATGTGAAGGGCAAGACCATCGCGGTGCTCGGCCTCACCTTCAAGCCCAACACGGACGACATGCGCGATGCGCCGGCGCTCGAAATCGTGCCGACACTGCAGGCCGAGGGTGCACGCGTGCGTGCGTTCGATCCCGAAGGCATGACCGAAGCCAAGCACATGCTGAAGGACGTGACCTTCGCGTCCGGCCCCTACGATTGCGTGCAAGGCGCGGACGCGGTGGTGATCATCACTGAATGGGACCAATTCCGCGCGCTCGACTTCGATCGCATCAAGGATGCGCTCAAAGCGCCCGTGGTGATCGATCTTCGCAACGTCTATCGGCCAGAAGATATGCGCGCCAAGGGCTTCAAGTACGTGAGCGTCGGGCGGGCTTAGAGGTAAGACGGCGTGGACCTCGAAGAACTCACGCCGCTAGTTGAAGCCTGGTACGAAGTTCCGCCAGGCGGTCTAGGTCTTGGCGATGAAAAGATCGCGACGGTAGAAAATCTGACTCTCCGAAAGTTCTATGCCAAACTCGGCCAGCTGACGGAAATCGGCACACCCTGGTGGAGCACCGGCGGTCAGGATGAGTTCCTGCCCGTCGAAAGGCTCCGACAAGAAGATGGCCTGACGATTTTCGGCGTTGAAAACCAGGGCAATTTCGTTATCGCGGCCTCTAGCGACGCCAACACAAACGCCTTTGCGAGCGGCATAGAATTAGACCACGTTTCCACCTTCACTGACGTTGGTGCCCCGCTCGAAGAAGTGATCGTCACGTTTGTTCTTCGCGAAATGGTCTGGACCGGCCGACCGTTTGACAGGGACGCCGCCGCGGACATGGAGCGCAAGGCGCGCGACGGGATTCACTATCGCGGTCGTTATGTTTTTCGCGATGAATATGACGATCTCTGGCTAGCCAATGACGCAATCTTGATGGAGTGGAGCGGACACCGCCTTATCGTCTCCAAGGGTGCGTGGCGCCAAACACCTGAAAACGTCACGTCAGATCAAGGATTCGGCGGGTCAGATGACCACAATGACGGCGCGCGTGGCACCCAATCTCTTCGTCGTGGCACGCTCCTTCGTCCCAACTTCGGCGCGCCACTCCTTATTGTGTCCCTTGCCGTCTCGCTGGCCTTGGTTTTCAGTCATATCGACGGCGCACCGCTTCTCATTGGCTTGTGCTTGATTGGCGCCGTTATTGGCGCCATGGCAATGGTCATGGCCACGCATCGCGAACAGCAACCTCGACGGCCTAGCCTTGAATAATAAAGAGCAAATGCGCAAGTTTTCCGAAATCATCAAACTCGCGGAGAAGCATCACGGCAAGGCTGGGCTGAAAGCCAAGCTCACAGAGCATAGCGGCGGCAAGCCCGCCAGCTTGAAGCAAAGCGACGATCGCTTCCTTGCCGGCATGTCGAAGGCCGTCTTCTCAGCCGGCTTCTCTTGGGACGTGATCGAGAAGAAATGGCCGGGCTTCGAAGAAGCCTTCGACCATTTCGATCCACACAAGGTCGCCTTTTATGCCGATCGCGACGTTGCGCGGCTGCTGAAGGACACCCGCATCGTCCGCAATGGCGCCAAGATCCAAGCCACCATCGCCAATGCGCGCTTCGTTGTGGACACAGCGAAGGACCACGGCTCGTTCAGCAGATTCCTCAAATCATGGCCGACCACAGATCAGGTTGGTTTGCTGGAGCACTTCAAAAAGAATGCGTCGCACCTTGGCCCTTCAGGCGCGATGTACTTCCTGCGCTTCAACGGCTGGGACGCCTTCATACTCTCGCCCGACGTCACCAAGGCGCTGATCCGCGAGAAAGTGGTCAGCAAAGCGCCGACCTCGAAAGCCGACATGAAAGCCGTCCAGGCCGCCTTCAACGCTTGGACCGCGGAGAGCGGCCTACCGCAAAAGGACGTCAGCCGCATCCTCTCCTTCAGCGTCGGCCCGAGCGCCTGAATGTCGCCAATCACGTGCGGCGCTGCTAAGTGCTTCGGTCATGACCATAGACTCATGGAAGACGATTGAACGAGAAGCTGCGCGATTGGCCAGCGTACGTCTGCTCGATCTCTTCGACACCGATCCCCGGCGGGTCCAGAAGCTGACGCTCACCGCGCCACACCTAGTCGCGGATTTCTCCAAGCAGCACATCGACGACGGCGCCCTTGCCGCGCTTGCGCAGGCAGCCGAGGCGGCTGACCTTGAAGGTTGGCGCGCAAAGATGTTCGCCGGCGATGAAGTCAATTCAAGCGAACACCGCCCCGCGATGCATTGGGCTCTGCGCGCGCGGCAGCCGCGTCCCGAAATTGCCGCGGTGCGCCAAAGGATGACCGCGTTCGCAAACAAGATCCGCCCCGAGATCGATGCGATCATTCACCTGGGGATTGGCGGGTCGGATCTTGGGCCGCGCCTGCTGATCGATGCGTTGAAGCCGCATCGCCGCAAGGGTTTAGACATTCGCTTTGCGGCAAACGTTGATGGCGCGGATGTCGTCGACGCCATCGATGGCCTTGATCCGAGGCGCACGCTGCTGATTGTCGTCTCCAAGACCTTCACCACCCAGGAAACGCTGGCCAACGCCAGTTTTGTGCGCGCGTGGGGTCCTGGGCACATCGCCGCAGCGACCGCCGCCCCAGACAAGGCACAAGCCTGGGGCGTTCCCGCTGATCATGTTTTTGAGTTCTGGGATTGGGTCGGCGGCCGCTACTCGCTGTGGTCGAGCGTCAGCCTCTGCTGCGTGGTTGGTCTGAAAGACGGTGTGTTCGAACGCGTTCTCGGCGGGGCCGCCGACATGGACGACCACTTCCGGACGGCAGCCCTCGAACGAAACGTTCCTATCATCGCGGCCATGGTGCAGGTGTGGAACCGCGAGGCGTGCAAACGGGGATCCTACGCACTCATCCCCTACGCTGAGCGGCTGCGTTTGTTGCCCGCCTACATGCAGCAGCTCGAAATGGAATCGAACGGCAAGCACATAACGCGCAATGGGCAAACACTGACGCGCCCATCAGCCGGCGTTACTTGGGGCGCGGCGGGCACCAACGGCCAGCACTCCTTCTTCCAATTGCTGCACCAAGGTGTCGATGAGATCCCGGTTGAATTCATCCTGTTCAAGGATGGCCACGAGGGCCCGCCAGGGCACCGCGCCAAATTGTTCGCCAACGCCCTGGCGCAATCGCGCGCGCTTATGGTGGGCAAGAGCGCGGAAGCGGCGCGCGCTGAGATGCTTGCCAAAGGGATGAGCGTTGCCGAGGCCGATATGCTGGCGCCCCATCGCGCATTCCCGGGTAACCGTTGCTCCACAACACTCTGCATCGATGCGCTGTCGCCAGAAGCGCTCGGCGCGCTGATCGCGTTCTATGAACATCGCACCTTCGCTCAAGGAGTTCTGGCTGGGATCAACTCCTTCGATCAATGGGGCGTCGAACTTGGCAAGGAGATGGCCAACCAGTTGGCCGCTCCGCTTCAGGGAGGCAGCGAACCCCAGAATTTGGATCCCAGCACCGCAGCTTGGATTGGCAGGTTGAAAACCTAACCGCTGAAAGGCGTTCCAACCCTCAGGTCAATCCGCTAAGAAAGACCCGCAGGGATGGTTTGAACTGCCCGAGCTGGGCAATGCGGTTGGGGATTGTTCATGCGCAAGGCGCTGTTGCTAAGTTTGATCTGGCTCGCGGGCGCGCAAGTGGCCGCCGCGCAGTACGATCCTCAGAGTGACCAGTCAAATCAGGCGCACCTGAACCGTACGGACAATCGGAACAATCGGAGCCAGGGCGGCCAGCAGGGGCAACAAGGTCACGACACTCCGCAGCCGCCTCCGCCGATCCCACGGTGTGCCGATCTCGCGGTAACGGCTCTGGGCTTTTCGACATCGATCCCGGGCGGGGCGCCGCTCGCAGCCGGTGAGGTGGCGTTACAATACGATGTCCACAATGCCGGGACGTCGATGTACATGGCGCCCGGCGGCGCCACACAAACCTTATCCCTTGAATACACAACGCCCAGCGGAACCCACCAGGTGGCGAGCGCACCGCTTCCTCCGCAAAGGACGGGCGCAACCGCAGCCGCAGCGGGGAGCGTAACGCTGGCGCAGGGGCAAAGCTGGAGGGGTTACATGCGCATGACGTTGCCGATGGAAGCGCGCCGTTGGCCTCTGCGTCTGAAGCTCAGCTTTGCACAAAGCAACTCGCCCTACGCCGCGCGCATCAGTGATTGCGATCCGGACAACGATGAAGTCGTCGTGCCGCGTTCGCAACTTCCGCCCCTGCCGGCGCCGCCGAGCTAGGCAGCCTTGGCTGCAGCGACAACTGCGCTTTTTACATCAGCCACCACACCGCGGACGAGGGACTCGTCGTCACCCTCCGCCATGATGCGCACCAACGGTTCGGTGCCACTCTTGCGTACGAGCAGACGGCCTTTGCCGCCCGAGAGCGACGCCTCCGCTGCCCTGATGGCTTCCTTGACGCCGGCGGCCTCCATGGGATCGGGCTTGCCACGCTCGTAGCGCACATTTTCCAACACCTGCGGCGCCGGCTCGAAGAGTT
>JACQAC010000033.1 GCA_016195245.1 Pseudomonadota bacterium
ACCGCCGGCGTCTCGCCGGCCGGCTCTACACCTCCAGGAAATGGCGCATGCCGGCGAGGCCGACAGCGGTCCATGGCGATGGCCCGAATCCTCATATTTTTGGCTCGCCGCTAAAGTGGAGCGCGCGGCTCCGCCGCGCAATGTTTCAACCGCTTCCTCGTTTGAAACCATGCGGGCGATGGCGCCCGCGCTCCTCATCTCCCTTGCACCTGTGTGTGACAAAGCGTGCGCCACGCAGCGGCGCGGTTCGTGCCTTCAGGCGCTTGTGTTTGGGTCAGACAAATGCGGACGGGACGTCCGCGGTCCCAGGGGGCGACGCCTTTCCTCTTGCACGCGCAGCGATATGCGTTATAGTGAACCAGATGGTTCAGTATACGGCAGCCCGGCTGGATGCTTCGTTCGGCGCGCTTGCGGATGCGACGCGGCGGGGCGTGCTGGAGCAGTTGGAGCGGGCGGATGCTTCGATCACGCAGCTGGCCGACGCGTTCGAGATGACGCTGACCGGCATGAAGAAGCATGTCGGGATTTTGGAAGCGGCAGGGCTCGTCATCACCGAGAAGGTCGGGCGCGTGCGCACCTGCAGGCTTGGGCGGCGCGGGCTCGCGGAAGAGGCGGCGTGGATCGAGCGGCGCCGCCGGCTCTGGGAGGCGCGCTTCGATGCGTTGGATGAAGTGGTTGAAGAATTGACTCGGAAGGAGAAGGCCCGTGGGCGAAGGAAACGATAAAAGCACGCGCGTTGAGCGGGCGTCGGACCGCGAAGTGGTGGTCACGCGCACCTTCAATGGGCCGGTGCGCATTGTGTTTGCGGCTTGGACGACGCCGGAGCTGTTCATGCGCTGGTGGGCGCCGAAATCGTTGGGCGTGCCGATGATAGCTTGCGAGATGGATGTGCGCGCCGGCGGGGGCTATCGCGTCGCGTTCGGCCATGATGAAGCGAGTGCGATGTCGTTCTTTGGGAGGTATCTGGAAGTCGTGCCGAATGAGCGCTTGGTGTGGACGAATGAGGAAAGCGAAGACGCCGGTGTGACGACGGTGACGTTCGAGGAGAAGGGCGGCAAGACGCTGCTGGTGATGCGCGAGCTTTATGCGTCGAAAGCAGCGGCCGACGAAGCGTCCGGCGGCATGGCGCCGGAACAGTTCGCGCAGCTGGATGAGTTGCTGGAGGCGGTGGGGGCGGGTCGACTTAGCTGATTGTAGCGGTTCAGCCTCCAAATCTTCGATTTCGCCTACGATGATGGGTGTGACTGTCTTCAAGAGGTCCGAGTTTCCGGCCGTTCCAAATCGCTGTCATCCGCTGCTTGGCGTCTCCTGAAAGCAAGAGTAATCAAAGGTGCGCACCATGTTGGCGCTGCCTTCGACCCAACCGACGGCCTCGAACCGCTCGACGAAATCTCGATGATGCTCGACGCTTGTAGTCTCCCATCCGCGGCCCGTATTGGCGTACGTGGTGGTGCGGCCCCTAACAGGCATGGCGCGTCGCAGTGCACGCAAGCATTCGTGTTGCGTTCGAAAGCGCGCACTTTCCGCAAGTCCTTCCACATCGGTCGGATACCACCGATGCCGCCAGGCGGACTCGTGACGGTGGTTCGGATCGGGAAAACCAATTATTGCGGCTTCGGCGTTCCAACGGGATGCGCGCGCGATGCTTATGTCATCCAACCCGCCACAACCGTCTAGGCCGCAGGTTAGGATCAGCCACATCGATCTCTCTCCATCGCGACCAGACAGATCCTATCCACCAAACAAGACTCTTATGACCAGCACCCCGAGTCCTATTGGCACCGCCGCGACCAGCGCAAGTAAGGGCAGAAGCCACAGCATCATCCAAGCATCGCGGAAATCCATGGTGTCGCGCTCGCTCTTGAACCATTGTATGGGGATGAAAAGGAAGGCGACGATGCGGATGAGATACTCGCCCCAACTCGGCCCGCGAGTTTCCGCTCTTGCTTCCTGAATCGCCCTCTCTGCCCAGGCATCACGATCATTCATCTCAGGCATTACTAACCCGCCTCTCGACAACGACTTGCCTCTAAATGCCGAGGGCAGCACACGCTCCCAATTCCACGAAGGAGTGCCGCCTCGCCGTGTGCACCGTGTACGCCTTCTAAATCGTGATCCAAAATAGGGCGTGGTCAACGACCGATTGGACCAATAGCCGACTGTTAGGCTTAGCTCGCCTCTTTCGCCCTTGCATGCCGCTCGCGTTCGTTGGGGTCGAGGTACGCCTTTCGCAGGCCTAGGCCACTCGAGCAATTCTCAAGTCGACGTGAAGGCCTGCCGCAGACGCCATATTGATTAGCATATCCATACTGAAGAGGTCGATTTTTCCACGCACTAAATCCGAGATACGCGGTTGCGTGACGCCCATAAGCTTGGCGGCGGCCGCCTGGCTCAGCTCCTGCCTTTCGATATGTTTGATGAGAGCGCGCATCAGCTTGGCGCGAAGCTTCATGTTCTCGGCTTCCGCGGGAGTTTCAATCGCGTCCCAAATGCTGTTGAACCGCTTCCTACTCATCTCATTTCCTCAAGCAATTGCTTGTAGCGGCGTGTCGCTAGAGCAACGTCTTCCTTGCTGGTCCGCTGCGACTTCTTCTGAAAGCAGTGCAGCACGTAAATCGCGTCGCTGAATTTCGCGACGTAAATTACGCGGAACGCACCGTCAGCGACGCGCACGCGGATTTCGCGCACGCCCGCGCCAATTGAGCTCATCGGTTTCCAGTCGTCGGGGTCCTCACCGTGCTGGACGCGATCCAGCTGAAAACCCACGATCCTTCGCGCGTCTCCTGGGAACGCCCTCAGATCTTCAAGCGACGAACCACGAAACTCGACGGGCTTCGCGACGCGAGCCATGGCGCTATATACAATATCTTGTATAACCCCGCAAGCCCAAAATCCGCCTTAACTCGCTTCCTTCGCCCTTGCATGTCGCTTGCGCTCGTTCGGATCGAGGTACGCCTTGCGCAAGCGGATCGCCGCCGGCGTGACTTCGACGAGTTCGTCGTCTTCGATCCAGGCGATGGCTTGTTCGAGCGTGAGGCGGCGCGGCGGCGTGAGGCGGATGGTTTCGTCCTTGCCGCTGGCGCGCACGTTGGTAAGCTTTTTGCCTTTGAGCGGATTGACGTCGAGATTTTCGCCGCGGCTGTTTTCGCCGATGATCATGCCTTCATAAACGTCCTCGCCGTCTGCGATGAACATGGTGCCGCGCTCTTCCAGATTCCAAAGCGCGTAGGCGGTGGACTGACCTTTGTCGTTGGAGACGAGCGCGCCATTGCGGCGGCCGGGGATTTCGCCTTTCCACGGCGCCCAGCCGTGGAAGAGGCGGTTCATGACGCCGGAGCCGCGCGTGTCGGTGAGGAATTCGCCGTGATAGCCGATGAGGCCGCGCGAGGGCGCGTGGAAGACGAGCCGCGTCTTGTCGCCGCCTGAGGGGCGCATGTCGGCGAGTTCGGCTTTGCGCAACGACATTTTTTCGATGACGATGCCGGAATATTCGCTGTCGACGTCGATGACGGCTTCCTCGATGGGTTCGACGGTTTGGCCGTCTTGCTGTTGCGTCAGCACTTTCGGGCGCGAGATCGACACTTCGAAGCCTTCGCGGCGCATGGTTTCGATCAGCACGCCGAGCTGCAGTTCACCGCGGCCGGCGACTTCGAAGGCGTCGCGGTTGGGAGATTCATCGATGCGGATGGCGACGTTGGATTCGGCTTCGCGCAAGAGCCGGTCACGGATGACGCGGCTTTGCACCTTGTCGCCGGCGCGACCGGCGAGGGGGCTGTCGTTGATCGACACCGTGATCGAGAGCGTGGGCGGATCGATCGGCGGGGCGGGGATGGCTTGGGTGAGATCAATGGCGCCGATGGTGTCGGAGACGCTGGTGTGGACGAGGCCAGCGATGGCGACGATGTCGCCGGCTTCGGCGCTTTCGACGGGGATGCGCTTCAGGCCGCGATAAGCGAGGAGCTTAGTGAGGCGGCCGCGCTCGATCTCTTTGCCTTCGCGGGTGATGGATTTGACGGTGGCGCCGACATTGATGCGGCCAGACTCGATGCGGCCGGTGAGCACGCGGCCAAGGAAGTTGTCGGCGTCGAGCATGGTGACGAGCATCGCGAACGGCTCATCGCGATGCGCGACAGGCTTCGGCTCCGGCGTGTGCGCGACGATGAGATCGAAGAGTGGCGCAAGATCTTTGTGCTCTTCATTGAGCGCCTTGATCGCCCAACCTTCTTTGCCGGAGACGAACTTGGTTTGCGGCATCGGGCCTTCAGCGGCGTCCACAAGCAGCACGCATGAATCCACCATGCCGAGAATGCGTTCGACTTCGCCGCCGAAGTCAGCGTGGCCGGGCGTGTCGACGACATTGACGCGATAGTCTTCGCCTTTGCTCTTCCAATGGATCGAGGTGCATTTGGCGAGAATGGTGATGCCGCGCTCGCGTTCCTGATCGTTGGAATCCATGGCGCGTTCGGCGTGCGCCTCGTTAGCGCGGAAAGCCCCGCCCTGCGCCAGCATTTGGTCCACAAGGGTGGTCTTGCCGTGGTCGACGTGGGCGATGATCGCCAGATTGCGCAGGCGCTCGGCCATGGTGCTTTCTTCTGAAGAGAGGCGCGCCTTCTGCCTTGTGGAGGACGCGGCGGCAACGGGCCGGGCGGGGAATTATGCGGTGCGGCCAGGGCATCGCCGCATGTGTGCACCTGCAAAATGGTATGGGGTTGGGATAAATTAGTGCAAAATCAATCTATTGTGAAATCTGAAACTTGGATTACGTTAACGTGAACTTGCGCCTTTGTGCACTGCACACTAGCTTTGTTGCGTTGCGGCGTTTCGCGACCCGCAACCGCCCTTTTCGGGCGTTTCCTCCCTATTGAAACTCAAGCCCCGGCTCACGCCGGGGCTTTTTTCTTTGGGTGGGCACAGCCTTTTGAGTGGTGGCCACGGTTGTCGCAAGCTCTTCTATTGAGGGTGGTCCGAAAGGGCGGAACATAGGTGCCGTTTGCGCCGGTTGATAATTCTCGTTGCAGCGTTGTTTGCGGTCGCTTGTGCGTCGACTGGTCTAGGGAGCGGTCACGTTGTCGAGCCAGGGAGAGTGCGGCTGTGCTTTGCGCAACCCGCCGTCCCGTATCGTGTTGTCGGAAGCGTCCGTTCACAAAGCACGCGCTATCGCAACACCGTTGACAATCTGAACGCAGCGATAGGTCTTGCACGGGAGCAAGCAGTGCGCCGCGGGGCGAATGCAATTTTGCTCGACCCAAGCTTCACCGAGCGCTGGGACTTCGTGATCGTCACCTTTATATTCTTTCATGCGAAGATGCCAAATCCGTCGATCGCCCAAGACGTTTCAGGTGAAGCGATTCGTCTCGAGAATCCCGACGAGTTCGCTAGCGGGTGCTTTGCCGCCAATGGACTCGGAAGGCAGCTCGACTAAACAAAGCCCGCTACAGCGTGTGGGATGTAGTGCTCCTCCAGCGCTGAGACTTCTTCCGAACTCAAGCTCACGCTGGTCGCGGCGATGGCGTCGGTGAGATGCTCCGGCTTGGTGGCGCCCACGATGGGTGAGGTGATGCCGGGCTTGGTCAGCATCCAGGCGAGCGCGACTTGCGCGCGGGGCACGCCGCGTTTGGCGGCGATCTCGCCGACTTTGTCGATGATGGCGCGGTCGGCTTCTTCGGTGCGCTTGTAGAGGAAGCTACCGAAGCGGTCGCTGCCCATGCGCTTGGTGTCGCTCTCGCCAGCGGGGCGCGCGAGGCGGCCGCGTGCGAGCGGCGACCAGGGGATCACACCGATGCCTTGGTCGCGGCAAAGCGGCAGCATTTCGCGCTCTTCCTCGCGGTAGAGCAGATTGTAGTGGTTCTGCATCGAGACGAAGCGGGCCCAGCCATTGGCTTTCTGGATCGCCAGCGCTTGCATGAATTGCCACGCATACATCGACGATGCGCCGATATAGCGAGCTTTACCGGCGCGAACGACGTCGTTGAGCGCTTCGAGCGTTTCCTCGATGGGGACTTCGTAATCCCAGCGGTGGATCTGATAGAGATCGACATAATCGGTTTGCAGACGCTTTAGTGAATGATCGATCTCGGTGAGGATCGCCTTGCGCGACAGGCCTTTACCGTTGGGGTCGTTAGGGCGCATGGCGCCGTGCACTTTGGTGGCGAGCACGATTTCGTCGCGCTTGGCGAAGTCCTTCAAGGCGCGCCCGGTGATCTCTTCGCTGACGCCGGCGGAATAGACATTGGCGGTGTCGAAGAAATTGATGCCGGCGTCGAGCGCTTGCTTGAAGAACGGACGGCTCTCTTCGTCGCGCAGCACCCACGTCCGCATCGGATCGTTTGGGTCGCCGTAGGACATGCAGCCCAAGCAGATGCGCGAGACTTTGAGACCTGTCTTGCCGAGATTAATGTATTGCATCGTTTAGCGCGCCATTTCGTACATGAAGTCGATATAGGCCATGGTCGAACCGTTGAGCCCGAGCACGTGTGGATTGCTCGAGTCGATGACGAAGTATTCGTCCGGCGCATGCGCGCCGCTGCCATGACCTAGGCCGAATTGCGCGGCCGGCAAGCTGAGTGGCGGGGCGGTGAACACCGATCCCGGCCATGAGCCCGCGGAGCGCGGGTTGAGCGAGGCTTCAATGTGCAGGCTGCGGCAGACGGCGAGTTCGGCTTGGACGATGCGGCTCGACTCCGGCGTTTCGGTAGGATCGTAGCCGCCGGTGACGTTGACTTCGATGTCGGGGAAACCTTTCGCGACGAGGTGTGCGCGCAGTTTGGCTTCGCACTCGGCGCGCGTTTGGTTTGGGACGAGACGTAGATCGCACTTCGCCACGCCGCGAGTCGGCAGAATGGTTTTGCCGCCGGGGCCGGTATAGCCGGCCACGAGGCCTTCGATGTTGACGGTCGGTTGTGACGCGAGGCGTTCAAGTGCTTGCGGCCACGGCAGGTCGTCGATGAAGTGCGAGACGCCGTTGCGGCGCTTCCAATCGGCTTCGTCGGTGTTGTGCGCGTTCTGCATGATGAGTTCGTGCTCGCGCGCTGTGATCGGGCGCACGTGTTCGCCCCAGCCTTCGATGGCGACGGTATTGCCGTCTTCGGAGACGAGCGTATTGAGCGCGTGCACGAGCCGCCACACAGGCGAATCCACCATGGCTTTGATGCTCGAGTGAATGTCGTGCGTCGGGCCGCGTCCCCAATGAGCGCCGCTCGACACCAGTTCGCACTCGATGATGCCTTTGGCGCCGAGCGTGAGCGTGACGTTGCCGGTGCCGGGGTCTTGAGACGCGGAGGGAATGAACACGCCTTGCGCACGGCGCATCGCGGCCATGACGTTTTCGCGTTGAACGATTTGATGGAAGTGCGGGCTGCCGATTTCTTCTTCGCCTTCGCAGACGAGTACGAGATTGACGGGCGGCCTGCGGCCAGCGGCGCGCAATGCATGCAGCGCCGCGAGGAATGAACCTTCGGGGCCTTTCTGGTTGACGGCGCCGCGGCCGACCATGACTTGGCCGAAGCCGGCCTTGTCGACGATACGCGCTTCGAGCGGGGGCGATGACCATTCCGCCGGATCGAATTGCTTCACGTCGTACATGAAATAGACGCCGAGCGTTTTCGGTGCGCCGACATCCCAGGTTGCGAACACGCCCGGCGAGCCGTCGGTCTGCACGATCTCCGCGGTTTGGAAGCCGGCGTCGCGCGCCAGTTGCTGCATGTATTGTGCGCCTTCCGGCACGTTGCGGTGCTCGGCGGCGATGGTGGGGTTGGCGATCCAATCGCGGATGCGCTGCACGGCAGCTTCCTTGCCGTTCTCGACAGCGTGCTGAAGCGCGGTGCGGTTCGGCGTTGCAGCGTTGGCGCCGCCGGCGACCATTGCGCTGATTGGGGCAAGTGCGGCCGCACCCGCCATCATGCCGCGTCGTGTCGCGCCGAGTTTGTCAGAGTTGGAAGCTTCGCTCATGTCCGTCCCTCCAGTGCGAGCGACATCCTCTCCCGAAGCGGGACGGCGTCAACGATTTAGTGAGCGGCGTTGTGCGGATGCGCTGCCGCATATTGTGCGATCACAACGCCGACCACCATGATGGCGAGGCCGATGACGCGCAGCGCGTCGATGGGTTTCTGCGGCGCGCCGAAGAGTCCGAACTGGTCAATAACTGCCGATGATGCGATTTGCGCTGCGACAACCAGCATGACGGCATTGCCGACGCCGAAACGTGGCGCAACGTAAGTGATGGAAATAATGTAGAAGGCGATGCCAAAGCCGGCAAGCAATTGGATCGCGGGGACGCGCGCGAGTGTCGCGAAGGAGAGGCCGCCCGCATTGCCGGTCGCTAGATTGTTGCGTCACAAAATCGCGCCGCGCGTCAGCCCCAACAAGACGTGGGAGGGCGCGATCGGCGGATGCCTAACCACCACAGCGCTCTTCGTATGGCTGGCCCCATATTTCACGCCGCTGCGGGATTTGCCCGTGCTGTTGCTGATCGGCGGTGTGCTGCCGATGCTCGGGTTTCTCGGCGACATCACCATGTCGGCGATCAAGCGCGATCTTGGCGTGAAGGACGCTTCAAATCTGCTGCCGGGTCATGGCGGCATTCTCGATCGCGTCGACAGCCTCACATTCACCGCACCGTGGTACTTCCACATGCTGGCGATTTTCGCGCTGCAGCGCTTCTAGGATTTGGTTTTGGCGTTTCGGGCAGTGACGGAGTCTCCGGCGATTCCCCAATTGTCGGTGTCGACTTCGTCGATGGTGACGACGGTGGTGGCTGGATTTTTGTTGAGAACGCGCTGCACCAGTTCGGTCGCGCCTCGGATCAGCTCGGCCTTCTGCGCGGCGGTGGCGGGCGGATCGGTGCGGGTGATCTTGATATTGACGTAAGGCATGGCTCAACCTTCCGCGGTACGCGGGCCAAAGCGGTGCGCGGCGCGTTCGCGGGCCTTTTGCGCTTCCACTTCGCGATCACGCGGCGGTGCTTGGGTTTCGAGATCGTGCAGCAGGCGGTGTGCGACTTCGTAGATTTCATCAATGGCGCGGTTGAAGACCGCTTCGTTGGCTTTCGACGGCGTGTTGTAGCCGGAGAGCTTGCGCACGAATTGCAGCGACGCGGCGCGGATTTCCTCGTGTGTTGCGGGCGGTTCGAAATTGTAGAGGGTTTTGATGTTCCGGCACATGCTGCGCCTCCTTAGGCGGTGAGTTCTACGAACACGTCTTCCAGATCCGGCTCTTCAATCGAGAGATCTTTGATGGCGACGCCGGCGGCGCGGACGCGGTCGAGGAGTTCTTCGACGGAATGTTCGCTGGTTTTGTAGGTGAGGGCGAAGGCGCCAGTGTTGCGCATGGCGAAAGTGACGTCTTCAAAGCCTTTAAGCGGTGGCGCGATTTCAGCTTGCGGCGTGACCACCAGCGTTTTGCGATCGAGGCGGCCAATCAGATTGCCGGTTGGTTCGCAGGCGATGACTTGGCCGTGATTGATGATGGCGATGGTATCGCAGAGCGCTTGCGCTTCTTCGAGATAATGGGTGGTGAGCACGATGGTGGTGCCTTGCGCGTGCAGGCCGCGCACATATTCCCAAAGCTGACGGCGAAGATCGACGTCAACACCGGCGGTGGGTTCGTCGAGCACCAGCACGGGCGGCGCATGCACCATGGCTTTGGCGACGAGCAGGCGGCGCTTCATGCCGCCGGAGAGCGTGCGTGCATAGGCGTCGCGTTTGTCCCAGAGGCCGACGGCGCGGAGAATTTCTTCGGTGCGGCGCTCGCTCTTCGGCACGCCGTAATAGCCGGCTTGGATTTCGAGCGCTTCGCCGGGTGAGAAGAACGGGTCCATGTTGAGTTCTTGCGGCACGATGCCGATGGCGCCGCGCGCGTTCATCGGATCGGCGTCGATGTCGTGACCCCAAATCTTGGCCGTGCCGCCGGACTTCACGACCAGGCCGCCGAGAATGTTGATGAAGGTCGACTTGCCGGCGCCATTGGGGCCGAGCAGGCCGAAGAACGAGCCGCGCGGGATAGCGAGGTCGACCGTCTTGAGCGCGTGAACCGCGGCGCCTTTGCCTTGGGCGCGGTAGGTTTTGTCGAGGCCGCGGGCTTCGATGGCGAATTCGGGCGGCGAGGTGGGTGCGAGCATAGAGTGTTCCGGGGCGCGGCGGCGATTGCGCGGACGCGCGATGCGCTCTAGTTACGAGCGCGCATCCGCTGCTTCAATGGTTTAGACGCTCTCGCATGGCCAAACTTCACGACAATTCGCGCACCGACCAGATGACTCCTGGCGATCCCGACGCGCGCCCGGCGCCGGAAGTGATTGCTGTGACCTCCAAGCGCGTGAAGTGCGACGGCGGCGGCGCGCTGGGGCATCCGGTGGTGTATTACGACATGGGCGAAGACGATTTCGTCGAGTGTTTGTACTGCGACCGGCGCTTTGTATTGGGCGATCACGCCGACAGCCACTAAGTCCACGTCCGAAAATGGCGTGATGTTTTCGCTCTGCGGCGGCACTACATGAGCTGCCAGAGGAGAGCCCCATGTCCGCACGTCCACAAGACGCTGAAATCTTTCACGCGCTGCACAAAGATTTTCTGATCCTGCCGAATGCTTGGGACGCGGGATCGGCGCGGGTGGTGCAGGAGGCGGGCGCTAAGGCGATTGCGACGTCTAGCGCGGCGGTGGCGTGGGCGCATGGGTACGCGGATGGGCATGGGCTGCCGATTTCGATTTTGGTGAGCGCGGTGCAGGAGATTGCGCGCGTGGTGAGCGTGCCGATTACGGTGGATGCGGAAGGCGGATATTCAGACGATCCGGCTGAGGTTGGGAAGAACATTGCGGCGCTGATCGATGCGGGTGGAGTCGGCATCAATCTCGAAGACGGCAAGCAGCCGCACGAGCTGCACCTGAAGAAGATCGAAGCGGCGCGCAATGCCGGCGAGCGCGCGGGCGTGAAGCTGTTCATCAATGCGCGGACGGATGTGTATCTGAAACAGCTCGTGCCCGCGGAGCAGGCGCAAGCCGAGGCGTTGAAGCGTGCGAAGGCGATCAGGGAGGCGGGTGCGAGCGGGTTGTTCGTGCCGGGTGTGTTTGACGCTGCGGAGATCAAGGCGATCGCGGCGGGGTGCGGGTTGCCGCTCAATGTGATGGCGCGGCCCGGTGTGCCTAAGGCGGCGGAGCTGAAGGCGCTGGGTGCGAAGCGGGTGAGCGCGGCGACTTCGATCTATAACGCAGCGATGGCGGCTGTGACGGTCGCCGCACGCGAGTTTTTGATCGAAGGCGATAGCGAAAAGCTCTGGGCGCGGCGCGGCGCGCCTGTCGATTACAATGCGTTGTTCAAAGCGTAGGGGTGACCGCGCGGCTGTGATTGCCTAAATAGGCGCATGGCCAAAACTGCTTCGCCGCGCCTGTTTCTGATTGACGGCTCGGGCTATATTTTCCGGGCGTATCATGCGTTGCCGCCGCTCACGCGGGCGTCGGACGGATTGTCCGTCGGCGCGGTGGCCGGCTTTTGCAATATGCTCTGGAAATTTCTGGAGGAGATGAAGGGCGCCGATGCGCCGACGCACTTGGCTGTCATCTTCGATAAGTCCGAGATTACGTTCCGCAACGAACTCTATCCCGAGTACAAGGCCCATCGCCCACCTGCGCCGGAAGATTTGGTGCCGCAATTTCCGCTGATCCGCGATGCGGTGCGCGCGTTCAATGTCGCGTGCATCGAGATGGGCGGCTTCGAGGCTGACGATCTGATCGCGACGTACGCGCGGCAAGCGGCGCGGACCGGCGCGACCGTGAAGATCGTCTCGTCGGATAAAGATCTGATGCAGCTGATCGTCGATGGGCAGATCGAGCTCTACGATCCGATGAAGAACCGCGTTCTCGGGCCGGACGCGGTGATGGAAAAGTTCGGCGTTGGGCCGGACAAGGTGATCGATGCGCAGGCGTTGATCGGAGACTCGACCGATAACGTGCCGGGCGCGCCGGGGATTGGGCCTAAGACTGCGGCGGAGTTGATCAACACGTTTGGATCTCTGGACGCTATTCTTGAACGTGCAAATGAGATCAAACAGCAGAAGCGGCGCGAGACGCTGATCAATTTTGCGGATCAGATTCGGTTGTCGCGGCAGTTGGTGACGCTGAAGGATGACGTGGCGGTTGCCGAGAAGTGGGAAGATTTTGCGGTGCGTGCGGTGGAGCGCGAGCCACTGTTGCAATTCATCGAGGCGATGGAGTTTCGCACGCTGGCGCGGCGGGTACGGGAGAGTTTCGCGAAAGAGAAGGGCGTCGAGATCGTCGCGTCGTACGCGACGGGTGCGCCGATCACGGCGGGCGTTGTGGCGGCGCCGAGCGCGGAAGACGGCGTGTTCAAGCGCGGTGCGTATGAATGCGTGCGGAGCGTTGAGGCGCTGGAGGCGTGGATTGCGCGGGCGAAGAGCGTTGGCGTTGTAGGGTTGGATACGGAAGCGACTTCATTTGATGCAGCGCGCGCGGATTTGGTGGGCGTGTCGCTGGCGATAGGGCCGAACGTGACGGCGTATGTGCCGTTATCGCACCGCGCGGCAGATCCGCGGGCAGGGGAGTTGTTTGCGTCGGAATTGCCGGCGCCAAATTCTGAACGCCCCCCGCCCCCTACCCCCTCCCCACAAGGGGGAGGGGAAGGTCAAATTCCGCTGGCAACCGCGTTAGGTTTGCTGAAGCCGCTGTTGGAAGATGCGTCCGTTGTGAAAGTCGGGCTCAACGTCAAATGGGACGTGGCGTTGTTTGCGAAGTATGGCGTGGCGCTCACGCCGATCGATGATCCGATGCTGATGTCCTACGCGCTGTATGGCGGCATGGATTCGCATGAGAAGATCGATCTGATCGAGAAGCATCTCGGGCACGCGCTCACGCCGCTCTCTGATGTCGCCGGCAAGGGCAAATCGCAAATCTCGTTCGATCAAGTCGCGGTAGAGCGCGCCTCTACGTATGCATGCGAGCAGTCGGATGCGGCGCTGCGTTTGTATCGCAAGCTCAAGCCTGAGCTGGCGCGCGAGCGGCTGATCACCGTGTATGAAACGTTGGAACGGCCGCTGCCGCCGGTGTTGGCGGCGATGGAGAAGGAAGGGATCAAGATCGACCCCGAGATGCTGTCGCGGCTCTCCGGCGATTTCGCGCAGCGTATGCTTCAGTACGAAGAAGAAGCGTACGGACTGGCGGGCAAGCAATTCAACATGGGCTCGCCGAAGCAGCTCGGCGAAATTCTGTTCGATGAAATGAAACTGCCGGGCGGCAGCAAGACCAAAACCGGCGCTTGGTCCACCGATGCGAGCAAACTCGAAGAGCTTGCTGACGAAGGCCACGAATTGCCGCGCAAATTGCTGGACTGGCGGCAACTCTCGAAGCTGCGCTCAACCTACACCGAAGCGCTGCAAGCGGCGGTGAATCCGCGGACGCATCGCGTTCACACCACTTATGCGCTCGCCGCCAGTTCGACGGGACGCCTCGCCTCCAACGATCCAAACCTGCAGAACATCCCGATCCGTACCGAGGAGGGCCGGCGCATCCGCGAAGCGTTTATTGCGGAGAACGGCAATGTGCTTGTCTCGGCGGACTATTCGCAAATCGAGCTCCGGCTGCTGGCGCACGTCGCCGACATTCCGCAACTGAAGCAGGCGTTCGCCGACGGCATCGACATTCACGCACGTACGGCGTCAGAGATGTTTGGCGTGCCGGTGGAAGGCATGCCGAAGGAAGTACGCAACAACGCGAAGGCGATCAATTTCGGCATTATTTACGGGATTTCGGCGTTTGGTCTTGCGCGCAACCTTGGCATCGAGCGCGAAGAGGCGGCGGCGTACATCAAGAAGTATTTCGAGCGCTTTCCCGGTATCCGCGACTACATGGAAACCACCAAGACGTTCGCGCGCGCCAATGGCTATGTGAAGACGATCTTTGGGCGGCGCATTTGGGTGAAGGGCGTGCAGTCGAAGAATGCGCAAGAGCGCGCGTTCGGCGAACGCCAAGCCATCAACGCGCCGCTGCAAGGCGCGGCGGCTGACATCATTCGCCGCGCTATGGTGCGTTTGCCGCCGGCGATGGAGAAAGCCGGGCTCAAATCGAAGATGCTGCTGCAGGTGCACGACGAACTGGTGTTCGAGGCGCCGAAGGCGGAAGCGGATGCGCTGTGCCGGCTGGCGCGCGATGTGATGGAAGCGGCGCCTGAGCCTGCGGTGATGCTGAGCATTCCGCTGACCGTGGAAGCGAAGGCTGGCGCAACCTGGGGTGCGGCGCATTAGGAATAAGTGGCAACAAGACAAGCGCAGAGTCATTCCGGACGCGCGAAGCGCGATCCGGAACCCAGGTGATCGCAGAGCGCAGGATGTACCCTGGGTTCCGGCCGTAGGCGCAACGCGCCGTAGAGCCGGAATGACTCTCGCTGGATTTCTTCACCGTTGAGATTCCATCGACGTGAGCGCATAGAATTCGCATGCGCCTTGTCACGTCGATCGCAGTCTTTGCATTGATCGCATGTTCGCCCAGCGCCCCCGCGCCGGGGCATTCTGCGTCCAACGCCGCCAGCACGGAGGCGCAGGTGGATGCAACGACTGCGCCTACCAATGCGCCGGCGGAGTTTGAAGCCGCCGGCGGTAATGTTGGTTGCGATTACGTGCCGGCGGGCGGAACTGACACCTACACGACGCCGGATGGCGGGCCCCAACTGATCTGCGATCGCGTCGAGCCTGTCTATGTGCGCTTCACGCTGTCGGCGCGCGGGGCGGCTACGAAGATCGACCATGTTGGCGATGCGAGTTGCTGTAGCGGCGATATGCTCACAGCGGGCGCGCATTGGACCGGTGGGCCGTTCGCGTGCCAAGTCACGGAGGACGGCGTTGCATGCACGAACGCGGAACGGCGCGGGTTCACCCTGAGCCGGACGGGGGCGACAGCGAACTAGATGCGTGAACGTGTCGCGCCCGCCCGGCTGGGTTTCCGGACCGCATCTTTTCATCACCCACGTCCAACAAACCAGGCGTGAACCGTGACGGGTTTCCTTGAAGCCGCTTGACCGCTAAGACTGGCGGCACCAGTTCATTACGGCAACGTCAGGAAGTCCGGTTCTTCACATGGCCACCATCGCCCTTGTCGATGACGACGAGAATATCCTCACCTCGCTCAAAATCTTCTTTGAGCAGGAAGGCTACACGGTGCGGACTTATACCGACGGCGCCGCCGCCTTGACGGCGCTTTCGGAAGCGCCGCCGGATATCGCCATCCTTGATATCAAGATGCCGCGCATGGACGGCGTCGAGGTACTGCGCCGGCTTCGGCAGGCGTCGAACCTGCCGGTCATTTTCCTGACCTCCAAGGACGATGAGATGGACGAGGTGGTCGGTTTCAATGTTGGCGCCGACGATTACATCAAGAAGCCATTTTCCCAACGCTTGCTGAGCGAGCGGGTGAAGGCCCTGCTGCGCCGGACGCGCGCGGGCGCGCCCGGGACGGAGGGGAATGACAAGAAGCCGATTGTGCGGGGCGAACTTTCGCTCGACCCCAACCGTCACGCCTGCACTTGGAAGGGCGAGCAAGTGCGTCTCACGGTGACGGAGTTTCTCATTCTCCAGGCGCTCGCCCAGCGCCCCGGATACGTGAAAAGCCGCGACCAATTGATGGACGCGGCCTATGATGATCAGGTCTATGTCGACGATAGAACCATCGACTCGCACATCAAGCGGCTCCGCAAGAAGTTCCGGGACATCGACGGAAACTTCGACGCGATCGAAACCCTCTATGGCGTCGGCTATCGCTACAACGAGAGCTGAGGGGTTTCGGGCGGTCGCGCGCTCGCGCATCGCCCGCATCATCTTCATCTGGAATTTTGCGGGCTTCCTGATCCTGGTGGTCGGGGTGCTGCTGCTGTCGGAAATGCGCGCGGGGCTGACCGAGGCGCAGTATGGCAATCTGCGCACGCAAGGCGAGCTGATCACAAACCTGCTGGTCGAGACGGGTACTGTCCAAGGCGATCCCTATCCCTACATCAACGAACCGGCAGTGCGCGAAGTGCTGCGCCGGCTGTTGCCGCCGATTGCGGAGGGTGCGCGCCCAGGGCAGGGACCGCGCGTACGCGTCGCGGGCGCCGATGGACATCTCATCGCCGATACCGATGTGATCTATGACAGGCTCGAAGAGACGCCACTGCCGCAGATCGGCGAGTGGCCGAACATTGGCCAGTCCATCGAGAACGCCGCGCAGCATGTCGAATATTGGCGGCTCACGCCGTGGCATCCGACGATCACCTTGCCGGAAGCGCGGGCTCGGGCGTTGCGTGGCGAGATCGTACGCGGCGAGCGTTTGAATGAGCGCGGCGAGCGTGTGGTCTCCGTGACTTTGCCATTGCGACGCGTACAGCAGATCCTTGGCACGGTGACGCTCGAAAGCGCTGACGTGGAGCGTATTTTGGTGGCGGAGCGGACGAGCATGATCCCATTCGTGCTCGGCGCTGGCATTGCGATTTTCCTGTCATCGCTGTTGCTCGCGCTGTTCATCGCCCAACCGGTGCGACGCTTGGCGCAGGCTGCGGATCGCTTGCGCGTGACCGGGGCGACACGGCTCTCCTTGCCAGAAGTTTCGAAACGCAAAGACGAAATTGGCGCATTGGCGCATTCGCTGGAAGCAATGACCGGCGCGCTTGCCGATCGCATCGACGCCAATGAGCGCTTTGCGGCGGACGTAAGCCACGAAATCAAGAATCCCCTGGCTTCCATTCGCTCGGCGGTCGATTCTGCGCGCGCGGTGAAGGACGCCGATCGGCAAACGCAATTGCTCGGCATTGTGGCCCAAGATGTCCAACGGCTTGATCGGTTGATTACGGACATTTCGCGCGCCACGCGCATTGAAGCGGAAACCGCGCGCGGCGATGTGGGTCGTGTCGATCTCGGCGCGCTGCTTTACGAGCTGGCGCGCGCCTATGAGCCGCCGGAGGACGCGCGCGGCCATGTCGAAGTGCGCTTCAAGGGCGAGCGGCCGTCAGGCGTCGTCGTGCTGGGGCAGGACGGACCGCTCGGTCAGGTATTCCGGAACCTGATCGACAACGCCCGCTCGTTCAGCCCGGAGGAGGGGCACGTTTCTGTCTCGGCGGAGGTTGTACGCGGCAAGGACCGTCCGCTGGTGCGCGCCATGGTCGAGGATGAGGGCCCCGGCATTCCACCGGAAAATCTCGAGACCATCTTCCGGCGCTTTTACACGCAGC